>CAITGX010000372.1 GCA_903892045.1 uncultured Planctomycetota bacterium | reverse complement strand
GGACGGGGAGCAGCGGGGTCTTCATGGCGTGCGACTCAGGGGTACGGGATCCGCCTCTCAACCCTCCCCGCGGGCCCGGGTGCCGCCCAATCTCGCCCTTTCCCGAGTTCGAGAGCCCCCCGAGGCCAACGGGCCCTCAGCGCCGCTCGAGCCGGGCACGGATCTGCCAGGCCTGCTCGAGATCGAGCGGCGCCAGCTCGCACAGGCGCTGCAGCCGCGCCTCCAGCACGGCCTCGTCCAGCGCGCGCCCGATGGCCTGTCCCTCGCGGAGTTCCTCGTCTCGCAGGGTCGCCATGGCCCGTTCGATCCGCGCCGACAGCTCCATCCCCGCCGCATCGCCCTCGACCGGGCCATCGCTGGCGAGCGCCTCGAGCGCGCAGGTCGCGAGACGCTCCAGCTCCTGCTCACGATCTCCCCGCGCGGCGTGCGCGAGTCCCTCGAGCCGCCGCAGTCGCAGCTCGGTCAGGCTCGCGCTCGCGGAGGGAACTCCGTCGTCGCGGGCGAGGACATGGACCACGGCCGCGCTGGCACCGCCGACGAGCGCGGCGACCAGCGCGGTCGAGAGAAAGTGGGTCGTCATGCGGAGGAGGCGCTTGGACGGCGCTGCGCGGGAGGGGGTTCCGTCATGCGCGCGGGAATGTTGCTTGTCTCGGCACGCCGGTCGCCCGGACAGCGTGCGTCATCCGCGCGCGTGACGTGCTCCCTGCGGCGAATGTCGCAGGCCGGGCATGGATCCCAGAGAGAGTTCCATGCAACACCGTGTCGCCGAGGAAGTTCCGCTCCGCTTCCGCTCGCGCGAGCATGCAGGAGCCGAGCTCGCGCGCGCCCTCGTGCGCGTGCCGTTCGACTTCGTGCTCGCCATCCCACGCGGGGGCGTGCCGGTGGCGGCCGAGATCGCTCGCGCGCATGGAGCCGATCTCGACGTGCTCGTCGCCAAGAAGGTCGGCGCGCCCGGGAACGCGGAACTGGCGGTCGGCGCCGTGACGGCGGGCGGGACGCGCGTGCGCAACGAAGACGTGCTCGCGCTCACTGGCGCTCCCGAGGCGTGGGTCAATCGCGCGTTCGTCCGGGCGCAGGAGTCCGCGAGTGCGAAGGAGGCGCGCCTGCGGGCCGGTCGGGCTCCGCTCGACGTCGGCGGACGGCACGTGCTGCTCGTCGACGACGGGCTCGCCACCGGTGCCACTGCGCTGTGCTGCGCGCGGGAGCTGCGCGCGCGCGGCGCCGCCCGAGTCACGCTCGCGGTTCCCGTCGGGTCGCGCGCGGCCTGCGCCCTGCTCGCGCGCGAGGTGGACGAGGTCGTCTGCCTCCGGCAGCCGGCGGACTTCGCGGCGGTGGGGGAGCACTACGATGACTTCACGCAGGTGAGCGACGACGAGGCGACGGTGATCCTCATGTCTGCGACACGCGCCTGAATCTCGCGCGCCCTTCGCTACCCGCCATGACGCTCGCGGGCTAACTTGCTCGGCGGCATGGGCGCACGACTCACGTTCCTCGCACTGCTCGCCTTCCCGCTCGCCTGCACGCCGCGCGAGCCCGAACCTGCGCGTGCTCAGCCCGGCAACGTCGTGCTGATCGTGGTCGACGATGTCAGCCCCGGCCTGATCGGAGCCTACGAGCGCGAGTACGCGAGGCTCGGTCGCCCTTCGCTCGGTCCGGCGGCGACGCCGGAGATCGACGCGCTGCTCGCTGCCCGCGGCGTGCTCTTCACGCGCGCGTGGGCGAACCCGAAGTGCACCCCGACGCGAGCGCAGATCCTGACTGGGATGCACGGCCTGCGTTCGGGCATCGGTCAGGTCGTGATGGCGACGGCGGAGGAGCGCACGAGCGGGCTCGCGCCCTCGCATGAGCTCCTGCCAGGTCTGCTCGCGCGTTCGCCGGCGCGCTACGCGACCGCGGCTGTCGGCAAGTGGCACCTCTCCGGCGTCGACGAGCTCGCGCGCAACCCGCTCGCACCGCTCGGCGAGCCCCCGGGCCGCTGGTTCCAGCGCTATGCGGGCTCGCTCTACAACTTGGGCGAGGATCGCGAGGCGGCGCCCGAGGACGGCGGCTACTGGCGCTGGGAGAAGACGCACGCGACCGAGCTCGTCGCTGGCGAGAGGCCCTGCGGGGACCAGCTGTGGCCGTGCGTGACGCTCGAAGATGGCCGCACGCCGCAGGGCTACCCGACGGTCGACACGACCGACGATGCGCTGGCCCTCGCGAGCACGCTGCCGGAGCCGTGGTTTCTCTACGTCGCCTACAACGCGATCCACGAGCCGCTGCACCATGTCACGCTCGACCTGCCGGGCACGGGGGGCTGTGACCACTCGGATCCGAGCGACGCGGCGATGGCGCGCTGCATGATGGCGGCGCTCGATGGCCAGCTCGGCCGGTTGCTGCGCGCCCTCGACGAGAGCGACACGACGGTGATCCTCGTCGGCGACAACGGCATGGCGCAGCGCGCGTTCCGGCCGCCCTACCTGCGCCACCACGGCAAGGGCACGATGTTCTCCGGCGGCGTCGAGGTGCCGCTGCTCGTGCGCTCGCCGCGCATCCCCGAGCGGCTGCGCGGAACGGCGAGCGACGCGAACGCGCTGGCCGTCGACTTGTTCGCCACGGTGGCCGAGCTGGGCGGCGTGAGCGTGTCGAGCCACGACTCGCGCTCGCTCGTGCCCGAGCTCGCGAGCGCGTCGGCCGATGGTGGCCGTGGGGAGCTCTACAGCGAGCGCTTCCAGCCCAACTTCGTGCCCGCCGCGGACGGAACGGTCCCGCCCGGCTTCGTCGGCCGTTTCCACGACCAGTCGCTCGCCTCCGGTGGCTACAAGCTGATCCGCGAGACTGCGCGGGCCGAGGACGGCTCCGTGCTGCGGCAGGAGCAGCTCTTCCGCCTGCCCGAGGGCCCGGACGACGACTGGACCGAGCGCGACAACCTGCTCGCACCCGGCGCCGCCCCGCTCGCCCCCGAGGCCGCGCTCGCGCTCGCGGGTCTGCGCGCGCGCCTCGACGCCGCCTACCCGGCGCTCGTGCGCTGACGCCCGCCGCGCGGATTGCGACTTCGGCCCGCACGGGGGCGCGGTGGGCGGCGCCATTCGCCGGTGGGCCGAATGGGGCGAATGTGTATTCGGGGCTTGACGAGGTTTTATTCGTCGAATAATGTTTCGCGCAGAGCGAATGAACGTTCGTCCGCGACCCCGACCCATGGCTGACCCCGACCTGCGCCGCGAGGCCATCCGCGAGCTGCTCCGCGAGGAGGAGATCGCGAGCCAGGAAGAGCTCCTCGAGCGCCTCGAGCGCAAGGGCTTCCACACCTCGCAGCCAGTGCTCTCGCGCGACCTGCGCGTGCTGAACGTCGCCAAGCAGGCCGGCTGCTACCGCGTCAGCGAGGAGGAGCGCGTCACGCCGCTCGCCGCGCTCAAGAGTCTCTTGCGCTCGGAGCAGCCCGTGTCGCACTTCGTGCTGCTGCACTGCGAGCCGGGTGCCGCGAGCGCCGTCGCGCGTGCGCTCGAGTCCGAGGGCATCGACGGGCTCGTCGGCACGATCGCCGGCGACGACACCGTGCTGGTCGCCTCCGACAGCCACGCCGCGTCCATGCGCGTGCGCCGTCGCGTGCAGGAACTGCTCTAGGAGCGTCGCCGTCATGCCGTTCGCTCCCCTTTTTCCCTTCGTTTCCCTCTGCTCGCGCCGCCCGGCGGCGTGAGGCGTCCCGATCCCCCGAAGGAGCCTTCGATGCGCGTTCTGCTTGCCTATTCCGGTGGTCTCGACACGTCCTACCTCGTCGCGTGGCTCACGCGCGTCGAGAAGGCGCAGGTCACGACGCTCGCCGTCGACTGCGGTGGCTGGAGCGCGCAGGAGCGTCAGGACATCCAGAGCCGCGCGATCGCGCTCGGTGCCGTCGAGCACCGCTTCGTCGACGCGCGCAGCGAGCTCTTCCAGCGCGTCGTGCGCTGGCTGATCGCCGGCAACGTGCGCCGCGGCGCGGCCTACCCGCTGTCGGTGGGCGCCGAGCGCGGCCTGCAGGCCGAGATCCTCGCGCGCATGTCGACCGAGGGCGGCTTCGACGCCTGCGCCCACGGCTGCACCGCGGCCGGCAACGACCAAGTGCGCTTCGAGGCGGCGCTCGCCACGATCGCCCCGGGCCTGAAGGCGCTCGCGCCCGTGCGCGACCTCGCGCCGAGCCGCGATGACCAGCGCAAGTGGCTCGCCGAGCAGGGGCTCCCCGTGCCCGCCGCCGGCGGCAAGTACTCGGTCAATCAGGGCCTGTGGGGGGTCACGATCGGCGGCGGCGAGCTGCACACCTCCGACCAGCCGCTCCCCGAGGAGGCGTGGTACTGGACCAAGAACGGCCACGGCCGCGCCACGCTGCAGGTCGGCTTCGAGAACGGCATCCCGGTCTCGCTCGGCGGACTGCCGATGGATCCGGTGACGCTGGTCGAGCGTCTCAACGAGGAGGCCGGTGCCTTCGGCGTCGGCCGCGGCTACCACCTCGGCGACACCGTGCTCGGCATCAAGGGCCGCATCGCCTTCGAGGCGCCGGCGGCGGAAGTCCTGATCGAGGCGCACCGCGAGCTCGAGAAGCTCGTGCTGATCGAGGACCAGCGCTTCTGGAAGGACCACCTCGGCGACGTCTACGGCCGCCGCCTGCACCAGGGCCTGTTCCACGACCCGTTCCAGCGCGACCTCGAGGCCTTCTTCGCCTCGACGCAGCAGCGTGTCACGGGCACCGTCAAGGTGCGCGTGCAGCCGGGCTCGGCGCTGGTCGAGGGCGTCTCGTCGCCCTTCAGCATGCTCGCCGCGAGCGACGCCAAGTACGGCGAGCGCGCGGGCTCCAACGCCACGCCGCAGGGCGCCCTCGGTCTCGCGCGCGCGCTGGCGGAGCCGGCGCGCCTCTTCCGTCGCGCGGGCGAGAAGGCCACCGCGGAGAGCGCGAAGTGAAGCGCTGCACCCTCGACAAGATCGCGTCGGTCACGCTGCGCCTCGGGCTCGATCGCAACGCCGTGCTCGGCGAGACGATCCCGGCCCAGGCCGGCACGGTCGTCGCGTGCCGCGTGAAGAACGCGAAGACGAGCTACAACACGCTCGAGGACGTGCACGGGCGCATGGTCGCGCTGCACCCCGGCGACATCATCGCCGGCGCGCTCGGCCATCGCGACGCGCTGTACGGCTTCAGCGGCAAGGTGCCGACCAAGGTCGCGGTGGGGGACGAGCTCCAGCTGCTCAACTTGGGCGGCGTGATCGGCACGGGCGCCGAGGCGACCGCGGCCACCGGCGAGCCGTTCCGGCTCGAAGTGCTCGGCTCGGTGCTCGAGTTCCCGTACCTCGCGACGCGCGTTGGCATTCCGGCGAACATCGCGCGCGCGGCGCTCCCGACGCAGCCGATGCCGTCGCGTGCCGAGGGCCTGCCGCCGATGATCGTGCTCGTCGGCACCTGCATGGACGCGGGCAAGACCACGGCGGCGTCGATCCTGATCAGCGAGCTCTCGCACAAGGGTCTGCGCGTGGCGGCGGGCAAGCTCACGGGCGTCTCGCTGCGCCGCGACATCCTGCAGATGCAGGACTGCGGCGCGGAGCCGGTCGCGATCTTCACCGACTTCGGTGTCGTGACGACGGACGAGAGCACCTCGGTGCCCGCGGCCCACAGCCTGATCGCCAACCTCGCTGGCGCCGAGCCCGACCTGATCGTGCTCGAGATGGGCGACGGCCTGCTCGGCACCTACGGCGTGCAGTCGCTGCTCTCCGACGAGTCGATCCGCAACGCGATCGAGAGCGTCGTCCTGTGCGCGCAGGACCCGGTCGGCGCCTGGGGTGGCCAGATGCTCTTGCGCGAGCGCTACGGGCTCGCGGTCGACGTCACCAGCGGGCGCGTGACCGACACGCCCGTCGGCCGGCGCTTCTGCGAGGAGAAGCTCGGCGTGCCGGCGTTCAACGCGCTGCGCGAGGGCCGCAACCTCACCGAGGCCGTGCTCAAGGGCCTGCGCAAGAAGGGTCTCAAGCTCGGCCGCGAGACGGTGGGCGCATGAACGCGACGCTGACGCGCACCGCGACCGTGCCCGCGTGGGTGTTCGGAGCGAAGGGCATGCTCGCGGGCGAGCTGTTGCGCCTGCTCGACCTGCATCCGGGCCTCGAGCTGCGCGGCGCCGTGTCGCGCAGCGAGCAGGGCGTCGTCGAGGCGCACCCGCACCTCGTGACGCGCACGCGCACGTGCAACGCGGACGAGGCGCGCGCGGCGATCGCGGAAGCGCTCGTCGGCGGCGGCCGCGCGGTCGCGTTCCTCGCGCTGCCGCACGGCGAGTCCGCGAGCCTGTGGGCCAAGCTGTCCGCGGAGCTCGGCCCGCTCGCCGACAACCTGTACCTCGTCGACCTCGCCGCGGACTTCCGCATCGCGAATCCGGCGCGCTACCAGTCGGCCTACGGGCATCCGCACCCGGCACCCGCGGAGCTCGCGCGCTTCACCTACGGCCTCGTCGAGCTGCACCGCGACGCCATCGCGCGCTCGCGGCGTGTGGCGGCACCCGGATGCTTCGCCACGGCACTGCAGCTCGCCTGCGTGCCCGCGGCGCGCGCGAAGCTGCTCGACACCTCGCGCCCGTGGATCCTGCACGGGATCACCGGCTCGAGCGGCTCGGGCGTCGAGCCCAAGCCGGGCACGCACCACCCGTGGCGCCACGCGAACATGTGGGCTTACTCGCTCGACGGGCACCGCCACGAGGCGGAGCTCGCGCAGGCGCTCGAGCCCCACGGCCCCGTGCCGCCGATTCACTTCGTCGCGCACTCGGGGCCGATGGCGCGCGGCATCCACCTGACCGCGGCACTGCCGCTCGCGCGCAAGGTGACGACGGCCGAGGCGCGCGCAGCCTACGCCGAGCTCTTCGGCAGCTCGACCTTCGTCGAGGTGCTCGAGGGCTCCAAGGTGCCCGACCTGCGCTCGATCAGCGCGTCGAACCGCGCGCAGCTCGCGGTGCACGTGCGCGGCGACGTGCTCAACGTGCTCTGCACGCTCGACAACATGACCAAGGGCGGCGCCGGTCAGGCGCTGCAGTGCCTGAACGTGATGCTCGGATTCCCCGAGCACTGGGGCCTGCCTCGCGCGGGCCTGGGAGTGAACTGACATGCATCTGCGCGAAGTCGACGCGTACGCGCGTCTCCCCATCCAGGTCGTCGGTGCCGAGGGCAACGAGCTGATCCTCAAGGACGGCCGGCGCATGCTCGACCTCTACGGCGGCCACTGCGTCAACACGCTCGGCGCTGGCGATCCGGGCCTCGGCAAGGTCATCAGCGAGCAGTGGAAGCGCCTGTCGTTCGCCACGAACCTGATCGACCACGAGTCGCGCCACTGCTTCCTGTCCGCGTTCGAGGCGAACCTGCCGCCGAGCGAGGATGGCTGGAGCGTGTTCGTGACGAACAGCGGCGCGGAGGCCAACGAGAACGCGCTCAAGCACGCGCTGGCCTTCACGCGCCGTCGCAAGGTCGTGTTCTTCAAGGGCGCCTTCCACGGCCGCACGGCGGCCGCGGCTGCGGTCAGCGACACGAAGCTCGCCGCGTTCCCGTCGACGCCGTTCGACGTGGTCAAGCTGCCGTGGAACGACCCCGAGATGGCGGCCAAGGCGATCGACACGACCGTCGGTGCCGTGATCCTCGAGCCCTACCAGTCGCTCGCCGGTGTCACCGAGCCGAGCATGGAGTTCCTGAACACGCTGCGCCGCCTGTGCGATCGCACCGGCGCCCTGCTGATCTTCGACGAGGTGCAGACCGGCAACGGGCGCCTCGGCACGCCGTGGGCCTCGCAGCACTTCGGCGTCGTGCCCGACTCGTTCACGACGGCGAAGGGCGCGGCCGGCGGGCTCCCGATCGGCATCACCGTGATCCGCACGAAGATGGCGCAGGCCGTCCCGGGCAAGCTGTTCGGCTCGACGTTCGGCGGCGGCCCGCTCGTGCTCGCCGCTGCGGCGATGGTCGCGCACCGCGTCGGACAGCCGGAGTTCCTCGCCAACGTGCGCGCCACTTCGGAAGCGCTGAAGGTCGCCGCCCTGCGCGGGCCGATCGCGTCGATCCGCGGCGCGGGTCTGCTTCTCGGCCTCGTGGTGAAGCCCGAGCTCAAGGCCGCCACCGTGCGCGACCTGCTGCTCGAGCAGGGCGTGCTGATCGGCACGAGCGACGACCCGCAGGTGCTGCGCCTCTCGCCGGCACTGACGCTCACGCCCGCGGAGGCCCCGCGGCTCGCGCGCGCCCTCGAGGCGCTGGAGGTGAAGGCATGAAGGGCTTCTACAACCTGGGCGAGCTCGCGACGGCCGACGTCGAGAAGCTCGTGGCACGCGCGCTGCACCTGCGCGCTGGCGCGGCCCCGCGCCGGTTCGAAGGCAAGGCGCTTGGCATCCTGTTCTTCAACCCGAGCCTGCGCACGCAGGCTTCGTTCCAGCGCGCCGCGGGCAAGCTCGGCGTCGACCTCGTGCAGCTGCAGGCCGGTGGCAACGGCGTGTGGGGCATCGAGTGCGAGGATGGCGTCACGATGGACGCGGGCAACGCCGAGCACGTGCGCGAGGCCGCGCCGGTGCTCGGGCGCTTCGTCGACGTGCTCGCCATCCGTGCCTTCGCCGGTATCCAGTCGCTCGACCGCGACCTGCGCGACGCGCTGATGAACGGCTTCCGCAAGCACGCCGGCATCCCCGTGGTCAACATGGAGAGCGCGCTGTGGCACCCGTGTCAGGCGCTCGCCGATTGGACCACGATGGATCTCTACGAGATCCCGCGCCGCGCCAAGTTCGTGCTCACGTGGGCCTGGCATCCCAAGCCGCTCCCGCACGCCGTGCCCAACTCGACCGTGTGCATGGCGAGCCAGCGCGGCATGGACGTCGTCGTGCTGCGCCCCAAGGGCTACGACCTGCACGAGTCGATCCTCGCCGAGGCCAGCGCGCTCGCGAAGGCGAACGGTGGCACGCTGACGGTCACCGACGACCGCGAGTCGGCACTCAAGGACGCGAGCATCGTCTACGCGAAGTCGTGGGCCTCGCTCGGCTGCTGGGGCAACACCGAGGCGGAGACCGCGCAGCGCGCGGGCCTGCGCGAGTGGTGCGTCAGCCCCGAGTGGATGAAGCGCACCGATCGCGCGCGCTTCATGCACTGCCTCCCCGTGCGCCGCAACGTCGTGGTGCGCGACGAGGTGCTCGACGGCCCGTGGTCGATCGTCATCGATCAGGCCGAAAACCGCCTGCACGCCCAGACCGCGCTGCTCGAGAGCCAGTTCGCGAGCCTCGAGCGCAAGAGCCAGATTCGCGCCAAGTCCCCCGTTCCCCTGGAGCTCCCGCAATGACCGACCTGTTCAAGGCAGCGCCGCACGTGCGCCTGCACCGTGGCAAGACCTTCGTCATCAAGGCCGGTGGCGGCACGATCGCGAAGACCAGCGCGATCCGGCAGTTCGCGCGGCAGGTGGCGGTCGTGCAGGCGCTCGGCGCCCGCGTCGTCGTCGTGCACGGCGGCGGTCCCCAGACCGACGCACTGCAGCGCATGCTCGGCGAGGAGCCGCGCATGGTCGACGGCCGTCGCGTGACGACGCCGACCGCGATGCGCGCGCTGCGCATGGCGACGGCGGGCGAGCTCTCCGGCGAGGTGGTCGCGTGCCTCGCAGCCGAGGGCGCTCCGGCGGTGGGGGTCTCGGGCGCGAGCTCGGGTCTGCTCGTCGCCAAGCGCCGCGCGCCGACGCGCACCACGGAAGGCATCGTGGACTTCGGCGAGGTCGGCGACGTGCAGTCGGTCGATCCCAAGCCGCTGCTGGCGCTGATCGAAGATGGCTACATCCCCGTCGTGTGCCCGCCCGCGGGCGACGGCAACGGAGGCTTCCTCAACGTCAACGCCGACCTCACGGCGGCGTCGATCGCGGTCGCGCTCGGCGCGGCGAAGCTCGTGATGCTCACGGGCGCGCCGGGCATCCTGTCGAACCCCAACGACTCGAGCTCGCTGCTCTCCGCGCTCTCGATCTCCGATCTCGACGCGATGGAGGAGTCGGGTGCGCTCAAGGGCGGCATGCGAGTGAAGGCCGCGGCGATCCGCGCGGCGCTGTACGGCGGCGTCGGCCGCGTGCACGTCGTGTCGGGCAGCGACGAGAATGCGCTGCTCGCCGAGCTCTACACGAACCAGGGCGCGGGCACGCTGGTCACGCGCGAGCCCGAGAAGGCGCCCGAAGTCGAGCAGACCCTGAAGCAGGTGACGCTCGAGCCCTCGCAGCTCTCGGGGAGCGCGCGTTGAGCGAGCTGCCCGAGAGCGCGCGGCTGCTCGCCACGCTGGTCGCGATCGAGAGCGTCTCCGGCTCGGAGCAGCGCATCGCCGACCACGTGGTCGAGCTGCTCCGCGGCTGGCGCATCGACTGCGAGCGTCTCGGGCACACGGTTCTCGCCACGGTCGAGCTCGGTCGCGGGCCGCGCCTCTTGTTCAACACGCACCTCGACACGGTTCCGGTCGGCAACGGCTGGACCGTCGAGCCGTACGCGGCGCGCTGGGAGGGCGGCAAGCTCTACGGGCGCGGCGCGAACGACGCGAAGGCGAGCGTGGTGGCGATGCTGCTCGCGCTGCGCGCCTGCGCGGAGGCACGCAGCGGTCGCGGCACGCTGCAGCTCGCGCTCAACGAGTGCGAGGAGACGACCAACCTCGGCATGGGCAAGGTACTCGAGCGTTGCGGCGCGCCGGATGGCGCGATCACGGGCGAGCCCACGAGCCTCGAGGTCGTGCGAGCGCAGTCGGGCCTCGCGGTCGTGACGGCGGAGTGGCATGGACGCTCGTGCCATGCCGCACACGTGCAGCGGGTCGAGCACGACAACGCGCTCGTGAAGGCCGCGGGCGACATCGTGCGCGCGGGGCCGTGGATGAAGCTCGAAGGCGAGCACGAGCTGCTCGGCGCAAGCACGGTCGCGACGACGGTGCTCAAGTCCGGCGAGCGTCACAACGTCGTGCCCGACAAGGCCGAGGCCGTCTTCGACGCGCGCCTCTCGCCGCGCCACAGCGCCGCCGACGTGGTCGCGCTGCTCGGCTCGCGCATGCCCCACGCCAAGCTCGGCGTGCGCTCGTCGCGCCTCAAGCCTTTCGAGACTTCGGAAGACCATCCGCTGGTGCAGGCGGCGCTCGCGACCGCGGGCCGTGCGCGCGCGATCGGCTCCTCGACCATGTCGGACATGGCGCTCCTGCAGGGAGTTCCGGCGGTCAAGTGCGGCCCCGGCGACACGGCGCGCTCGCACACGCCCGACGAGTACGTGCTGCTCGCCGAGCTCGAGGCCGGCGTCGACTTCTACACGCGCTTCGCGCCCCGCGCGCTCGAGGCGCTTGCCCCGGCGAACGCTCGCTAGCAAGGACACGATGAGCCAGAACTTCCACCGCCCGGTGTGGGATCGCGGCGACGCGATCGATGCGCAGATGCTCGCCTTCACGACGGGTGACGATCCCCTGTGGGATCGGCGCCTCGTCGAGCACGACATCCGCGGCTCGATGGCCCACGCCAAGGGTCTCGCGCGCGTCGGCCTGATCAGCGCCTCGGACTGCGCGACGATCTGCGACGGTCTCGCGCGCCTGCTCGCCTCGCACCGAGGCGGCGAGTGGACCGTCGAGGCGGGGGACGAGGACGTCCACTCGGCGGTCGAGCGCAGGCTCACGGACTTGGTGGGCGACGCGGGCAAGCGCCTGCACACCGCTCGCAGCCGCAACGAGCAAGTCACGGTCGACGTGCGGCTGTGGCTGCGCGACTCGATCGCGCGCACGAAGGAACTCGTGGCGGCTCTGCACGCGAGCCTCGCGAGCGCCGCGGAACGCCACGCGACGCTGCCGCTGCCGGGCTACACGCACCTGCGCCGCGCGATGCCGTCGACGGCTGGCGAGTGGTTCGGAGCTCACGCGCGCGCGTTCGAGCTCGATCTCGGCGAGCTCGACCACGCGCTGCGCCTCACCCGCGAGTGCCCGCTCGGCTCGGGCGCTGGCTACGGGCTGCCCGTGCAGCTCGACCGCGAGTTCGTGGCGCGCGAGCTCGGCTTCGACGGCCCCGTCGAGCCGGTGACGCACGTCCAGCACGCGCGCGGTCGCGCGGAACTCGCGTACCTGACGGCACTCGAGGCCATCGCGCTCGACATCGGCAAGCTCAGCGCCGACCTGTGGCTCTACAGCACGACCGAGTTCGGCTTCGTGAAGCTGCCGGTCGCGTTCACGACGGGCTCGTCGCTGATGCCGCACAAGCGCAACCCGGACGCGATCGAGCTCGCCCGCGCCCACGCGCGCGCGATCGTCGCGGAACGTGCAGCGTTGCTTGACCTGCTGCGCGACCTGCCGAGCGGCTACCACCGCGACTTCCAGCTCGTGAAGCCGCCGCTGTTCCGCGCGCACGACGCTGCGAGCACGATGCTCGCGCTGCTGCCTCGGCTCGTCGACGCGCTCGAGTTCGACGCGACTGCGCTCGAGGCCGCGTGCGCGGACCCCAAGCTCGCCGCGACCCAGCGCGCGCTCGACAAGGTCAAGGCCGGCGTGCCGTTCCGCGACGCCTACCGCGAGGAAGCCCAGCGCTAGGTGGCCCGCGGTCGTGGCTGGAAATGCTCGAGGGCGCGTCGCAGTCGCTGCGGCGCGCCCTCGAGCTTGCGTTCACGGGTTCGACCCCGTGCTCGCCACGGTCACTGCGAGATGAAGAACTGCAGGCCGTCGGAGAGGTTCGTCGTCTTCGGGGCCGGCGGGTCGCGGTACCAGCTCTGGACCCAGACGGGCGTGCCGACCGGGTAGGAGAGGCCCGAACCGGTGAGCCACGCGTTCCAGTCGAGGGTGAAGCTGCCGTTGCAGTTGCCGAGCGCGCCGCCCGAGCCCTGCGACGAGGTGCGCTGCGTCGGAGCCTTGACGCACAGGAAGCTCGCGCTGCCGGCGCCCCAGCTCTGCGAGGCCGCGCCCGCGAGGCTGTAGAAGATGATGCCCGACTTCTGGCCTTCGACGTTGTTCACGGTCAGGGTGAAGGGGCTGGCCTGCGAGGCGCTGGCGTAGCCGCTCGACGTGATCGTGGCGTTGCAGCCGCTCGTGCTGGTGCCGGCGGTGCAGTAGGCGAAGGTCTCGGTCGGCGGCTCGAGGCGGAAGAAGTAGACCGCGCGGTTGCCGAAGTCGAGGACGGCCAGCGTGCCCGTCGGGGCGTCCCAGCTGAAGTCGAACCAGGCCGTGGACAGGCCCACGGGGGTGAAGGAACCCCAGTTGACGGTGTGCGAGACGCCGGTGGGGCTCGTCACCATCACGCGCTGGAAGAAGTCCTGCACGCCCGCGCCGTCGGGGCGGTTGTTGAAGATCAGGCGGTCGCCGTAGGGCGTGTTGATGTAGGCGATGTTCTGGCCCGCCGTGAAGCCGGCCGTGCCGCTCTCGGGGAGCGTCACGATCACGGTGCCGCCCGAGCTGGCGTTCGAGCCCGTGCGCGGGGCGCGGATGACGTCGTTCTCGCGGCGCAGGTAGATGTCGCCGGTGTCGGGGTCGAACTCGGTGTCACGCCAGAGCGTGCCGGTGGTTCCGGTCGCCTGGAACGCGAAGCCAGTGGTCGTGTCGTACATCACCGCGCCGGTGGCGGTGGCATTGAGCGCGCGGCGGGCGACGTTGAAGCTCGTCCAGCCCACGCCCGCGTCCACGCCGCCGACGCCCGGGTCGAAGGACACGCCGCTCGCGCCGCGCGCCGTCTGGTTCCACAGGTTGGTCGCGCTGCCGGAGGCCGACACGTCCCAGGCGCTGATGCCGTTCGCCACGGCCGCGCCGAGGTCGAGGGCGGCGACGAGCGTGTTGCCCTGGATGTCGAGGCCCGAGTAGCCACGCAGGCCGGTCGGGGTGGCCTGCGCGAAGCGCGTGCCGTAGCTGTGCGCGCCGCTGAGCGGGTTCAAGATCTCGATGATCGCGGAGGGCGCCGCCGTGCCCGTGTTGCAGAAGCCGGCCACCCAGCAGCGCGAGCCGTTCCAAGCGATCGCAGCGGGGTTGGTCCCGATGAACTCTGCCGCCGAGGCGGTCGAGGTCGAGAAGATGTTGATCGTGGCGAGGTGCGTGAACGTCGTCTGGGTCGGCGTCTGCGCGAGGAGCGACGGAGCCAGCAACGCTGCGGCCAGGGTGAGGTGCAGGGTGCGCATGGGTGATCGAGAGAGAAGGGATCGGATCGGGCGGAACCCGTGGGTTCCGGGGCCCGTCGCAGGGGGGGATCCCCGGCTGCGGACGTGGCACCGACCTAGAATGCTAACGTGCCCTGCGGATTTGGGGGGTAGGATCGTGTCCGTACAAGCCGAAGAGAGTTCGCCCCATGCTCCGTTTTTTCCGCCAGCTTCGTACCGCCCTCCTGCTCGCCCTCGGGTTGGCAGCCGCGGCTCCGGCCGCGACGGCCCAGGCCAGCGAGGTCCGGGCCTGCTGGCTGACCCAGTACGCCTACTTGTCCCAGACCGAGGCCGGCCTGCGCGGGTTCGCCCAGAACATGCGCAACGGGGGCATCAACACGGTCTACGTCGCCATGTACGCGGGCGGCGGCGTCACTTACTGGCCCAGCAAGGCCTTCCAGGCCGCGGGCGGCACCTGGGGCAGCCCGAGCTTCGACTGGGCCCATCACCTGATCCGCATCTTCCATGAGGAAGGCCTGCAGGTCGGCGCTTGGTTCGAGTACGGGCTGGCGCTCGGCAGCTCGACCCACCCCGTGGCCGTGGCGCACCCCGACTGGCTGGCGCGCGACTCCACGGGCGGCGCGGTGACCGGTGAGAACGGCGGATTCGTCTTCCTCTCGCCGGGCCACCCGCAGGTGGTCCAGCTGATGAAGGACATGGCCAAGGAGCTCGCGGAGAACTACGACTTCGACGACATCCAGCTCGACCGCTTCCGCTGGGGCCGCAAGTCGACGGGGCGCGAGTATGGCTACGAGACGGTCACCGCGAGCGCCTATCAGGCTCAGTACGGCACGCCGCCGCCGACCAACGTCAACAACTCGACCTGGGTCACGTTCCGCGAGAACCTCGTCAACAACGCCGTGCAGCAGTGCTACGGCGTGATCAAGGCCGCCAACCCGAAGATCTGCGTCTCGAGCGCCCCGCTCGGTTCCTACGGCCTGACGCAGATGATGCAGCGCTGGCCCGCGTGGGTCGCCGGGGGCTACCTCGACCTCGTCATGCCGCAGATGTACATGACGACGCTCTCGGCCTTCCAGACCGAGTTCAACACGCAGAAGGCGCAGGCGGGCGCGAACCTGAGCAAGCTCGCGGTCGGGTACCGAGCGCAGGACGCCAACGACTGGACGGTCGTGCGCGACCAGCTGAACTACGCGCGCTCGCAGGGCGTCGCGCACGGGACCTTGTGGGTCTACCACTTCTACACGAGCGTTCCGGCGATTCAGGACGAGCTCAACAACCTGCCGGATCCGGGGCAGCCCTGGGCCACGCCCGCCACGAACCCGTTCGTGAGCCCGGACATGATCCAGGTGATCGTCGACAACTCGATGCCGAGCACTCTGGCCGCCTCCTACGTCGAGGCCGGCACCGGATGGTCGACGTCCGCCCAGGCTGACTTCCACGGCTACAACTCGCGCATCGTGCAGGGCGGCTCGGCGGCCAGCGCCGAGTTCCACGCGCGCGTCGATCGTGCCGGGGCCTACGACGTCTACGTCTGGCACACCGCGTCCTCGAACCGCAACGACGCCGCTCAGTTCACGATCCACCACGCCGGCGGCACGAGCACGGTCAACGTCGACCAGCGCTCGAACGGCGGTCGCTGGAACCTCGTCGGGCGCTGGCTGTTCGAGAACGGCGCGCGCACGAAGCTCGTGAGCGTGTCCAACGCGGGTGCGCTCGCGAGCGAGTACACCGTCGCGGACGCGGTCAAGCTCGTCTACCGCGACGAGGTGCTCACCTACTGCACGGCCAAGCCCAACAGCCTCGGCTGCCTCGCCTCGATGACCGCCACGGGCACGCCGACCGTCGCGGGCAGCGATGACTTCGTGGCGCGCGCCACGAACGTGCTCAACCAGAAGGCAGGGCTGTTCTTCTGGGGGCTCGCGCCCAAGGCATCACCCTTCGGCGGC
>CAITGX010000371.1 GCA_903892045.1 uncultured Planctomycetota bacterium | reverse complement strand
CTCGCTGAGCGACCAGGGGCGCGCTTGGGTGTTCTCCGGTCGCACGGGCGCCACCCTGCGCTTCTTCCAGGGCTCGACCGCCGGCGAGAACTTCGGCTTCTGCGTCGACGGCGGTCGCGACGTGAACAACGACGGCTGGCCGGACTTCGTGATCGGCTCTCCCTTCGCGGACTATCAAGGCGCCAACTCGGGCTCGGTGTTCGTCCACTCCGGGCTCGACGGCGCGCAGCTGTTCCACTTCCGTGGCACGGCCGCCTCCGACGACATGGGACGCAGCTGCGCGCACGCCGGTGACGTCGACGGAGACGGCTTCGGCGACGTGATCGGCGGGGCGCGCCTCAAGGATCAGGGTGTGAGCAACTGCGGCATGGCCCGCGTCTGGTCGGGCCGCACGGGAGCGGTGCTCCACAGCGTGTACGGCTCGTCCGTCGACGAGATGCTGGGGCACGCCGTCGCCGGTGGCGCGGATGTCAACGGCGACGGGCTCGACGACTTCGTCGTCGGCTGGCCGACCTTCGACTCCGGTGCCACGAGTCTCGACGTCGGCCGCGCGCGCGCCTACAGCGCCGCGCCGCTGCCGGTGACGAGCTACTGCACCGCGGGCACCAGCGCTTCGGGCTGCACGGCCACGCTGACGACCTCCGGTTCGCCGAGCGCCAGCGCGCTCACGCCGTTCGTCGTGCGTGCCAACGGCGTCGTCCGCCAGAGTACCGGATTCCTGTTCTACGGTCGCCACGGGCAGGCTGCGCCCTACGGCTCGGGCTGGCT
This sequence comes from uncultured Planctomycetota bacterium, assembly GCA_903892045.1. Classification (GTDB taxonomy): domain Bacteria; phylum Planctomycetota; class UBA1135; order UBA1135; genus F1-120-MAGs118. The sequence continues at coordinate 5,048 of CAITGX010000371.1, read as the reverse complement.
GTGCGTGAAGGCGCCCTTCGTGCGACTCGTCGCGCAGGGCACGCAGGGCTCGGCCACCGGCTCGGCCTGCTCCGGCTTCGTGCAGCAGGACCTCAACGCGCACTTCCGCTCCGGCCCGGATCTCGCGGTGCAGGCCGGCGACACGCTCTTCTGCCAGGTCTTCTATCGCGACGGCGGCTCGAGTCTGAGCAACGCCGTCCTGTTCACGATCCAGCCCTAGGACCCGGCGGGCGTCGCTCGGTTGCCCTCGCGGAGGCGGTCTCGTACCGTCTCCGCGCCTTGGTTCAGGAGCAGCAAGATCCGGCCGAGCCCGGTGGTGGCGAGGTCCACCGCCGGCCGGCGCGAGAGCCCAAGAAGCGCTCGCGCTCGCGGCCGCTCGCGGCGACGCTCAACTGCATCGCGCTGCGTGCCGCCGCGCTCTTGCCCCTCGGGGCCCTGCGAGCCGTGGGTCGATTCGGAGGGCGGGTGCTCGCGGCCTTCGACACGCGCGAGCGGCAGGTGACGCGCACGAACCTCGAGGCCTGCTGGCCTGCCCTCGAGCCCGCCGCGCGCGCGAGGCTCGAGCGCGCGAGCTTGCTCGAGACGGGGCAGACGATCGCCGAGTTCGCGGCGCTGTGGTGCTGGCCCGCTCCGCGCGTGCTGGCGCTCGTGCGCGAGGTACGCGGTGAGGAGGCGTTCCTGGCGGCGCGCGCGAGGGGCGGAGTCCTGCTGCTCACTCCGCACCTTGGAGCGTGGGAATTCTCCGGACTGTACGTGGCTTCCCGAGTTCCGCTCACCGCGCTCTACAAGCCGCCGCCGATCGCCGAGATGGAGGTCTTCTACAGCGCGGCGCGCGAGCGCACCGGCGCGCGGCTCGTGCCGGCCGACGCGAGCGGGGTGCGAGCGCTGCACCGTGCCCTGCGGGAGGGCGAGGTCGCGGGCGTGCTGCCCGATCAGGACCCCGGGCGCGGCTCCGGTCTCTTCGTGCCCTTCCTCGGCCCGCTCGCCAACACCACCACGCTGGTGGTCAAGCTGCTCGAGAAGACCGGGGCGCCCTTGTTCCTGTGCTGGAGCGAGCGCGTCGCGGGCGGCTATCGCGTGCACTTCGTCGAGGCGAGCGAGTCCGACCTGCGCTGTGGTGACGTGGCGCGGGCGACAGCGGCCATGAACCGGGAGCTCGAGCGCCTGATTCGTTCCGCCCCCGAGCAGTACCTGTGGAGCTACAAGCGCTTCCGCAACCGGCCGCCGGGAGAGCAGGATCTCTATCGACGCGGCGGCGATTCCGAGGAAGGATGAGAGTCATGCACCTGCGTTTCACGGCCTGCCTGCTGCTGCTCGCGCTGTCCTCGTGCGCAACGACGAGGCGCGAGTCCGGCGCGGACGTCCGGCTCGTGATCGTCGGTGGCGGCGGGACCACCGAGGCGATCCAGCAGCGCGCGCTCGCGCTCGCGCGCGGCACGGAGTCGCGCGTGGTCGTGCTGCCGCAGGCTTCCGAGCGTGCGGATCGCGGAGAGGACGCCGCGCAGATGTGGCGCGAAGCGGGTGCCAAGGAGGCCGTGAACCTGAGCGACCTGTCCGATGTCGAGCGGGCGCGCGCGCTGCTCTCGCAGGCGGACCTGATCTGGTTCGGAGGGGGAGACCAGAGCCTGCTCATGCGCGACCTGCGCGCGGCGGGCTTGCTCGAACTCGTGCGCGAGCGCGCGGCCGCCGGAGTCGTGTGCGGTGGAACGAGCGCCGGCGCGGCGGTCATGTCGCGCGTGATGATCACGGGCGAGGGCAAGGACGAGCTGGTGCGGATCTGCGCGGATGTCACCGCGACCTCCGAAGGGCTCGGCCTGCTGGAGGGAGCGATCGTCGACCAGCACTTCCTCGCTCGCCAGCGCACGAATCGGCTCGTGGCCGCGGTGCTCGACCATCCCGAGCTCGTGGGCGTCGGCATCGACGAGCGCACGGCGCTGGTCGTCGAGAACGGGCGCGGCGAAGTCGTGGGCGAGGGACAGGTGATGTTCTTCGACGCGCGTGCTGCCAAGGTCGAGCCGGCCGGGTCCGAGCAGCGCGCCGCCGCGGGGCCGATGCGCGTGCACGTGCTGCGCGACGGCATGGCTTGCGAGCTCTGGCCGTGAGCGCGAGGCGCCGCTGATGCGCCCGGGGACCAGCACGGCGCTGCTCGTCGCCGCGCCGTTCGCTCTCGCCGCCGCACTGGCAGCGCGACTCGCGTTCGAGGCGCTCGCGCCGGCTTGGGTCGCGCTCGTGCTCGCACTCTCCGGCGGAGCCGTGTTTCTCGTCGTGCGAGCGCGCGTCACGCGCGGGGCGAAGTACGGTCTCGCAGTCGCGACGTCGACGCTCGTAGCGCTGCTCCTCGTTCCGGAGCTGGGGCTGCGGAGCGCAGGCTTCCAGCGCATCTCCGGGGTCGAGTTCGGCTATCCCTCCCCGACGGACTTCCTCGCGCTCGAGCCCGATCCGGAGCTCTTCTGGACGTTGCCTCGCGACGTCGAGGGCACGAACGCGCTCGGATTCGCCGGAGCCGAGCCGCGCGTCCCCAAGCCCGCAGGCACCTGGCGCGCGCTGTTTCTCGGCGATTCCTGCCTCTGGCAGGGGCACCCCGAGGAGTGGCCGGCACTGGGCGTGAAGGAACTCTCCGCGCGGGCCTCGCGACCGCTCGAGTGCGTCAACCTGTCGCTCGCGGGATACTCGACGCTGCAGGGCCTGCGCGTCGCCGAGCGCCATGGACTCGCGCTCGAGCCGGACCTCGTCGTGCTGTGCTACGGCTGGAACGATCACTGGCTCGCGCGCGGCAGCGTCGACGCGAACAAGGTCATCCACGCGCGCTTCGAGCGCTTGCACCGTTCGTCGCGCCTGCTTCAGGCGCTCGCGTCCTTCGCCATCGACTCGCGAGAGCGCGTGCTCGACGTCCCGCGGGTCTCCCCCGGGGACTACGACGCGAATCTCGCTCGGATGGTGCGAATCTTCGAGGAGCGCGGGATTCCGGTGCTGCTCGTGACGGCGCCCTCGACCCACGACGTGCGGGTTCCGGAGTACTTGCTGCGCTACCGCTTCGGGAACAGCGCCGCCGAGATCGTGGAGACGCACGCGCGCTACGTGCAGCTCACGCGCGAGGTCGCGCGGAGAGAGGGCGTGCCGCTGCTCGACCTCGCCGCGGAGCTCGCCGCGCGTGCGGAGCGCGAAGCGTGGTTCCTCGCCGACGGGATCCACTTCACTGAAGCAGGACGGCGAGGGATCGCGCAGCGCTTCGCGGAGCGCGTGATCGAACTGGAGCTCGCACCGTGAGCCGCGGCCAGCGCATCGTCCTGATCGCGGCGGCGCTCGTCGCCGCGCTGCACGCGCTCTCGTTCCTCGGCTACGGTCCCTGCGACGACGACTACATCGCCTACGACTACGCCCGCAGCCTCGTCGAGAACGGCGAGCTCGCCTTCAACACCGGAGAGCGCGTCGAGGGCTTCTCGGCTCCGGGCTGGATGCTGCTCGCCGCGGCGGTGATCGCGCTCGGCGGTGATCCCGCGCAGGCGAGCGTCGTGCTGTCGACGCTCGCGCTCGGGGTCGCCACGGCCGCGATCGCCATCCTGTGGTTCCGGCGCCATCCTTCCGACCGCATCGCAGCGCCCGCGTGGCTCGTCGCCGCCAGCCCGGCTCTCGCGTGGCACTCGATCCTCGGGCTCGGCACCGTCCCGCTGGCGGCGTTGCTGTGCTGCGCGTTCGAGCGCTGGGACCGTGCGCTCCGCGACCAGCGGGCTCCCGTCGCGGCTGCGGCGCTGTTCGGCGTGGCGACCCTGGTTCGCAACGAGGCGCTGCTGCTCGCGGCGCCCTTCGCATTCGCGACCCTGCGCGCGCGGCGCTGGAGCCTGCTGGCTCTCGCTCTCGCCCCGCTCGCCTGCTGGCAGGTCTTCCGGCTCGCGTACTTCGGTCGGCTCGTGCCGATCACCTACAGCGTGAAGAAGCTCGACTTCCTGGTCGACCTGCGGCTGGGGCTCGAATATCTCGCGGAATCGAGTGCCGCCACGGGATTGGTGCTCGCGCTGGCGCTTGGACTCGTCGCCCTGTCTCGCCCGGGGCGCGCCGCCGATCCCGTGCTGCGCGCCGCCACGCTCGCCGCTTCCACGTTCGCCCTCTACGTGGTCTACGTCGGCGGCGACTTCCTGCCACTCGCACGCTTCTTCCTGCCCGTGCTTCCGCTCGCGCTGCTCGCCGGCTGCGAGGGCTTCGTGGCGCTCTTCGCGCCGGGCCGTGCCCTCGCCGGCGTGGCGCTGCTCGGCGCGCTCGCCTTCGAGTCGCTGCAGCACGCCCAGCGCCCGTTCCTGCTCGCGACGCACCTCGGCAGCGAGCCGCGCTGGCTCGCGCTCGGCAGCGCGATCTCGAAGGCGGTCCCGTCCGACACGCGGGTCGCGCTCGCACCGATCGGTTGCTTCAAGTGGAGCTCGCGCCTGTACGTGATCGACATGCTCGGGCTCACGAACACGCACATCGCCACGGTCGAGCCGGATCCGAACATCACGATCAAGGGCCACACGCGCTACGACGCGGACTGGGTGCTCGCGCAGCAGCCCGACATGATCGTGCTCGGTACGGGCTGGCTCGGAGTCGACGAGCGGACCGGCGAGCGCGAGCTGCGCCTCTCGTCGTGGGAGGGAACGTTGTTCCGGCATCCGCGGCTCGACCCCGAGAGTGGCGACTACGTGCGCTTGCAGATGGAGATCGAAGGCAGCCATCCGCTGCTCTTCTTCTGGAGGCGGGACGTGCCGTGGCCGAGCGGGGCACGCGCGCTGTAGGGCCTGCGCACTGCGGCGTGCGCGGCTTCGGACTTCGGAGCATGTCCTGCGCTGCGGAGCGCGGCTACGTTCGTGGTGCAGGGACCTTGAGCGAGCACCAGCCTCCCCCGCGCGATGAGCGAGTCGGAGGATGGCGCCCGATCCGAAGGACCCGACGAAGCGAGTGGAAGAACAAGGGACCTCGACCGCGCCCCGAGCGGAATCCAATCCCGCACGCACGGCGCCGGACTCCCCACGGGTAGGGGGGGAACGGGTACGTGCACGAATGCGGCTTGCGGCCCCTTG
>CAITGX010000370.1 GCA_903892045.1 uncultured Planctomycetota bacterium | reverse complement strand
GCGCTCGTCGAGGGCGAGTTCTCGACGCCTGCGTTCGCGTTCGCGTACCGCGGGCTCGGGCGCAGCGCGGCGTTCTCGGGCGAACTCGGGGGCCGCTTCGGTGCGGACGTCGTCGCGTGGCGCGGCTTCGCGAGCTTCTTCGTCACGGTCACGCGCTGGCTCGCGGGCCAGGAAGAGCCGCTGGAGCTGTTTGCCAACGCCACCCGCGAGGGCCGTGACGGTGTGATCTCGGTCGAGGTCGATCCGGGCGCGGCCGTGCCGCCGGACCTGTCGCGAGCGCGCGTGCGACTGACCGGCGCCGATGGCTCGACCAGCTCGCTTCCGCTCGAGCGCGTCGGCGAGACTCGCTACGAGGCGCGCGCTCCGCTGCTCCGCGAGGGCGTGCTGCTCGGATCGATCGTGCTCGGTCGCGATGCCAGCGGCGAGGAGCGCATGCTCTCGCTCCCTCCGCTCGCCCTGCCTTACAGCCCCGAGTTCGAGCGCAGCGCCGATCCGCGGCGAGGCGAGCGACTGTTGCGCGCGATCGCGCGCGAGTCGGGTGGCGAGGTGTCGCCACCCTTGGGCACGCTGTTGCGCGGAGAGCGCGAGGCCCGCGTGTGGCGCGTGGTGCGGCGCGAGCTGGTCCTCGCTGCCCTGCTGGTGCTGCTGCTCGAGATCGCTGCGCGGCGCTTGCAGCTGTGGGGGAGCCTCGAGGAGCGGCTCCGTCGTGCAGGGGCGCGCATGCGACGGTCGCGTGCTGACGCTGCCCCGGCCGAGCGTTCGGAGCGTGCCGCACGCGGCTCCACGGCCGCTGTCGCCGCGAATCGGTCGTCGTCGTCGGCACCGAGCACTCCGACGGAACCCTCCCAACCGGCCGCGGCCCCGAGTCTGGACGACGCGCTCTCCAAGGCGCGGCGCACGGCGCACCGCGAGCTCGACCGCTAGCTGGCCGGGACGAGCAGTCCAGCGGGAGCGAGGCGCTCGCGGGCGAGGCGCTCGAGCGGCTCGGTGGCGCGCAGCGACACGAACAGCGCGTTGGCGCGGCGAGCCTCGGCCGCGAGTGCGTCCGTGAGGCGAGCGAGCCGCTCGAGGTAGCGCCGCACGGTGGACTCATCGAGCACGAGGTCGAGGGACTCGCCGCTCTCGCAGTCGATCATGCGCTGCGCGCTGCCCGCTCTCGGCGCGGCCTCCTCCTCGGAGAGCACTTGCACGAACGCGAGCGCACCGGAGCGCGCCGAGAGCGTCGTCACGAGCTCGCGCGCATCGTGGGGCGAGAGAAAGTCGCTGATCACGATCGTCATCGCACCGCGCCGGCACAGTCCGCCGGCTGCTCGCAAGGTATCGATCAGGTCGACACGGCTCGCGAACTCGACGCCATCGCGCTCGAACTCTGCGAGCGACGCGGGACGCGGTCGTTCGTCGAGCTGCACGAGCGCCGGCTGGGCACCGGATTCGACTGCCGACCGGGAGACGAGCGCCGCGACATCGAGGGCCAGCTGTGCCTTGCGCGAGTCGACAGCCATCGAACGCGATGCATCGAGGAGGATCTCGCAACGCGCGAGCACCTCCTCGCGCCACTGACGCACGAGCAGCGTGTCCGTGCGCGCATACGCACGCCAGTCGAGGTGGCGCACGTCGTCACCGGGCTCGTAGGACCGCCGGTCGTGGAACTCGAGGCTCGAGCCCGTGCCGCGACCGACGCGCTCGCCGGCGGGGCCGCGCGGCGGAACGTGAGCGAAGCCGAGCTTCCACGCTTCGCCGAGCGCGAAGGCTTCAGGCGCGGGGCGCATCGAGCGTCTCCTGCTCGCGCGCGCGCCGTGCGCGCAGCACCTCTCGCCATCCGGCGAACATGCGCGGGGCGTTGACCAGCAGGGTCAGCGCAAGGGCGAGCGCGAGCAGCACCAGAGCCTGCGGCGAGGCATCTCCGAACTGGATGTCGAACAGCGTCGTGAACGGGTTGAGCGGGTGCGAGAACGCGCTGCCCGCGCCCGCGCCGAGGAACAGCGACAGCATCGCTGGGAGCACGATGCCCAGCGGAATCGCGACGACGAGTAGCACGCGCAGGAGCACGCGGGCCGAGTGGCGGCGCAGGAAGTAGGCGGCGACGCCAGCGGGCAGCACGACGTAGGAGAGGCCGTACGTGTACAGCGCGGCGATCGCGAGCAGGGTACTGTCGGACGTCAGGGCGCCCGCGCCCGCCGCCGCCAGGGCGAACTGCGAGGAGACGATGGCCAGCGCTGCCTGCGCGAAGCACAAGCTCGCGGCGCGTCCACCACCAGGCAGGAAGGGCACCGCCAGCAGGCTCGCGAGCCGCCCGCGCGGTCCGAGCACGCTCGCCCTGCGGCCCAGTTCTTCCGGCTCGGTCGACGACACCAACCACGGGAAGTAGAGCAGCGCCGCCGCACCGGCATGGCACGCGAACAGGGACTGCGGATCCCCGAACTGCGCGACGAGCCAACCGCCCCACGCGCTCGCGAACAGCACGAGCAGGGTCGTCATCACGCGCAGCGGCGTCGAGCGGTTCTCCTCCTCGTGCGCGAAGCGGCCAACGGCGACGGACTGGGCGAGCAGCGCCACCACGGCGGCAACGGTGAGGTACGCGACGAACGTGATCTGTCCCTCGATCGAACTCAGCACCTGCGGCTCGAAGGTGATGCCCGCGGCGAATCCGAGCGTCATGCCCCAGGCCGCGATCAGGCCGACGCCGAAGAGGGCCATCACCACGATGCGCATCACCTTGTTCGTGGCGAGGCTCGAGGCCGCGATGCCGACGAGCGTGAGCGTGACCGACGTCGCCGCCGAGCCGGCGAGGATCACCAGCACCGAGCCGAGGTCGATGCCGTTCAGGAGGAAGGCGAAGACGAGGAACGGCCCGAAGGTCGAGTAGTACAGCAGCGACTGGATCAGCGCGGACAGCAGCTTGCCCTGCACGATCTGGCGCGGGCGCAGGTTCGAGATGATCAGCAGGTCGTAGGTGTTCTCGTCCCACTCCGAGCTGGTCGACAGGAACGCGGAGAATGGCACGAAGCAGTGCACCGCGGCCGCGAGCACGCCGAAGATCGACATGAAGAACACGCGGCCGGCGTCCGACGAGCCGCTCGAGACGGAGCCGGCGACGACGCCGAGACCGATCAGCGTCCCGACGAAGAGCGTGATCCAGAACAGCACGCGGAAGTACTTGCCGCGCAGGGCTTGGCGCACTTCCTTCACGAGGATCGGATTGAGGCGGTCCTCGAACCGCATGCCGGTGCTGGCCGGGGCGTTCATTGCAGGCGACCCTCCGTCAGTGAGAGGAAGACGTCCTCGAGGTCGACGGCCTTGGGCGCGAACTCGCACAGGCCCAGGCCCGCACCGGCGAGCTGCGCGAGCAGGGCCGCGGCCGCGGCGCTGTCGCCCTCGAAGTCGAAAGCGACGCCTTCGCGCTCGATGTGCACGTTCTTCACGAACGGCAGCTCGAGCAACGCGCGCTCGAGGCGCTCCGACCCCGCGAGCGCGCGCGCGTAGATGCGCTGCAGCCCGCTCACTCCGCGCGCGATCGAGTCGACCGAGCCGGAGCCGCGCACGGTGCCGCGCTCGATCACGGTCACCGTGGTGCACATTTCCGCGAGCTCCGTGAGGATGTGCGAGGAGAGCAGGATGGACTTGCCCATCCCCGCGAGCGCCTTGACGAGCTCGCGCAGCTCGACGCGCGCGCGTGGGTCGAGGCCGGCTGCGGGCTCGTCGAGGATCAGCACCGCGGGGTCGTGCAGCAGCGTCTTGGCCAGACACAGCCGCTGCTTCATGCCCTTGGACAGCGCGTCGATGTGCTTCTCGCGCAGGTCGCCGAGCGAGGTGAACTCGATCACGCGCTCGAGCACGCGCCGGCGCGCGTCGCCGCGGATGCCGTAGGCGCGCGCGAAGAAGTCGAGGTACTCGTGGATGGTTGTGTTGGCGTAGGCGCCGTAGGAGTCGGGCATGAAGCCGATGCGGGCGCGCGCCTCGCGCGGCGAGAGCGTCACGCTGGTGCCGTCGACGAGCACGTCGCCCGAGTCGGGCAGCTCGAGCGTCGAGCAGATGCGCATGGTGGTCGTCTTGCCCGCGCCGTTGGGGCCGATGAAGCCCATGATCTCGCCGGGCGAGACCGTGAAGCTCACCGCATCGACGGCGACGAGCGATCCGAAGCGCTTGGTGATCGCGCGGACCTCGAGCGCGCCGCTCATTTCCACGCCTCCGCCTGCAGGTCCCAGACGCCGAGCACGCGATGGTCGCTCGCGAGCTCCGTCATCTCGATGCCGCAAGAGTCGCGGAACGGCGAGCGCTCGAGGCGCGCGAGGTAGCACGCCGCGGGGAGCATGTCCTCCGTCGCGCGTCGGCTTGCGTGCCACAAGATGTCCGCCGGCTTGGTGGCGAGCTCCGCGTCCTTCGGCGCGCGCGTCGGCGCCAGCGTGGCCGACGCGCCGACGTCGATCGGACCGCTGCTCGCGTACCACGCACCGCGCTCGTCTCGCGCGACGAGCGACTCGATGCGGGAACCTAGCCCGTTGCGCACGACGAGGCCACCGTCGACGCGGCTCGCCTCGAGCCGTCCGCGCGCCGCGCGCTCGCCCTGCACGACATGCTGCACGGGAATGCGCGTCGGCAGGTAGTCGCCGGCGAGCACGAGCGAAGGGGACTGCTCGAGCCGCAGGAAGTGCCGGCTTCTCGTCATGAACGTGCCAAGCGGCGCCCTGTCGAGGAAGTGCACGACGGTCCCCGGCTCCGGACGCAGGCCCTCGCCGGGCGACATGCCCGCGTAGACCAGCCGTCGCTCGACGCACGAGGCGCGGTGCAGTCGCTCGTCGAGCAGCGCCATCGACTGCGACGCCAGCTTGACGTCGAGCCCCTGGAAGTAGATTCCGTACACGAGCAGGGCGACGGTGGTGAAGAGCGCGATGGCCGGGATCGTGACGAGCAGGAGCACCGGCCGGCGCTTGCGCGCGATCCACAGGAAGTTCAGCGGGCCGATCACGATCCCGAACAGGATCAGAAGCAGCACGAACACCTGGTAGGGGAGCTCGCCGATGCCCGGCAGGGCCAGCTCCGACTCGCTGGCGCGCGAGATGCCATCGAGGCGTGGCGCCATGTCGAGCTCCTCGCTCGCGAGCTCGTACGAGCTCGCGAGCAGCGCCTCGTCGTCCATCCAGCCTTCCGAGCCATGGAACACGAGCAGGCCCATGCCGCAGTGCTGCGCGTCCTGACCCGAAAGCTCGGCCCGGAAGCGCGGCTCCATCCACGGTGCGATGGAGCCCCGCTCGAGCGCGAGTTCGCGTCCGCGGGGACCCGCGACGAGCAGCATGCCGCCGCTGCGCACCCACGCCACGATCGGCTCGAGGCCCGCCTCCGGCGGCAGCTCCGTGCGCGCATCGAGCACGACGAGGTCGAGGCTCGTATACGCACCCCAGGAGCGCGCGAGATCGTCGAAGCGCGCATGCCCTACCTGAGCGTCGTCGTTGGTCGGTGTCGTGCCGGGCGCCACGTAACCGCTGTTCACGGCCTGCCGCGAGATCCGCTCGGACCACTGCGCGACCATGCTCGGCGCGACGGCCTCATCGCTGACCGCGAGGATGGCGCGATAGTCGACGGCGCCACCACCCGCCACCACGTCGCTTCCGCGCCAGTCGTCGCCGCGCGGCGTGCGCAGGCGCAAGCTCCAGTCACTCGCCCACTGGCCGCCCGTCGGCAGCAGCAACTCCGCATCCACGCGCTCCCCGGGAGCCAGGTCGAAGCCGCGCTGGAACGTGCGCTCGAGCTGCCAGTCGGCGGCGCTCGCATCGAGTCGCACGCGCGCCGGCTCGCCGCCGCGGTTGTGGAGCTCGAGGCGCAGCGGTGCCCAGCCCTTGTTCAGGTTCGCGGGCCACGCACTCCGTGCGCGCACCTCGATGTCGGCCTTCTCGAGCCGGGCCGTCACGTCGCCGGCGCGCGCGGGAAGCGCGGGCGCGAGCGCCGCCGCGAGCGCGAGGAGGAGCGCTCTCATCACGTCAGCCGAGCTCCGCGGTCTCGGGGAGGCTCGCGAGTACGGCGCGCACGAGGTCCGCGCCGCGCACGCCGTCGAGGCGCGCGCGATAGTCGAGAACGAGCCGGTGCGCGAGCGCGGGCAGCGCGACCGCGTGCACGTCCTGGAACCCGACGGCGGGCTTGCCCGCGAGCAGCGCGTGCGCGCGCGCCGCCTCGCCGATCGCGATCGCGCCGCGCGGGCTCGCGCCGTGGCGCACGTACTGCTTGACCTTGTCGGGCGCACCGCTCGCGCTGGGATGCGTGGCTGCGACGAGCCGCGCGATCGTATTCGCGACGGCCGGAGCGAGGTGCACGCGCTCGACGGCCGCGTAGATCGACGCGAGGCGCTGCTCGTCGAGCACGGCCGTGTGCTCGGGCGGGCGACCGGCGCGCCGCGTGGTCAGGATCGTCTCGAGCGTCGCGCTCGAAACCGGCGGGACCTCGACCTTGAACAGGAAGCGGTCGAGCTGAGCCTCGGGCAGCGGATAGGTGCCCTCGAGCTCGATCGGGTTCTGCGTGGCGAGCACGAAGAACGGGCTCGGCAGCGCGCGCGTCTCGCCGAGCACCGTCACGCGCCGCTCGGCCATGGCCTCGAGCAGCGCCGACTGTGTCTTGGGGCTCGCGCGGTTGATCTCGTCGGCGAGCAGCACGTTGGTGAACACGGGACCCTCGTGGAACACGAAGCGCCGCTCGCCGCGGCTGTCCTGCTCGAGCACGTGGCCGCCGGTGATGTCGCCCGGCATCAGGTCGGGCGTGAACTGCAGGCGCCGGAAGCGCAGCCCGACGAGCGCGGCGAGGCCCTTCACGAGCTCGGTCTTGCCGAGGCCCGGCAGGCCCTCGAGCAGCACGTGCCCGCGCGCGAGGCAGCCGACGAGCACGCTGCGCGTGAGCGCCTGCTGCCCGATCAGCGTGCGATCGAGACCTTCGAGCACGGCGAGCGCGCTCGCCCGCGCGCTCTCGACCTCGGCCGGGGAGAGCAGGGTCGCTTCAGCGGTCGTCATCGCTTGGGTTCATCCTGTCCGAAGAAGTCGCGCACGGCCGCGCGGTGATGGGGAGCGAGGCGCCGCTTCCACGCGCCGCGCCCCGTCGAAGTCTCGCTCTCGACGAGGCCCGCCGAGCCACCTTGCGGCGCCGCTTCGGGCGCCGCCGCTCCGACGCCGACGAGCCCCGTCGATTCCGGATCGAAGGCGCTCGCCTCGGGCAGCGCCTGCGACTCGAACTCGTCGGTGCGCCCTTCGGTCTCGCCCGAGAACGCGAGGTCGGCGTCGCCGCGCCCGCGCGACACTCCGCCCTGTCCCGGTGTTCCGCTCACGCCCACGGCGTGACGCTTGCCGCGGCCCTTTCATGTGCCGCCGGGCTGCTTGCAGCTCTCGTCGCACTCGTGCTCCTCGTCGAAGTCCTCGAGCGAGAGCTGCTCGCCGAGCTTGCCGAGCTTGGACGGGTCCACGAGCCGTCCGCCCGCGAGCTTGCTCATGCGGCCGTCGAGCGCGCCCTTGAGCTCCTGCGCGAGACGCGCGAGCTCCGCCGACGAGAGCGGCTCGCCCGCGAGCGACTGCGCGGCCTGCGCGAGCTCGCGCTCGAGTTCCTGCGGCAGGTCCTTCGAGAGCCCCGCCGCGCCCATCGTCTGCGCGGCACTCTGCAGCGCCTCTTGGGCCTGCGCGAGCTCGGCTTCGCTGGTAGCGCGCTGAAGAAGTGCCAGTGCCTGCTGCGCGGCGAGCTCCGCCTCCTGCGCGGCCTGCTCGATGCGCTCGTCGAGCTGGTCGAGCGCCTCGTAGGTGCTCTCGG
>CAITGX010000369.1 GCA_903892045.1 uncultured Planctomycetota bacterium | reverse complement strand
GGGCCGGTGACCACCAACGGCACGACCGCGTGGCGCATCTACGACGTCGTGGCGGCACCGAGCTACGTCACGAACTCGAGCACGTACGACTGGAACGTCGGCCCCTACACCGGCCCCAACGCCACGCAGACGAATGCCAAGAACTGGCTCATGTCCGCCTACGTGGACCCGGCCGTCGCTGGCTCGATCAGCCCCACGTGCCCAGCCTGCACGCTGATCAACGCGGCCTACAGCGTCACCTCCCACGTCACCACCGCGGCCAACGGCACGACCGCGGGCTACAACTACGTGGTCGCGTTCGAGGAGCTCCCCAACGGCTCGAACCGCGTGCACTGGGAGTTCACGCCGACGACGCTCAGCTTCACGCGCAACGCGATCGTCCCCGGCGGCTTCATCTGGGTCGAGCTCTTCTATCGCTCGGCCACCAACAAGGCGCGACTGTTCGTCAACGGCGTCGAGCTCGACTCGGACGTCACGCCCGCCTACGTCGCGCAAGTCGACAACCGCATCCTGTTCGGCGACTTCAGCTACACCTACTCGAGCTTCGGCGGCGCCGACTGGGCCACCGTGCGCTTCGAGCGCGGCACCGAGGGCATCGACCTGCAGGGCGCGAGCTGCGGCCGCGTCACCTACTGCCCGCCGACCGCCAACAGCTTCTCCCCCACCGGCGCCCAGATCTCGATCGCTGGCTCCACCTCGCTCAGCACCGGCGGCCTGATGGACCTGACCGGCACCGGCATCCCGCCCAACAAGTCGGGCACGCTGGCCTACGGCCTCGTGCAGGCGAGCATCCCCTTCGGCGCCGGCACGCTCTGCGTCCAGCAGCCCAAGCGACTGCAAGTCGTCAACTCCACCGCGCTCGGCTCGATCAACTACGCGCTCTCGATCACGAACCCGGCCTACGGCTTCACCGCCGGCTCCACCTGGAACTTCCAGTACATCTTCCGCGACCCCATCGCCGGCGGCACCTCCCTCAACACCTCCTCCGCTCTCGCCGTCACCTTTTGCCCGTGATGGCGCGCGGCTCGGTCGAGCACGACCTACCGCTCTCGTAGGCAGCTCGGATTGCCCGGTGCCGGTCGCCATCCTCGGACGACCGGCGCCGCCTGCTTCCCGGCGCCACTCTTCCCGCGCGTGCGACAAGCACGGTGCTCCCCATGGTCCTTCAGGACTCGCGGGAGTGCGCATCCCACACGCGCGACCAGTGCTGCTCGAGCAACGCAAATCCTGCGTCGAGCTCCAGCGCCCGCACTCGAGCCTGTGCCGCGAGCACCCCGTAGCGATCGCGCCAGTCCGCTGAGGGGTGCTCGAGTTGCACCGGCACGGGCTGCTTCTGCCTTGAGGAGAACACGGCATCTGCGGCCTGCATGAGGACCGAGTGCTCGAGCGACTCGCGCTCGAGGATCATCACCATGTCGACCAGGTCCTTCACCCGGGTGTTGTTCCTTCCTTTTCGATCCAGCGTGTAGGCGTGCAGTTTCTCGGCGAACTGCTGCGCAGTCGAAATCAACCCAACTGTGGCCGGTGGCAGGCCAGCGAATCCAAGCACATCCGCGCCCGTGCGGCGCTCAGCGCCAGCGACCAGCAGCTCATCCAGCGCGACATCCACGTGGAACTCGCCAAGCGACGTTCCATCGAGAGCGGCCTGTACCGGGTACGTCGCGCCGCCAAATCGAGCCGCGGTCAGTTCCTTGCGCGCAGCATGAACTTCGAAGCGCAAGAAGTCCCCCAGGTCGACTCCTGCGCTCTCGACCAGCGCAGTGTGAACCCCATCGAGCGACGGCCGAGCGCCAGCACGGCCCGATCGGCACATCGAGAGGTCCAGATCGCGTGTGGTGCGTGCGTGGAGCGGATAGCGCAGTTCCAGCGAATAGCCGCCCTTCAGGAGCCACGGAGGATGCTCCTCCAGAAACAGCCGCGCCAGAAAACGCTCCATCAGCACTCGTGACAGCAGGGCGTGGATGGGGCGCCCCGTCTCGAGAGACTGAGTACGCAGTCGATCCAGCAGCGCCCGGCGGAGGGCCGCTGCGGTCGCCTAGCGGGTCGTCATCGCGAAGCCTGGACGACGCGACGGAGTCGGCTCATCAGGGACGCAGGCGCGCCCATGCGTTGGAGCTCAGCTGCGAGTGCGCGTCGGGACACGAGGCCACGCTCCAGCGCCATCCTGGCTGCGCGCACAACTTCGTCCTCCGCGACGTCTGGAGCGACCGCGACGTCGAGCAGCGTTCTCAGCGCCGTCGTGACGTTGAATCCCTCGCGGGGCACAACGTCGGGCGGCGTACCGACACGCCGATGAAGCGTGCAGCCAGGCGGAGGCTGCTTGCGGAAGCTTGGCAGAACGCTCAGGTGGACACACTCGGGCAGCAGCAGCGTGAGCCCGTGGACCGCGAGTGCGCTCGCGTGCGAGACAACGGCCTGAGGACGATCGAACTGGTCCCGGCTCCAGAGCGACAGACGAACGAGCTCGTCGTGCGGGGAGATCGGCAGGCTCCTGAGGCGATAGACGCCATGGAGCACTCGCTCGAACCGTCCGGTGCCAACGTGATAGCAGAGGTGCGAGAACCCATACCCGGCGCCAGCGGCCTCGCGAGCGGTGAAGTATCCGCCGCGGGCCTCGGCCGTTGCCCGTAGCCGGTCTTCCGCTTCCCGGTTCGATCGGTAGCCCATGCTGAACGCCCCGCTTCGAGTCTGGACGTCCGGCCCGAAGACCTCCACGCGAAACTTCAAATATTTTGATGTTTTGTGCAATCGATGGGCAACGGCGAAGACCATCTCGGACGCCTCCTCTCCTCCCACGTCGCTCGGCGCTCCCGTTGGTCGCGGAGTGCGCGAGAGGGATCCCGTAAAGGCGCCCGTCATCTGCCACAAGCCTCGCTCCGACAGTACCTTACAAGGATGCGACCGCGGGTCGTTTCCGGACCGCGCCCCCCGGCCCAGCCACGAACCGCCGCCCGCACCCCGCAGCAGCATCCGTCCGCCGCCACGCGCCCGCCGGCCGCGGGGCCGTGCTAAGGTCTCGGGCTTCGCTGCGCGCGCCCTCGCCGCCCCCCCGAGCGGCTCGCCGGCCACGCCACTCGCTTGCAGCGCGATGACCTCGATCTGACCGGAGAGGTCCTGCTGTCCTACGGGATGCAGGCGTTCGTCTGCGTGCTCGTGGCGAGCCTGCTGCTCGTCTACTCGCGCAAGCCCGGCGGCGGGCACCTGCGCTGGTGGAGCCTCTCGTGGGTCGCCTGTGCGCTGTACGTGGGCATGGCGGCGCTCGCGATCAGCAGCGTCTACTTCATGCGCATGCCGGCCACGGACGTGCGCCGCATCGGGCTCGCGACCGTCGCGGCCGTCGCGGGCCTGTTCCAGCCCTACTTCATGTGGCTGGGTGCGGCGGAGGCCCTGCGCGGCGTGCCGGTCGAAGACCGCATGCGTCGCAAGCGCGCGCTGGCCGTGCTCCTGCTCGCGCTCGCCATCGGCATCGGCTCGACCTGGCTCCCCGGCAGCGGCCGCATCCTGACCCGCCTGTCCGCCAAGCTGCTGTGCACGGGCGTCGTGTTCATCGGCGTCGCGTGGATCCTGTGGAAGCGTCGCGGCAGCAGCACGGCCCGCGGTGCGGCGGTGCTCGCGCTGAGCTCCGCCGTCTACGGAATCGGGCAGATGCACGCGCTCGGCTGGGCCTTCTGGCGCGAGGTCGCCGACGGCCAGAGCGTCGTGCCTTACTACCTCGGCTTCTTCGACGTGATCCTGCTCGTGTTCATGGGCCTCGGGATGCTGATGTGGCACCTCGAGGAAGAGCACCGCCGCGCGGAAGAGGCGCTGGTCGAGCTGGCGCAGAGCGAGGAGGGCCTGCGCCAGGCCCAGAAGATGGAGGTCGTCGGACGGCTCGCCGGCGGCGTGGCCCACGACTTCAACAACCTGATGACGGTGATGTACGGGGCGACGGACATGCTCGCCCTCTCGCATCCGCCCGGCACGCCGGAGCACACGCACGTGCGCAGCCTCGAGGACGCGCTCAGCCGCGCGCGCGGGCTCACGACGCAGCTGCTCGCCTTCAGCCGCAAGCAGGTCGCGCGCACGGAGAGCGTCGACCTCGTCGGCATGGTGCGCACGAGCGAGAGCATGGTCGCGCGCCTCCTCGGCACCGACGTCGTGCTGCGCACGCAGACGAGCGAAGGCCCGCAGGTGGTGCGCGCGGATCCCACGCAGCTCTCGCAGGTGCTGATGAACCTGGTGGTCAACGCGCGCGACGCCATGCCGACGGGTGGCCAGCTCTCCATCGCCGTCGGCCGACAGCGCATCGAGGACCCGGCCACCCTCGAGCGCCTCGGGCTCGCTCGCGGCGGCTACGCGAGCCTCTCCGTCACGGACACGGGCATCGGCATGGACGAGCAGGTCCGCGAGCACCTCTTCGAGCCCTTCTTCACGACCAAGCCCGCCGGCGAAGGCACGGGGCTCGGTCTCTCGACGGCGTACGGGATCGTGCGCGCGGCGGGAGGAGCGATCGAAGTGCGCTCGGCCCCCGGGCGCGGCTCGACCTTCACCGTCTACTGGCCGCTCTCGCAGGACGGTGCGCTCACGCCCTCCGCCGTCGCCCGGGAGCAGTCCCGCCGCGCTCCGGCGCGGCACAGCGGTCGCGTGCTCATCGCCGACGACGAGGGCGCCATCCGCGACATGCTCGCGCGCCTGCTTCAGAAGCAAGGCCTGACCGTCGAGACGGCCACCGACGGCGCCGACGCCCTGCGCAAGCTCGAGTCGAGCGAGCCCTTCGACCTGCTCGTCACCGACATGATCATGCCCGGCATGGACGGCAGCGAGCTGATCGCCGCCGCCCGCGCGCGCCACCCCGCTCTCCGCGTCCTCGCCATCTCCGGCTACGCCGGCGACCTCGCGCGCCGCAACATCTCCGCCGACGTCCCGTGGCTGCAGAAGCCGTTCTCCGCGCAGGACCTCGCGGCCGCGATCGACCGCGCGCTCGCGCCGCCGCGCAGCTAGTCGCCGATCTCTGCTGCGCAATCGCACCCTCCGCGGTCAACTTCCCGCGGGAAGCTCTCCCTCGCGCCCTCCAGCACCAGGGCCGAGCCGCGAGAGCGCACGAGCCTCTCGCTCGCCTCGCCCGTCGCAGCGGGAGCCCCGTCCGGCGCGGTGCGCCTACTTCGAGAGGATCTCCCCTCGATCGGCCTCGACGCTGCGGTGTTCCCGTCGAAGCTTGCGCGATGGGGCTCGACCACGGCCGTACACCTCGAGCTCTCCGGACCGCGCCGTGTTCCTCGAAGCTGCGCGGGACCGCTTCGCGGCACTCGGCGAGGGGGCGCGCGACGGCCTTGGGGTAGCCCGATATGGAGCCAACCGCCGCCCCTGACGAGGGCGGACTGCGACCGTACCTCTCTTGTGGACAGAGACTTGCAACCGATATTGCGTTTTGCCCACGCTGCGGGCGATAATAGCAGCCTGTATGGGCGCGAGCGCTCCCCCCCACCGAATCCTCAGCGGGAAGCTGGCGCTGGCGCTGGCCCGAGCGCCCGTCGTGATCCTGAGCGGGGCGCGCCAGGTCGGCAAGTCGACGCTGGTCCAAGGCTTCGACGGC
>CAITGX010000368.1 GCA_903892045.1 uncultured Planctomycetota bacterium | reverse complement strand
GCGATCGACAGCATCGAGATTCCGGTCTCCGACAGGGGTTGGAGAGCGGAGGATAGCGGCAGCCCGCCTCCGCCGTCACCGGAAGCTCCCAACGCGGGCGCTCGAGAGCCAGTTCCGGCCCGGCGGACGGGCAGCGCACGCTCGCGGGCGCCCGAAAGCTCGGGCCGCGCGCCTCAGCAGCAGCCCGTGCGCGCCTTGGGGCGCTGGGCCGTGAACTCGGCGCTCGCCACGTAGTCGGAGGCGCGCGCGCCCGGCGGCAGGACTTCGAGCAGGCGCTGGTAGAGCGGGTCGGTGTTGCTCTCCATGGCCGCGAGGTAGTCGCTCTTCACGCGGATCCCGATGTCGACGAGGCCCGCCGCGCGCATCCACGCGAGCGACTCGTCGAGCAGGGCCGCTCCGGCGACGCAGCCGACGAGCGCCTCGACCATCTCGCGCGCCGCATCCGGCAGGGGCTTCAGCAGCACGATGTCGCTCACCGCGACGCGACCGCCCGGCCGCAGCACGCGCGCGATCTCGCGCCACACCTGCGGCTTGTCGGGCGAGAGGTTCAGCACGCAGTTGGAGATCACCACGTCGACGGTCCCGTCGGCGACCGGCAGGTGTTCGATCTCGCCGAGCCGAAACTCGACGTTGTCGAGCCCCGAGCGCTGGCGATAGGACGCGACGTTCGCGCGCGCGCGAGCGAGCATCTCGCCCGTCATGTCGACACCGATCGCGCGGCCGCGCGCACCGACCTTGGGGCCGATCACGAAGCAGTCGAAGCCCGCGCCGCTGCCGAGGTCGAGCACGGTCTCGCCCGGCCGCAGGGCCGCGATCGCGCCCGGGTTGCCGCACGAAAGGCCGAGGTTCGCGCCCTCAGGGATCGCCGCGAGTTCCTCCGCGCTGTAGCCGATCGCCTGCGCGAGCTCGCTGGCGTCGTCGCGCACGCCACAGCCGCCCTTGGGGCCGCAGCAGCTCGTCGCGTCGGACTTCGCGATCGCCGCGTAGCCCTCCTTGACCTTCGCGCGCACCTCGTGCTCCGCTCCCACCGCTCCGCTACGTCCCTGCTGCGTGTTCATGGCTGGATGCTCCTCGAGTGCGCCGCCGTGCCCTCGCCGGGCAAGCGGGCCTCGCCGGGCAAGCGGGCCTCGCCGGCAATGTAAGCCGTCGCACGACGCCTCGAAACCCCCGTGGGGAGCGAGCTTCTCTGCCGCGAGCGCCGAAGCCGGGCCTAGCCCGCCGTGGTCTTCGTCATCGCGTCGCTCGAGCGCGACGCCGCGTTGCCCGCCGTGCCGGTCTTGTGGCCGGGATCGACCCATGAGCGCGAGAGCTCGGGACGCGGGAAGAGCTTGCGCTCGATGCGGTTGTAGACGTCGAAGGCGCGCGCCTCGAGCACTCCGAAGCGCCAGTTGTTGTCGCGCAGGCGCGCCTCGGCGCGCTTCTCCCAGAAGCCGATCTTGCCGCGCGCGAGCCCGTAGCTCAGCGTCACGTAGTGCTGGTAGAGCTTGCGGCGCTCGGCCACGATCGGTGGGATCTTGCCGGGCCACGTCTCCTCGAGGTGGTACTCGCCGATCGAGCCCCACTCCTCGATCTTCTGCGGCGGCTGGTAGCCGAGCGCGATCGCCTCGTCCCACATCGCGGTGCCGGGAATCGGGCGGTAGGGCCAGACGGTCGGGCGCGCGAGCGGCGCGGCCACGTGCAGGCGCCGGCACTGGTCGATCGTGGCGAGCATCGAGTCCGGGCCCTCGCCCGGGTAGCCGATGATGTAGGTCACCGAAGCGCAGATGCCGCGCCGGTCCATCTCGACCGCGGCGGCGACGTTGTCGTCGTCGACGATCGGCTTGCCGATGCGCTTCATCATCTCGTTCGTGCCGGCCTCGGCGCCGATCTCGGCGACGTACATGCCCGAGCGCGCCATCGCGTCGAGCACATCCGGCTTGTAGTTGAGGATGGAGTGCGTCTCGATGAACGCGTTCCACCACAGCTTCATGTCGCGCGCGAGCAGGCCCTCCGCGAACTCCTTGGTGCGCTTCTGCAGCACGCCGAAGTTCGCGTCGTGGAAGCGCACCGTGTCGAAGCCCCAGCGCTGCTGGAGCTCCTGCAGGTCGTCGAGCATGCGCGCGGCCGGCATGGCCTTCCAGCGCCGGTCCGTGACGATCGGCGAGCAGCAGAAGGTGCACGGCTCGGGGCAACCGTAGCTCGAGAAGTACGTGATGCCGAAGTACGGCTGGCGCGCGCCGATCGCGGGCGGCGTCGGCATGCGCAGGATGTGCTTGTGGCTGCCCTGCTGCAGCTGGCGATCGCGGTAGGGCGCGATGTCGAGCAGGTGCCAGGCGCAGTTGTCGACGTGATCCCAGCCGACGACGTTGCGCTTCTCGGTCTTCACCACCTGACCGTCGCGCCACAGCGCGAGGCCCGGCACGGTCTCGAGCGACACGCCCGCGTCGATCGCCTTGACGACATCGCGGAAGGTGAGCTCGCCCTGCCCGAGCACGACCGCGTCGTAGAGCCCGGTCGCGAGCTGCAGCTCGGGCCGCACGGACGCGAACCAGCCGCCGATGATCGAAGGCAGCTTGGGGAAGCGCGCCTTGACCTTGGTCGAGGCACGGAAGCCGTCCGTGACCATGAAGCCGAGGATGCCGGTGGTCGCGTACAGGAACGCGCCTTCGCAGGCCTCGAGCAGCCGTCGATGCCCTTCCTCGGGCTCGTACAGGCTCGCGTCAACGATCACGATCTCGTAGCCGTCCTTCTCCGGGAAGGCGGCGATCGTGAGCATCTCCAGCGGCAGCATGTCGCCCGAGACCGGCGGACCGATCGTGGTGTCGACCTGCTGGGGCTGGTACAGGACGATCTTCTTCTTCATGCGGCGCGGGCCTTGTGGGGGAACTCTGCGCTCCCGGGACGGGCTGCTTCGGCTCTCCGAGCGAACCCAGTGTAGCCTCCCGTGCACGGAAGAGTCGGGGGCGCCCAAGGTCGGGACGCGACGCTCCCGGCCCCTCGCGGGTGCGTGCGGTGGCCCTAGCCCACGCCGATCCAGCGGCCGAGGCCCGCGAGCCGCGCGAGCCCGCCGACGCGGCCCGAGCCGAGCTGCGACGACAGCCAGCGCCCGCCCGCGACGAGCGCCGCTCCGGCGGCCGCACCGAGCACGAGCTTCCACGGTCCGCGCCCGAGCGCCCGCTCGCCGCGCTGGTGCAGGGCGAGCAGTCCCCCGCCGATGCGGCGGCGCGAGCGCGCCTCGAGCTCCTCGACGTAGTCCTCAGGCCGCTGGCGGCCGTGCGGAGGGTTCGTGCGTCTCATCCCCGTGCTCCTCGTGTTCCGCGCGCAGCCGCGCGAGCTCGCGCGCGTCGAGCGCGCGCATCCACAGGTGCAAGCCCACCAGCAACAGGACGAGGAGCCCGGCACCCGCCGCGAGCTCGCCGAGCCAGGGGGCACGGGCGAAGATCGCACGGCCCCCTTCGACAACGCCGCGCGCGAAGTGCACGCCGGCGAAGATGGCGACCGTCAACCCGAAGGCCAGGAACGGCAAGGCCCACAGCGCCTCCAGGAATCGTCGCCTCCACGCCAGTCGCGAGCGCTCCGCGCGCAGCTGCAACCACCTCGCGAGCTCGAGCCCCAAGGCTCCGAGATCGGCGAGCGCGGACCCTTCCGGCGGGGCGTCTTGCGGGCGCACGCCCTCACGCGCGCCCGGGCTCGCGTCCGCGGCCGAATCCGCTCGAGGTGGCTCGTGCCGGATCACGGTGCAAGCCCCTAGCGCCGCGCGGCGAGGTAGCCGACGAGCAGACCGACACCGACGCCGACGCCCGCCGCGATCGCGACCGAGCGCACCGGGTGCTCGCGCACGTAGTCCTCGAACTCGCCCTCGAACTCGACGGCGCGTTCCTTGCTCCGCTGGTACAGGCCCTTGGCCCGCGCGGTGACTTCGTCCACGCGCTCGCCGAGGGTGGCGTTCTCCACGCCGCCGCGGACATTGATGTTCTTTTCCGTGATCGTGGTCATGGCAGTTCCTCGTGGCTACTCGCCGCCGTCGCATGCGCCGCCTCGCCCAGAATCCCGGCGAGCTGCGGCGTCGGTCCGGCCGCGAACAGGCTCACCTAGCCCGCCGCGGGAGGCGCTCCCCTCGCGCCTCGTTCGTAGCGCGAGCGCAAGGGAGTGCGCAGCGCGTGCGTACGAAGCTAGCCCTCGACGACCGCGATCGGGGAGCCGCTGGCCCACGCCGCGGCCTGCAGGAGCGCCACCACGAGGTTGCGCGGCGAGGCGAGGCCCTTGCCCGCGATGTCGAAGGCGGTGCCGTGCGCCGGGCTGACGCGCAGGAAGCTCAGGCCCGCGATCACCGTCAGGCCCTGCTCGGGCAAGTGCAGCTTGACCGGAATGAAGGCCTGATCGTGGTACA
Source organism: uncultured Planctomycetota bacterium (assembly GCA_903892045.1). GTDB lineage: Bacteria > Planctomycetota > UBA1135 > UBA1135 > F1-120-MAGs118. The sequence goes on along the minus strand of CAITGX010000368.1, from coordinate 6,526 downwards.
GCGCGAGCACGCCGTCGTAGCGGCCCTGGGAGGCCTGCAGGAACACCGTGTCGGGCGAGAGCGGGCCGACGACGTCGACTCCGCGCGCACGCGCCGCGGCGACCGCCGGCTCGAGGATCTCGTGGTCCTCGGCTCCGAGCAGGCCGCGCTCGCCCGCGTGCGGGTTGAGGCCAGCGAGCGCGAGCTTCGGCCGCGCGAAGCCCCACGCGCGCAGCGTCTCGTCGAACAGGAGCAGGTGATCGAGCACCCGCTCGGTGGTCACGAGCTCGAGCGCGGCGCGCAGCGGCAGGTGTCGCGAGAGCTGCAGGACGCGCAGCTTGCCTGCCACGGCCATCATCTGGAAGCGCGTCGCGCCGTCCCACCGCCCGAGCAGCTCCGTCTGGCCTTCGACCTTCTCGCCGGCCGCGTGCAGCGCCTCCTTCGAGACCGGACCGGTCACGAGCGCATCCACGCGCCGCGCGCGAGCGAGGTCGACGCCCGTTCGCAGCGCGTCGAGCGCCGCACGGCCACAGTTCGCCTGCACGCGACCGATCTCGAAGCCGCCGAGCTCGCCCGTGTCGATCCAGGTCACGCCCGCGGAGGACTCGAGCTCACCCTCTGCGCGCGCGAGCGGCACATCGCTCGGCCGAAAGCGCCCCGGACCGATCACGACGAGCCGAGCGGCGGCGCGCACGCGCGCGTCGGCGAGGGCGGCGAGGGCAATCTCGGGTCCGACACCGGCGGGATCGCCGAGCGTCAGGGCCAGCCGCGGTCGTCGCGTTGCAGGAGCCGTCATGGCCGCGAGTCTAGCAAGCGCGCCCAAAGGGGCTGCGCCGCGCTCCTCGCGCGCGGCGACGCACTCTCAGCGACGCTCGCGCTCGCGGCGCACGTCGCCGAGCCACCCCAGCACAGTCGCCAGCGTGTCGCAGCTCTCGCCGTCGAGCTCGTCGTCGACATCGCAGCCGGAGAGCAGCGCCAGCGAGTCGAGGTCGCCCTCCAGCTGCAGGGCGGAGCGCCGCGCGAGCGCGCGAGCCTGCTCGAGAGCCGCATCGACGGCCCGCACGACCTCCTCGGGTGCACGCGAGCTCTCTTCGTTCCGCGGCTGGATTCCTGCACGCGTGTCCACGCTCACACCTCCATGTCGACCACGTTGTGATCGACGAGCCACGAGAGAGCGCGCACCGGGTCGAGCGCCTGCGGCGGCTCAGAGCTCGAGACCGCCACGCTCGCCCGAACCGACCGGCCCGCCTTGGACAGCCTGCGCTCGAGTTCCGGCAGCATCGCTCGCAGCTCGCACGCCGCAGCCTCGTCGGCAGCGAGCACGCGCAGCGCGACCTCGCCCGCACCGACGAGCAGCTCGGCCTGCACGATGCCCAGCGATCCGGCCTCGAGAGCGAGCGCCATGCGGCGAGCGGCCGGTGCGCCGCGCGCCGCCTGTGTCGAGCGGAAGTACGAGCGATGCACGAACACATGCGCTGTCGTACAGCGCTCGCCATCCCGGATCGGCAGGCTCCAGTGCGACGAGAGCCGCGCTGCCTGTCGTGCGACGTTGATCCACTGCTCGGCCTCGATGGCCGCGAGCAAGCGCAGCACGGCGTCCTTCAGTGCGCCGGGCGCGAGCCCAGCGCGCGCGAGCAACAGCTCGCCCTTGAGGTCGTCGGCGAGCGACGCGCTCGCGAAGTTTGCGGGCAGCGGGGCATCGAAGCCGCACAGCGCTCGGACCAGCGCCTCGCGCAGCGGCCTCGGGAGCGTGTCGAGCTCGAACGCGCGCAGCGACTCGAGCAGCGTCTCGCGCAGCAGCGTGCCGCTGGTGTGCGCGAGTGCGCGCTCGAGCAACACGCCGACGCTGCGCGGCAGCTCGCCGACGGGCTCGCCTCGCAGCCAGCGCTCCAGCGTCGTTCGTTCGTCCGCTCCGGGACACTCGGCCCGCAGCTCCGCGCGCAGCCCGCGCTGGAGCTCGCGCGCGAAGTCCTCGACCGCTTCGCTCCCGAGCCAGTCCGCCAGCAGCGCTCGCGCAAGGCGCTCCGCGCGACGCTGTCCATCGCCGCCGAGCTCGGTGAAGCCGGCCGCGAGGAAACGTGCCTCGCGACACTGGCCACTCTCGCGCAGTGCCCGCGCGAGCACCGCGCCGTCGCGGCCCACGCGAAACACGCAGCGCTCCAGGGCGCGTCGCAGGCGCTCTCGAAGCTCGCGCTCCGCGGCGGGCTGTGCGTCCAGCTCGCGCTCGAGCTGCGAGACGGCGTTGCCGAGCGGCTCTTCCGCACCCAAGGCGGCGCGCAGCGTGGCGAGCAGGCCCGACTCGCCCCCGACCGCGGCCTGAGTCGCGGCCTGAGACGCATCCCGCGCCGCTCGCTCGCCGCCCGAGAAGAGCTCGAACAAAAAGCGCCTTCCCGGCTCGAGCCCGACCGCATCGGCCGCGTGGACCAGCTCGGATCCCAGCCCCGGCAGTCCCCCACCTGCGCTGCCGGGTTGCACCGCGCCGATCACGGAGCGCCCCCCGCGGCGCACGACCGCGGACGCTCTCGTCGGTCGGCTGCCGGGACGCGGCAGCGGGCCCTGCATCGAGATGGGGTCCATCGTCGGCGGTTCTCGGACGATCCCCGGGCCCCGTGAGCCCGAGGGGCTCGTCCCCCGCCGCTCGCGCGAAGCGGAGCGGAAATTCCTGCCGGAACCCACTCCAAAGGAAGCGCGCGCCCGACCGGACGGACCGATCGGGCGCGCGCGAGGGCTCGTGAGCGAGCTCGGAAGCTAGTCGCGCTGCTCGACGCGCAGCACGTTGCCGAGCGTCTTGATGTAGATCACGCGGTGGCGGTTCTGGAGGCTCACGGCGTGCCAGCGGAAGACCTGATCGAGCACGCCCGAGGCGTCGAGCTGCTGGATCTTCAGGTCCTTCGATCCGAGCGCGAGCGGCTCGCTGGCGCGCGGGATGTTGGCGACCGAGATCGTCGCGACTCCGCCGACGAACGGCAGGCCCACCACGGCGTGCGCGCGCACGCGGCCCGTCGACATGAAGGCGCGGTCGAGCAGCACGTTCATGCGGCCGAGGAACTGGTAGCGCACGCGGCCGTTGGGGAGCACGACGCGCTCGAAGCAGCCGTCCGGACCCGTCGGGTAGGCGTCCACGATGGCCGCGAGCACCTCGGCCTCGAGACCGACCAGCGCAAAGCCGGGGCGATCCGGACCGATCGTGTTGGAGAGCGAGCCCGTCTCGCCGGTCGTACCCGTGGGCGGGGGCGGAGCCATCATCGGCAAGCTGCCGACGGTGTCGCCGCCGGTGCCACCGAGGGACATCGGCGAGTCCGCGTTCGAGAAGAACGCGAGGGCGCCGAGCCCCATGGCCAGAGACAGCACGAAGGCCCTCAGGCCCCGGCGCGCTGTCGGTCGTTGGTGCAAGTGCAAGTTCATGGGTTTCCCTGAGTTCTCGCCCGGCCTAGGCCGCGCGATCCGTGTCGAAGAGCTCGGGACAGGCGGCGACGAGTCGCGCGCCAAATCCGGGTTGTTCGTCGATGGCCTGGTGCAGGCCCTTGGCCGCTGTGAAGAGCTGCAGGACCGCCTCCCGGCGCTGCGGATGGCGGTCGAGCAGCTGGCGGAAGTAGTCCACCGACCGGCGCTGGTCGCGCAGCTGCGCGTACATCACACCGATGTTGAACAGAACGAAGAAGAAGCGCTCGTCGCGGGCCTCGAGTCCGGCCATCGAGACCCAGCGGAAGTAGGCCAGCGCACGGCGGTGGTCACCTTCGCCGACGTACAGCTGCCCGAGCTGCACCGCGGCGTGCCCGCGGTTCGCCTCGGCCATGGCGCTCTCGAACACCTCGGCGAACTCGCGCGCGGCCTGCAGCTTCTTGCCTTCCTGCGCGTGCAGGTAGGCGAGGTACAGGCGCGCCTCCTCGTGCGAGGGGTCGGCCGCGACGGCCTCGTCGAGCAGGCGCCGGCCCTTCTCGAGCGGCGACACGATCTCCTTCAGGCGCCCGTTGAGCATCGAGCGCGCGTGGGTCCAGTCGATGTCGCTCACGGAGTCCGCGCTGCCATCCGACAGCACGCCGTCGACGAAGCGCTGGCCCTCGAGCTGGATCGGGGCGACCTCGACCGCGGGCTCGAACACGTGGGTGCGCAGCCAGTCCGGGCGCGTGCCGGCGAGCACGTAGGCCTTGCCGAGCTGGTAGAAGATCGTGGCGAGCTTGTGGACGAGCTCGAAGGACGAGGCCTGCGCGTAGAGCGCCGAGCCGGTCAGGCTGCTGATGTGGGCGAGCAGCCGCGTGGGGTCGGCCACGTCGCGGTGCAGGCGCACGCAGCGCCGGGCGTCGTCGAAGAAGGCGCGGCACGAGATGCACTCCTCGAGGTGCACGAGGGCGCGGGCCGCCGCAGGCTCGTCGATCTCGCCGTCGACGAGGCACGACAGGTCGAGCTGGAAGTGCTCGCACACGTCCGTGCCGCCGTCGAAGGCCCCGGCCTGCCATGCATCCGAGTTCCACTCACTCGCCATGGTCGTCCTCCTCTCCCGCCGTCAGGCTCTCGCGCGCCTCGCCAGCGAGCATCGCGCGCGGGTCACGCGCCGGGCGGCACTCCGCCGGCTGCCCCTCGAACACGCTCTGCATCGCGCGATGGATCTTCCGGCGTGCGCGGAAGATCACCATCTTCAGGTTCTCGAGCTTGATGCCGAGCCGGTCGGCCGCGCTGCGGTACGAGAGCTCCTCGACCTCGACCATGTGAATTGCCGCGCGCTCGCGCGGGCCGAGCATCGAATAGAAGCGCAGGTAGAGGTGCAGGTAGGTCAGGTAGACCCGCCCGCACTCGGCCTGGGCCTCCTGGTCGGCGAGCCCTTCCTCCGGCCGCTGGACGCGCGTCTCCGGCTGCTCCGAGAGGTCCTCGAACGCGACCTCATGGCGCCCGGCGCGCCCCTGGGCCCGCAGGTGCTTGAGCACCGTGTTGCGCACGATCATCGCGGTCCAGACGCGGAAGGCGTCCTCGCGCTCGGCGTTGAAGCGGTGCGGGTAGCGGTAGACGTTGAAGAACACTTCCTGCAGCACGTCGCGCGGGTCGGACTTGCTGCCGTAGCGGCGCAGGCAGTGGGCCACCTGCACGAGCAGGTGCTCGCTGTTGAGCTCGTACAGCAGCCCGAAGGTGCCGCGGCCGCTGGTGCAGCGGAAGCTCTCCATCAGCCGGGTCGAGAGCGCGTCGCGCAGGGACTCCGGGGTGCGCGCGGGGCCATCGACGACCGCCAGCATGCGCGCGAGCTCCTCAGCCGGAAGCTCCGCCCGCAGGGCCGCGAGCCGCTCGCGCACAGAGCCGCCCACCACTCCGCGAGGAGCTTCAGCCGCGCCCGGTCGAGTCTGGCGCTGGGAGTCTGCGTCGAGCATGGTGCTCCGCGGACGGGGTGGGCTCGCTGGCTCCGAGGGGTACGGGGCCGGGGAGCGGGGTGGAGAGAGAAGGAAGAGGAGCCGGATTCGCTGGCGTTGCGGTCGCCTTCCCTGCTGGGGCAGGGCGGCAACTGTCGCGAGACGAGTCGGGACGGGCGATTCTAGACGCGGCGAAACTGGCGGTTACCGCGCGGGGGAAGTCGGTTGCCCCGAAAAGCGTGCAAGGCGCTCGTGAGCGCACTCCAAGTCACGATTCGAGAGACAGTTACGCGCGCCTGAAATGTCGGGCACGCCGTGCGACCGGCCGCGGGCGCACAATGTCCGCCCCATGGACGCCGCCGCACGCGCCCTCGAGCTCGCCCGGGAAGCCGGCTTCGACCTCGCCGGCCTCGCTCCCCTGCGACCGCCGCGCGATGCCGAGCACTTCCGCGACTGGCTCGCGCGCGGACACCACGCCGACCTCGCCTACCTCGCACGCGACGCAGCGCGCATCCTCGACCCGCGCCTCGATGCCCCGCACGGTCGCACCCTGCTGGTCGTCGGCCTCGCCCACGCCCGCCCGGCGCTCGAGCTGCCCGGCGGCGCCCGCGTGGCGCGCTACGCGGCGGGCCGCGACTACCACAACGTGCTGCAGAAGGGCCTGCGCAAGCTGCGCCGCGCCCTCCAACGCGAGGGGCTGATCCCGCGCGAGGATCCCGCCCGCGCCGGGGTCGACGCCGTGCCGCTGCTCGAGCGCTCCCACGCGGCCGAGGCGGGCCTCGGCTTCGCGTCCAAGGCAGCGAACCTGCTCCACCCGCACTTTGGACCGTGGTTCTTCCTAGGCGAGCTCGTGCTCGACACCGAGCTCGCACCCGCGGCTCCGCCGAGCCCGCCAGCTGGCTCCTGCGGCACGTGCACCGCCTGCCTCGACGCCTGTCCGACGCAGGCGATCGTGGCCCCCGGCCGCGTCGACGCCGGGCGCTGCATCAGCTATCAGACGATCGAGAACCGCGGCCCGATCCCCCACGAGCTGCGGCGCGCGGTCGGGGCCTGGGCCTTCGGCTGCGACGTGTGCTCGGAGGTCTGTCCGTGGGGCTCGAAGGCACCGGACCTCGGCGCGCGCTTCGGTCTGCAGCCCGCGTTCGAGCGCGGTGTCGAGCGCTGGATCGGCTGGCGCGACGAGGCCGAGGTCGCCTCCGCTCTGGCCGGCT
>CAITGX010000367.1 GCA_903892045.1 uncultured Planctomycetota bacterium | reverse complement strand
TCGAGGAAGTCGAAGCCCGCGTCGCGCAGGCAGGTCGCGATGCGGCGCCAGTCCACGATCCCGCCGCGGCGGAACGTCTCCAGCGTGCAGCCCGCGCCGCACACGCGCTCGAGCAGGTGGGCCGGAGGCTGAGGCAGCTCCGAACGCGCCAGTTCCGGGTCCTCCTCCACCCCGTGCCATGCGAGCCATGCCCAGAACTCCAGGCTGTCGATCGAGCCGTAGAGACGTCGGAGGTCCGCACGCTCGTCCCAGATGCGGCGTGCGTGGGCGAAGTAGGCCGCCAGCTCGTCGCGGGGCGGGACGGGAAAGGTCAGGAGGCGGCTCGCGTGGTGCATGGCAGCGTGCGGAGCAACGCACATGCCAACTGCCGCATGGGGTCCGCTCGCCCCGCGAGGGGCCTCCCGCACCACGGCCCGTGCCCCGTCACGGGCCGCCCGTGCTCAGCGGCGGCGCAGGATCGCGTAGTCCTGCCAGCCGTCGGGCGCCTCGAGCAGCTCGATCACGCTGAAGCGACGCGTCCAGGCGCGCTCGACGTACTCGCGAGTGAGGAAGCAGCTCCCCAAGGCAGCCAGGTCAGCGGTTCGGACCCACGCGGCGTTCTCCGGCCAGGCGCTCTCGGGCGGCGGCGCAGGGAAGTGCAGCGCACCCTCGTCGCGCAGGCGAGCGAGCTCCCGACGCAGCTCGTGCGGAGTCGGGTTCGTCGAAGGTGCGTCCGCGCTCAGCCAGCGCTGGACGGCGCAGGCGCCGAGGTAGCAGGCCACTAGCACGCCTCCCGGACGGAGCAACCGCGCGCACTCCTCGACCCAAGCGACGGCCGCCGTCGGCTCGAGGTGCTCGAGCCACGTGGGGACCAGCACCGCGTCGAAGCTCGCGGCCCGCAACGGGGAGGGAGCGCGCGATGGAAGCGCGACGAACTCCGCGAAGCCCAGCTCGCGACGGCACCAGTCGACGGCCTCGCTGTCCGAGTCGGCCCCCGTGAACATCGTCCCGGCCGAGTAGCGGGAGAAGTAGCGCAACACTCGCCCGGCGCCACAGCCCAGCTCGAGGATCGAGGAACCCTCGAGTCGCACGCCACCGCGCTGCAAGGCCGCCAGCTGCCGGCGCCAGTCGACCGCCCCGCTGCGCACGAAGTCGCGTTCACTCGCACCGACGCCGGCACAACGCTCGAGCAGCCACGCCGGCGGGCTCGCGAACCACACAGCCTTCAGCTCGGCGTACTCCTCGAGCCCATGCCATGCGAGCCAGATCCAATACTCGGGGTTCAGCAGCGTGGCATACGCCGTCTGCAGGTCGGGGCGCTCGAACCAGATGCGCGTGGCGATGCGCTGGATCGTCTCGACGCGCGGATCGACCGCCTGGGGAAAGTCCTGAAGCGTACGAACGCTGTCCGCAGCCATGCACAAGCTCCTGCAAGCGCGATCTCGGCGTGAACCGAAACCGCGGAACCTGAGATTCGAAATCGAACGAATCGATCGCGGACGCTGGACGCGCGGAGCCCGGGGGGAAGTGGCCTCACTCGCTCCAGAGCGCAGCGACGACAATGCTGAGCATAGCAGCACTTGGAGAAAGGACCCTCCTGCGGCGTCGCGCGCCTCGGCGAGGCTTCCTCACGCGCGTCGAAGCGCGCTCAGCGGCCACGAAGGCCGCCTACGCCGTTCCTTCGCCGTGTTTCTGGCCACGAGAGGAACTATCTCTCGCCGCGCGACGTGACCTCTTCCACGACCGGATCGGCCAGACTGCCTTGCATGGCCCTCCGTTCGGGCCAAGGTGGAAGGCTGACCCGTGCTCAGCGCCTACGCAGAATCGCGTAGTCCTGCCAGCCGTCCGGCGCCTCGAGGATCTCGAGCAGCTCGAACGAACGCGTCCACGCGCGCTCGATG
>CAITGX010000366.1 GCA_903892045.1 uncultured Planctomycetota bacterium | reverse complement strand
CTGCGGGGACAGGGGCTCGCCGATGGCCGGGGCGGCCACGGGGACGCCTACGTGCGCCTCGAGCTCGACCTGCCGGAAGTGCTCTCGGAGCGCGAGCGGCGGCTGCTGGACGAGCTGGCTGGGCACGAGAGCCGACGCAGGTAAATGCCGGAATCCATGTCACATCCCAAGTCCCCCCGAGATTCAGGCGATGAGCGAGTTCCTGAGAAGACTCGCTCCGGCCCGCGGCTGGTTCTTGGGGTCTTCCCGAGGGAAGCCACCGCGGGCCGATTTCCCGCCCAGCGACCGAATCGGGAACGGGACCGATTCGGGAACGGGGCGGAATCTGGGCCACGCAGGAAGTGGGCCATGCAGGAAGTGGGCCATGCAGGACTCGAACCTGCGACCAAGCGATTATGAGTCGCCAGCTCTAACCGACTGAGCTAATGGCCCGCGCGGACGCAGAGTGTACTCCGCGCCCGGTGCACTCAAGGAGCAGGCCGCAGGATGACCGTGCGCGGCTCCGTGAACTCCTCCATCGCGCTGCGCGGGCCCTCGCGGCCGATTCCGGAGTGCTTGGAGCCGCCGTAGGGCATGGAGTCGATGCGGAAGGCGCTGGTGTCGTTGACGATCACGCCCCCGTACTCCAGCTCGCGCGCCGCGCGCAGCGCCCGTCCGAGATCGCGCGTGAAGAGTCCGGCCTGAAGCCCGTAGCGCGTCGCGTTGCAGCGCTCGAGGGCGGCGCCGAAGTCTCGGAACGGCTCGACGATCGCTACGGGACCGAACACTTCCTCGCGGCAGACGCGCGCCTCGTCGCGCACGTCGGCAAGGAGCGTCGGGCGCACGATGCGCTCCGAGCGCGTGCCGCCGCACAGGAGCTTGGCGCCGTCGGCGCGGGCCTCGTCGATCCACGCGAGCACGCGCGCGGCCTGCGCGTCGTCGATCAGCGGCCCGACGACGGTGGACTCGTCGAGAGGATTCCCGCAGCAAAGCCCGCTCGCCGCGCGCGCGAGCTCCTCGGTGAACGAAGCGAACACGCTCTCGTGCACCAGGATGCGCTGGGCCTTGACGCACACCTGTCCCGCGTAGGCGAAGGCCGCCGTCGCGATCGGCTTCAGCGCCGCACGCCAGTCCGCCGTCTCGTCGACGATGCAGGGCGCGTTGCCACCGAGCTCGAGCAGGACCTGCTTGCGCCCGGCGAGCGACTTCAAGTGCCAACCGACGCGATCGCTGCCGGTGAACGACAGCACGGCCACGCGCTCGTCGCGCACCATGCGCTCCGCAACTTCGGGCGCGCAGTGCAGGGCCGAGAGCGCGGCCGGAGGGGCGCCGAGCTCGAGCAGCCACTCGACCAGCAACAGCGCCGTGAGCGGGCACTGCGGCGCGGGCTTCAGGATCACCGGTGCGCCGACGGCGAGCGCAGGTGCCAGCTTGTGCGCGACGAGATTGAGCGGGAAGTTGAAGGGCGAGATCGCCGCGACGACGCCGCGTGGAACGCGCAGCGTGAAGCCGAGGCGGCCCTCGCCGCGCGGCTCGAGGTCGACGGGGAACGTCTCGCCGCCGAAGCTGCGCGCCTCGCCCGCGGAGACCTCGAACGTGATGGCCGCGCGAGCGACTTCCGCGCGTGCGAGCGTGATCGGCTTGCCGGACTCGAGCGCGATCAGCCGCGCGAGTTCGTCGGCGCGCTCACGGATGCGCTGTGCCGTCGCCTGCAGGAGTCTCGCACGAGCATGGGTCGGCCAGTCGCGCAGCTGAGCACGCGCGGCGTGAGCGCGCTCGATCGCTGCATCGATGTCGTGCGCGTCCCCCACCTCGACTTCGCCCACGACGGTGCCATCCCACGGGCTCAGGATGCGCTCGCGCCGTGCGCCCGAACGCCGCTCCCCCGCCACGATGATCGCCGCCTGCCTCACGGATGTCCCTCGCACGGATCGTAGCGCGCGCGCCGCTACACTGCGCCCATGCAGGTCCGTCCCTCCCTCCACGTCGTTCCCGCCCTCCTGTTGCTGATCGGCTGCGCCAGCGCCCAACCGCGCCCCGCGACGGCGCTGCCGCGCGGCCAAGCTGCGCGCCAGCCCGCGCAGTCCAGCGTGAGGCTCTCGGCTCCCGAAGAGCACGCCTACGAGAAGGAGTTCTTCCCGGGCACGAGCTACGTCGGCTCGGTCGCGACCCCGGAGTCGATCCTCGGCTTCGAGCTCGGCGTGCAGCCCGCCTCGCATGCGCAGGTGCTCGCCTGCTGGCGTGCCTGGGCCGCGCAGTCGCCGCGCGTAAAGCTCGAGACCTACGGGCACACGCATGAGGGCCGCGAGCTCGTCCACGCCGTCGTCACGAGCGAGAAGAACCTGAAGGAGCTCGACGCGATCCTCGCGCGCATCGACAAGCTCGCCGATCCGCGCAAGCTCGCGCCCGGTGAGGAGGAGCGCATTCGCGCCACCACTCCGGCCGTGGCGTGGCTCGGCTACTCGATCCACGGCGACGAGCTGAGCGGCGTCGACGGCGGCCTCGCGCTCGGCCACCACCTCGTCGCCGGCACGTCGCAGGACGTCACCGAGCTGCTCGAGCGCGTCGTGGTCGTGATCGACCCGATGCAGAACCCCGATGGCCGGGAGCGCTTCCTCGCGCTCCTGCTGCAGGCCGCCGGCGCTACGCCCGTGCTGGACGGCGAGGCGCTCTCGCACGGTCGCTGGCCCAACGGTCGCGGCAACCACTACCTGTTCGACATGAACCGCGACTGGATCGCGGGCACCGCGCCGGAGACGCGTGCGCGCTGGAAGGCCGTGCAGCGCTTCCACCCGCAGCTCTTCGTCGATGCGCACGAGATGGGCCGCGACGACAGCTACCTCTTCTATCCGCAGGCCGACCCGATCAACCCGCACCTGCCGCGCAAGCTCGTCGAGTGGCAGTCGCGCTACGCAGCCGACATCGCCAAGGCCTTCGACGCGCACGGCTGGAGCTACTACACGCGTGAGTGGGCCGATGGCTGGGGCCCGTTCTACACGGACTCGTGGTCGAGCCTGAACGGCGCGATCGGCATCCTGTACGAGCAGGCGCGCTACGACGGCCAGACGGTCGAGCTCGAGAGCGGCGAGATCGCGACCTATCGCTCCGCCGCGCACCACCAGGCCGAAGCGAGCCTCGCCAACCTGCGCACGCTGGCGGCCGCGCGGGAGGAGGCGCTCGCGCACTACGCCGAGTTCCGTCGCTCCGCGACGTTCGGCGACGGCACTCTGGAGCGACCGTGGTTCGTCGTGCGCAAGGGGCCCCACGCGGCGCGCTTCCAGCGCCTGCTCGCCGTGCTCGCGGAGCAGGGCATCGAGTACGCGCTCGCTCCTTCCGCGAAGCTGCGCAATGCGCTCGACTCCTTCGGTGGCACGAGCGCGGAACACTCGACCGACGACGAGGTCGCCGTGATCTCCGCGCTGCAGCCGCAGGGCGCGCTCGTGCGCGCCTACCTCGAGTTCGACACGCGCTACCCCAAGGCGGATCTCGAGCGCGAGCGGCGCGAGCTCGAGCTCAAGGGCAACTCGAAGATCTACGACTCGACCGCGTGGAACCTCGGCCATGCGTTCGGGCTCGAGTGCTGGTGGGCCCAGTCGGTCGAGGGCGCGGGAGTCGCAGCGGCCACGCCGCCGGACGCGCGGCCTGCTGGCATCGTGGCCGCTGCGGGGAGCGCCCCCGTCTACGGCTGGATCGTCGAGGGCACGGACGATGGTTCGGTGAAGTTCGCGGCCCGCGCCCTGCAGTCGGGCCTCGCGCTCTCGCTCGCCGACGAGCCCTTCGAGAGCACTGGCCGTCGCTTCGCGCGCGGCAGCCTGCTGGTGCGCGCGCACGAGAACCAGAGTGACGTCGCCGCCAAGGTCGAGAGCGCGGCGCGCGCAGCGGGCGTGCAGGCCTTCGCCGCGACGAGCGCTCGCGCCCCGGGAGACGGTCACGACCTCGGAGGGCAGCACTTCGAGCTGCTCGAGCGCCCGCGCGTCGCGATGCTCTCGAACGCTCCCGTGCAGAACACCTCCTTCGGCCAGCTCTGGCACGCGCTCGACTTCGACCTCGGCCTCTCCGTGTCGCTGCTCGATGCGCAGGACCTCGGTGGTTACGACCTGCGCCGCTACAACGTGCTCGTGCTCCCGCCCGCGGGCGGGATTTCCGCCGTGCTCGAGCCGCACCTCGAGACCTTGCGCGCCTGGGTCGAGGGCGGCGGCACGCTGGTCGCAGTCGGCAGCTCGGCCGGCGCGCTGGCGCGCGAGTCGCTCGGCCTCTCGAGCGTGCGCCGTCGCGAGGACGTGCTCGCGAAGCTGCCCGAGTACCTCTTCGCCGCGCAGCGCGAGCGCGCCGCCCGCTCGATCGAGGTCGACGAGCGGCTCGTGTGGGATGGCGTGCCGACGAGCGCGCCCGAGGACGCGTCGAAGGCGGCCGAACCGAAGGCGGCGGGCGCCGCGCTCGCGGTCGATCCCGACGCCGAGCGCGAGGAGCGCTGGCGCCAGCGCTTCGCGCCGCAGGGCGTCTTCCTCCGCGCCCACGTGCGCGAGGACCACTGGCTGACCGTGGGCGCGGGCTCGCACTTGCCCGTCTTCTTCGACGGCTCGCTGTCCCTGTGGTCGCGCTCCCCCGCCACCACGGCGGTGCGCCTCGCCCCGGCCGCGGACCTGCGACTCTCGGGGCTATTGTGGCCCGAGGCGCGCGAGCGGCTCGCGGAGAGCGCCTATGCGACCGTCGAGCGCCGCGGGGCCGGGCAAGTGATCTTGTTCGCCTCCGAGCCCGGATTCCGCGGCTTCCATCCGGGAACCGGACGGCTGTTCCGCAACGCCGTCGTCTATGGGCCCGGGGCGGGCGCGAACCCGCCGCGGCTGCGCTGAACGTCCGCCGCGAGGCTTGGGCTTCGCGCTCGCGGACGCTAGAAGCTCTGCGCCCATGTCGCTTTCGCTCCGCCGCGCCACGCTGCTCGCGCTTCTGCTGTGCTCCTGCACGGACGAGCCCGCGCCCGTCGATACCCTGCCGCGGGCGGAGGCCGGCTCGTTCGAGGAACACTGGCCGAGCTTCGACGCGGCCACGGACCGCACCGCGGCACGCGACCTCGGCGCCGTGCGCGACGGGCGCGTCACCGAGTGGAACTCGAAGGGCACCAAGAGCGGCGAGGGCGAGCTGCGCAACGGCCTGCGCGAGGGGCCGTGGAGCTTCTTCCATCCCTCGGGTGGCCTGCGCTGGCGCGGAACCTTCGAGCGCGGGGTCGCGGTCGGCCCGGAGACCGCGTGGCACGACAACGGCGCCAAGATGCTCGAAGGCACGCTCGTCGAGGGCAAGCGCGAGGGCATCTACCGCTTCTGGTACGACAACGGCCAGCTCGAGCTCGAGGTCGAGTTCCGCGCCGACCGGCGCGACGGTACCTGCCGCCGCTGGACCCGCGACGGCGTGCTCGATCGCTCCGCGAGCGGCACCTACTCGAAGGGTCGCAAGACTGGCGAGCTCTGAGCTCGTCCCGCCGCGCGCGATCACGCTTTCGCGCATCGGCTCCGCGGGCTAGCCTCGAACCATGGCGCGCGCGACTCGAGCTCAAGCATGAGTGATCTCGAGCGACTGCCGGCGATCACGCTGCACGGCGGACTCGTCGAGCTCGTGCCGATGGAGCCCTGCCACCGCGAGGAGCTGTGGCGCGCGGCGGAGCCAGCGGAGCTCTGGGAGCTGACCGCGAGCCGCGTCCGCAGCCCGCTGGAGCTCGAGCAGTACATGCAGGTGGCGCTCGCCGCCGCGGCGACGGGGCGCGCCCTGCCCTTCGTCACACGGCTCGTCTCCGATGGGCGCATCGTGGGCTCGACGCGCTTCGCGGCCTACGAGCCCGCGCACCGGCGGGTCGAGATCGGCTGGACGTTCCTGCACCCGTCCTTGCACGGCAGTGGCGCCAACGTCGAGGCGAAGGCGCTGATGCTTCGCTGCGCCTTCGAGGACTGGGGACTCGAGCGCGTCGAGCTCAAGACCGACCTGCTGAACCAGCGTTCCCAGCGCGCGATGGAGCGCCTCGGCTTCACGCGCGAAGGCGTGCTGCGGCGGCACATGATCGTCGCCGGAGGTCGCGTGCGCGACACGGTCTACTACAGCGTCGTGCGCGAGGAGTGGCCCTCGGTCCGGCTCCGGCTCGAGCGCCTGCTCGGCCGCTAGCGGGACGCGAGTCGGCCGCCGGAGGGCGCGCGCAGGGCGCGGCGGAAGAGCTCGAGCCGCTCGCGCAGCTCCGCGGCCCACGGCGCACCCTCGGCGAGAGCGATGGCCTCTTCTTCGGTCGAGATGGCGAGCGCCACCGACCCGCGCTCGAAGTGAACCACCGCCAGCGTGTCGAGGATCGCCGCGTTGCGACGCTCCGTGAGCTCGCTCGCGCGTTCCGCCGCGGCGAGCGCGAAGTCGAGGTCGCGCGAGGCGCGCTTGGGCGCGCGCGGGTCGACCACGGTCCACGCGATCACGTTGAGCGCGAGCGCGTCGTCCTTGAGCAAGCCCTCGAGGACCGCGCGCCCGTAGGCCCAGGCTTCCTCGTCACGGCCGAGGTTGAGGAGCGCCGCAAAGCGCCACGCGGCCGTGCGAGCCTCGGTCGTCGGATCGAGCGCGCGCATCTCCTCGATCGTCTCGAGCGCCTTCTCCCACAGCTTCTCGCGCACCTGCGCGTTGAGCGTGGTCCGCAGGCTGCGCACACGCACACGCTTCCCGTGCTCGACCTTCGCCTGCGCGAGATCCCACGTGCCGGCGAGCACCTGCTCGAGCGGCTGCTCCAGCGAGTGCGTGTCGCCGATCCACACGATCGTGCCCGTGCCATCGACGAGGAAGGCCGTGGGGAGAGAGGTCTCGCCGCTCGGCTTCAGCCACGAGAGCACCATCGCGCCCTGCGCCGCGGTGGCGCCTTCGAGCACGGAGTCCGCCGCGACGGTGTAGCTCATGCGCTCGCCCTGCCGCGCGACGTAGGGCGCGACTTCGCAGGAGCGATCCTCGAACACGCTCACGCCGACCACGCGCACGCCACGCTCGGCATGACGCGCCTGCAGCGTCGAGAGCAGCGGGATCGACTTCTCGCAGGGCAGGCACCACGTCGCCCAGAACTCGATCACGTACACGCGACCGGGCTCGAAGCTCGCGATCGGCTCGCCCTTGAGCCAGCTGCCGACGCGCAGGCGCGGCGCGGGATCGCCGACACCGAGGCCGTCGACGACAGGCGCCGGTCCCGCGAAGCGCCGCTCACCGTGGTCGTGGCCGCGCTCATGGCCGTGCTCGCCTCCCGCTCCACGGTCTTGGCCGTGGTCGTGGGCGGCTCCGGCTCGGCCCTGTGCGGCGAGCATCCAGATCGAGAGCAGGGCGGCGAGAAGTCTCACCCTCGCAGGGTAGCAGCAGGGCGCACTCGCCGGGCGAGCGCGCCCCGTTGGAGCTCGGCAAGACTTCCGTAGCGGACGGCCGAACCGACCGCCCCTGAGAGCGAAATCGCCCTTCGCGCTAGCTGCGGGCCTGATCGGCGAGCACGTTCGCCACGCAGGCCGTGAGCCGCTTGCCGGTCGGGATGTGCAGGAACTCGTTCGGACCGTGGGCGTTCGAGCCCGGCCCGAGCACGCCGGTGATCAGGAACTGCGCCTTCGGGAACTTGGCGCCGAGCATGCCCATGAACGGAATCGAGCCGCCCTCGCCGTTGTAGACGGCCGGCTTGCCGAAGTAGGTGCGCGAGGCGCGGTCGACCGAGTCCTCGAGCCAGCGCACCATCGCCGGGGCGTTCCAGCCCGAGCCGGCCTTCTCGTACTTGAAGCTCACCTTGGCGCCGTAGGGCGGATCCTTCTCGAGCAGCTGCTGGAGGCGCTTCGCGGCGCTCTCCGCATCCATGGTCGGAGGGACGCGCAGCGAGAGCCGCGCGACCGTGCGCGGACGCAGCACGTTGCCCGCGCTCGACGTCGAAGGGATGCCGTCCATGCCGACGATCGAGAGCGCCGGACGCCAGGTGCGGTTGAGCACCAGCTCGACGAGGTCGTTCGACATCGGCTGCATGCCCTGCACGAACGGGAACTTGTCGTAGATCTCGCTGCCGAGCACCTCGGCCACTTTCCTCGCCTGCTCGAGGCGGTCCTTCGGCACCTCGACGTGGAATTCCTTCACGCACACGCCCGTCTGCGGGTCATCGACGCGCGCGAGCAGCTGGCGCAGGATGCGGAAGCTCGACGCGACGATGCCGCTCGCATCGCCGGAGTGCACGCCCTCGGTGAGCACCTCGACCGACAGGTCGCCGCCGACGAGACCGCGCAGCGAGGTCGTGCCCCACAGCTGCTCGTAGTTGCCGCAGCCCGAGTCGAGGCACACGATCAGGCTCGGCGTGCCGATGCGCGGGGCGAGGTGATCGACGTAGGCCGGCAGGTCGTAGCTGCCCGACTCCTCGCAGCCCTCGATCAGCACCACGCAGCGCGCGTGCGGGATCTTCTGGCGCTCGAGCGCCTCGATCGCCACGAGCGACGCGTAGGCCGCGTAGCCGTCGTCCGCGCCGCCGCGACCGTAGAGCTTGTCGCCGCGCAGCACCGGCGTCCAAGGCGAGAGGCCCTCGCTCCAGCCCGTCATCTCGGGCTGCTTGTCGAGGTGCCCGTAGAGCAGCACGGTGTCGCTCGTCTGGCCCGGGATCTCCATGAAGATCACCGGCGTGCGCTCCTCGCCCTTCTCGTTCTTGAGGCGCACGACCTCGAGCTTGAGGCCCGGGATCGCGCGCGCACGGCACCAGCCGGCGATCAGCTCGACCGCGCGGTCCATGTGCCCGTTCTTCTTCCAGTCCTTGTCGAAGGCGGGCGACTTGTTGGGGATCGCGATGTACTCGGTGATCGAAGCGACAATGCTCGCGTCCCAAGTCTGCGAGACGAAGCTCTCGACGGCCTTGGTATCGAGCGTGGCGGCGTTCGTGGTCGTGGGCGTCATGGTGAGACGCAGGATACTCGCCCCGCGGCGAAGCCGCCACGCGCGGAGCGCCTCACGGCGTCAGCGTGACCGTGTAGGCGTTGGTCAGGTTGGCGCGCTGGCCGCAGACACCCTGATGAGAGCTGTCGCGATACCACACCTGCGCGTTCCACGTCTCGCCCGCGTTCAGCACGAGGCCGTAGGCCGCGTAGGTCGTGTAGATGTCGTCGAAGGTCACGACGCCGGTCTGGACGCTGTTCAAGTGGGAGCGCATGCGGGCCATGCCCGGGCCGACGCACAGGCGCCCGTCGTCGAACGGGATGTTGCGCTGGTTGGGGCTGATGACGAGCAGGGAGAGCGACGATGTCGGCAGGCGCGAGGCGCGGAAGGCGAGGTCGCCGGCCGACACGCTGGTCGAGCCGAGGGCGGTGAGCTGCGCGCCGACGCCCGAAGTATTGATGCAGCCGCCCGTCGGATCGTCATTTCCGCAGGGGCAGTTCGTGCCGAAGCAGTAGGCGGTACCGAGTTCGGTGCTGAGGAGCGGTGCTCCGGAGAGCGCAGCGAGCGCGAAAGTCGAGAGCAGGAAGCGCGAGTTCATGAGAGATCTCCTGGGCGTAGCCAACGGAATGAGGGGGCACTGGCTCTCTGGGACAGCGCGCGGGCACTCGCGCTTCGCAGCAGTCAGCGCCCGTGCGTCGACTTCATCGCGCTCCGGCGGTGGCCAGCGGCGCAGATGCAGCGCACACTGCTGCGCAGGTCGCGCCCATGGGAGTCAGGTACGAACGCCGCATCTTCAACCCGCTGATGGACTGGGCTCTCTCCACGCCAGCGGTCGCGGCACTGCGTGTCCAGGTGCTCCGCGCCTGCCCCGACGACGCGCTCGAGGTGGGCCCCGGCACGGGACTCAACGTGCCGCACTATCCGCCGCAGGCTCGACGACTTCGTGTCCTTGCGCGCGAGGATCGCCTCGACGAGCGTCTGCTCGCGCGTGCGGCGCAGCGCGGCCTCGAGGTGCAGCATGTCCGCGCCGATGCCGCTCGCATCCCGCTCCCCGACGCGAGCGTCGACGCGCTCGTGTGCACCTTCGTGCTGTGCTCCGTCGAGTCTCCGCGAGCCTGCCTCTCCGAGTTCGCGCGTGTGCTGCGCCCCGGCGGACGCCTGCACTTGCTCGAGCACGTGCGCTCGCCGCGGCGCATCGAGCATGCCATGCAGCGCGTGCTCACGCCCCTCCAGCGCGTCGTGGCCTGCGGCTGCGAGCTGGACCGCGATCTCCGCACCGACGTCGAGTCTTCAGGCTTCGACGCGCGCGACCTGCGCTGCACGAAGAGCGCGGCCCTGCCCTTCCCCGCCAGCGAGCTGCTCGCCGGCGTGGCGACGCGCCGCTAGTAACCGAGCTCGCGCAGCTCCTTGAGCTCGTCTTCGGTCGGCTCGCGCACGTCGACGCGCGCGCGCGCTCCGCCGGAGCGCGCCTGGATGCGCGCGAGCGTGTCGAGCAGGAGCTGCGCCTCCTTGGGGCGCTCCGCGAACAGGTTGCGTTCCTCGCGCGGATCCGAAGCGAGGTCGTAGAGCTCGTGGCGTCCGTCGCTCGAGCGAATCACCTTCCAGCGTTCGAGGTACAGCGCCGAGCGCTCGCGCAAGAAGCGCTCGCCCCACGGCGCCGCCATGTCCTTGCCGCGGCTGTAGTTGATCTCGGCGAACAGCCCGCGCACGCCCGCCTGCCCCGGGAACTTGCCCGCGTGCTTCGAGCTCACGGACTTCGGCAGCTCCGCGAGCACGAGCCCGGGCACGTCCGCGATCGACGCGGGCTCGTCGATCACGCGTCCGCGCGACTGACCGGGGCGCTTCACGATCAGCGGCACGCGCAGCGCCGGCTCGTAGACGTCCTTGCTGTGCTCGACGAGGTCGTGCTCGCCGAGGTACTCGCCGTGATCCGCGGTGACGATCACGAGCGCGCCATCGAGCAACCCATCCCGCTCGAGTGCCGCAAGCAGCTCCCCCACGCCGCGATCCGCGTTCGCGATGCCGCGGTCGTAGGCATCGATCGCCTTCTGCAGGAGCGCGGCGTCGGGCGGCGCATCGCTGCCGTACACCTGCTCGTAGAGCGCGTCGAGCAGCTCGCTCGAGTTCTCCTCGGGCGCCTTCGGCAGCGCGGCCTCGTTGGGCCCGTCGACCGGCGCGGCGTTGTACGGCCGGTGCGCATCCATGTAGTTCACGAAGAGAAAGAAGGGCTGTCCCTCCGGCCGCGCCTTGACCCACTCGTGAGCAAGCGCCGCCATCTCCACGCCGGGGCGACGCTCGTTCACGAACGTCGCGAAGCCCTGCGTGAGGCCCATGCGCTCGTTGACGTAGCCACGGTTCGCGGCGAAGGCCGCCGTCGCGTAGCCCTCCGCCGCGAGGGCCTCGGCCAGCGTGAGCTCCTCCTCCGCGAGCGGGCGCGCATCGTTGAAGACAGCGTCGACGAGCTCGGCGTCCGCGTGGTGCTGGAACGGAAACTTGCCCGTGAACAGCGAGGCGTGGCTCGGCAGGGTCCAGGGCGCGGTCGAGCGCGCGGTCGCGTAGCGGTCGGCGCGCTCGCACAGGGCCTCGAGGCGCGGCGCGGTCGGTCGCGGGTAGCCGTAGGCGGACAGGTGGTCGGCCCGCACGGTGTCGAGCACCACCAGCACCACGTTGGGCGGCGTCCGGGTCTCGGAACAGGCGTTCCCGAGGAGGGCGAGGCTCGCGGCGAGGAGCAGGGCGCGCACGTTCATGGTTGCCGAGTGACCTTAGCACGCCCGGGAGGCGCGGACCGGCCTCGGGAAGGTCCTTCCAGCTTCTGGGAGCCCGCGCGGGCCTGCCGAGTATCGCGGCACTCCGACCGCTACCATGTTTTACCTATAGCGCCGCGCCCTTCAGGGTCCTCCATGGGAGGGTCGATGAAGACCGCCCCCTGCCGGAGTTCCCGCTCCGACCCCACCCCATGGACTCGCAGTCCAATCGCAAGCCCCATCCTGTCGCACCGCTTCGGCCGGGCGAGCGGGTCCTCGTCATCGGCGGCGGCCCCGCTGGCCTGACGGCGGCGTACCTGCTGCAGCAGGCGGGCGCGCGCACGACGGTCTTCGAAGGCACCGGGATGCTCGGCGGCATCTCGCAGACCGCGCAGTACAAGGGCTACCGCTTCGACATCGGCGGCCACCGCTTCTTCACCAAGGTCGAGCCCGTCGAGCGCTTCTGGCACGAGATCCTCGGCCCCGAGTTCATCTCGGTCCCGCGCCAGTCGCGCATCCACTACCGCGGCAAGTACTTCGACTACCCGCTCAAGGCGTGGAACGCGCTCTCCGGTCTCGGCCCGCTCGAGGCCGTGCGCATCCTGTGGAGCTATGCGTTCGCCAAGCTGCGGCCCAACCCGGTCGAGGAGAACTTCGAGCAGTGGGTCTCGAATCGCTTCGGCAAGCGCCTGTACCAGATCTTCTTCAAGACCTACACCGAGAAGGTGTGGGGCATTCCCTGCACGGAGATCCGCGCCGAGTGGGCCGCGCAGCGCATCCAGAACCTGAGCCTCGCCAAGGCCGTGCTCAACGCCGCGTCGATCCAGCGGCGCTCGACCAAGATCAAGAGCCTGATCAACGAGTTCCAGTACCCGCGGCTCGGCCCGGGGCAAATGTGGGAGACCTGCGCGGAGAAGCTCGCCGGCCTCGGCGGTGAGGTGCTCCTGCACCACAAGGTGCGCGCGATCGAGCTGCGCGACGGCCGCGCGATCGCCGTGCGCTGCCAGACGCCCGAGGGCGAGCGCCGCTTCGAGGGTGAGCACGTGATCTCGACCATGCCGGTGCGCAGTCTGGTGCGCGCGCTCGGCGACGCGGCGCCCGCGGAGACGCGCAAGGCCGCGGAAGGACTGCGCTACCGCGACTTCCTCGTGGTGGCGCTGATCCTCGAGGCCGAGAACCTCTTCACGGACAACTGGATCTACATCCACACGCCGGGCGTCAAGGTCGGCCGCATCCAGAACTTCAACAACTGGTCCCGCGCCATGGTGCCCGAGCCGGGCCGCACCTGCCTCGGGCTCGAGTACTTCTGCTTCGAAGGCGATGGCCTGTGGACTGCGAGCGACGCGGAGCTCGTCGCGCTCGCCACCAAGGAGCTCGGCGCGCTCGGCCTCGCGGACCCGACCAAGGTCGTCGACGGCACCGTGGTGCGCATGCCCAAGGCCTATCCGATCTACGACGCGGAGTACCGCGGGCACCTCGACCGCGTGCGCGACTTCATCGACGGGATCGACAACCTGCACCCCGTCGGCCGCAACGGGATGCACAAGTACAACAACCAGGACCACTCGATGCTCACCGCCATGATGGTGGCCTGGAACATGCAGGGCGCAACCCACGACGTGTGGGAGGTGAACACCGACTTCGAGTACCACGAGGAGCAGCGTCTCGAGCCTCCGAGGCCCGCGACGCAGCCGGCGAGCTAGCGCCATGCCTGCTAGCGAACTCCCGCGGGGTGCGTATGTCCGCGACTTCAACCGCTTCGAGCAGAAGTACCTTCTGCGCAGCGACGATGCCCAGGCGCTCGCCGCGGACCTCGCGGGCTACGCCGATCCGGACCCGCACTCGGGGACGGAGGGCTACGCGATCCACTCGCAGTACTGGGACTCGCCGGAGCTGCGCTTCTTCTGGGAGAAGCTCGACGGCCAGAAGTTCCGCCGCAAGCTGCGGCTGCGCCGCTACGCGCTGGGCGACGAGGCCTTCGTCGAGATCAAGCAGCGCATCGACCGCACCGTGCAGAAGCGGCGCGCGCGGCGCACGGTCGCCGAGCTCGTCGCGCTGTTCGACCGGGGAGAGCTCGACGCGGAGCTCGAGCGCGCGGAGACGGACCCGGTCGTGCGCGAGGCGCTCGTGCTGTGCCGCGAGCACCGGCTCGCCCCGAAAGTCGCCGTCAGCTACCGCCGCCGCGCGTGGTTCGCGCGCTTCGAGACGGACCTGCGCATCACGCTCGACACGCGCCTGATGTACGACGCGAGCGCGCTCGACCTCGCGCGGCCCTTCGAGACCGGCAGCTGGATCCTGCCACCCGAGCTCGCCGTGCTCGAACTCAAGTACAACCAGCGCGTCCCCCTGTGGCTCGTCGCGCTCGTCAAGAAGCACCGCCTCGAGCTGGTGCGCTTCTCGAAGTACTGCGCGGCCGCGGACCTCGCCTTCCACGGCGGTCGCCACGCGCTCGCCCCCCGTCCCCGCTGAACCCGGAGTCCACCGTGAACGAAGCCCTCGACCAGCTCACCCGCAACACGGCCGCGATCGGCGGCGGCGCGGCCTTCTGGCACGTCCTGTACGCGCTCGGCCTGAGCTTCTTCCTCTCGCTCGTGCTGGCGTGGGTCTATCGCCAGACGCACCGCGGCATCAGCTACTCGGTGTCGCTGGTGCACACCATGATCCTGATGGCGATCACGACCGCGCTGGTGATGGAGATCATCGGCTCGAACATCGCGCGTGCCTTCAGCCTCGTCGGCGCGCTCTCGATCATCCGCTTCCGCACCGCGATCAAGGAGCCGCGCGACGTCGGCTTCCTGTTCGCGTCGATGGCCGTCGGCATGGCCTGCGGCACGGGCTTCTTCGACCTCGCGGTGCTGTTCACCCTGTTCCTCTCGCCGGTGATCTACTTCCTGCACCGCTTCCAGATCGGTGCCCAGCCCACGAGCGAGATGCTGCTCAAGGTGCAGCTCGCCGACGGAGTAGATCACAGAACTGCATTTCAGGAACCCTTCTTCCGTCATCTGCAGGATCACTCGCTGCTGTCCGTCGAGACGATCCAGGGCGGCAGCGCGCTCGAGCTCGTGTACTCCGTGCACCTGAAGAAGGGCGCGCGGGAAGCCGAGCTCATGGACGCCGTGCGGGCCGTGAACGGCAACCGCAAGGTCGTGCTGCTCACGGGCGCCCAGAACATCGACATCTGACGCGCGTCGCGCCATGACGCCGCACTCCCCCACGAGCGAGTCGACCGCGCGCTTCGTCGCCCGCCACGAGCGGACGCTGATCGCGGCGTGGCTCGCGGGATGCGCGGCACTTGCGGGAACGCTCGCGATCTGGGGCATCCTGCTCAACGGCGCCGAGCGCGCCGTGGACGCCGCGAGCGAAGCCTGGATCGAGGAGCTCGACGAGGCCGAGCGGCTTCTGCGCGACGGGAGCACGGCCGGCGCGCTGTCCCTGCTCGAGCGCCTCGACCGCGACTGCCCAGCCACGTTCGTCAAGCATCGCCACGACCGCGAGCGCGAGCGCTTGCTCGCGTCGCTGGCTGAGGCGTACCGCGCCGAGGGTCGCAAGAAGCGCGCACTCGAGACGCTGGAGCGCGCCGTCGCGTTCGATCCGAGGAACTACGGCAACCACTTCCGGCTGGCCGAGCTCGCCCGCGACGAGGGCGAGGACGCGCGCGCTCGCAGTGCCTACGAGGCTGTGCTCGCCATCCACCCCTCCCACCAGCCCAGCGCGGCGGCCCTGATGGACATGGACTTCTCCGCGGGCCGCTACGCGCCCGTGGTGGAGACCTTCGAGCACTACGTTGACGCTTGGCAGCTCGCGACCGTCCACCTGCAGCTCGGTGCGACGCGCATCGCGCTCGACGTGCCCGTCGACGGCCGCGTCCATCCCATCGAGGTGCTGTGCGCGGTCGAAGCGGGCTGGAGTGGGCCGATCGTGCTGCAGACCCACGGCTACAGCGCAAGCCTCCAGTCCATCGAGGCCGGCGCTGCGTTGCGCGCGGGCGAGCTCCCCCGGGCTCCCCTGCGACTCGATGCGACGGCGACATGGACCCCGTCGGGCGGCACCAGCCCCGCGAGCGGCGAGTTGCTTGCGCGCGAGACGAGCTCCAGCCTGACCAGCGTGCCGGTCGAGGCCGCCGATGGCATCGCCCGCATCCAGCTCGAGCTCGCGCTGTTCCGCTCGGTGTCGGACACGATGTGGAAACAGGCCGAGAAGAGCTTCGCCAACTGCCTGCTCGCGTCCCGCTGGCGCGAGCGGCTCCTGCACCTGCGCCGCGGTGGCGCCTCGGAAGCCGGCTCGGTGTTCGAGGACTGAGCCGTGGATCCGCGCAACTCCAAGCTCGAACGCGCTGCCGCGACCGCCCTGCTCGGGCTGCTGCTCGCCTACGTGGCCACGGAGCGCACTTCGGAGCCGTGGATCTTGGGCTGGAGCAAGCCTTGGGTCGCACTGCTGCTCGCCTGCATCGCCCTCGCCGTCGTGACACTCGGCTCCTACCGTCGCGGGCTGCCGGGTTGGCTGTCCGCGACGCGGCGCACGCTCGTCGCGAGCGCAGCGGCGATCGTCCTGCTGCTCGTCGTCACCGAGACGGTGCTGCGAGCGGCGGACAAGCCGGCCTACGAGGAGCTCGACAACTCCGGCCGTCACGCGGCCGACCCCGACGTGGGGCACGTGTACGTGCCAAACCACCGGCAGGTGCTCCAGACGCGCGAGTACCGGGTCGAATGGGCCAGCAACGCCCAAGGCGTGCGCTCCGACCGCGACTTCGGGCCGAAAGCGGCCGGGGTGACGCGCATCCTGTGCGTCGGCGACTCGTTCACCGCCTGCGACCAAGTGCCCGGCGCGCAGAGCTGGCCTGCGGCGCTCGAGGCGAACCTCGCGCGCAGACTCGCGGAATCGGGCAGCACGCGCCGCATCGAGGTCGTCAATGCAGGCTTCCCCGGCTTCTCGACGGCCAATGAAGCGGCATGGCTCGCGAAGTTCGGCGCACGCTTCGAACCGGACCTCGTGCTCGTCGCCACGACTCCCAACGATCTCTCCGAGAATCCGTTCCCGCTGCAATACACCGCCCGCGGCGGCCGGTTGGTGTCCGCGCGGGCCACGGAAGACGACGAAGCTCGCTTTGAGCACCGACGCCGGTGGTGGTGCCTCGGCGGAGCCATCGAGCGCAGCCGGCTCGCGCAGCGCATCGTGGCTTCCGCGGCGTGGACACGCCTCCGCGGTCGTCCGCCGTTCCATCACATCGAGGCCTACGAGGCGCTGCCCAGCCCGAAGGCCCAGCGACTCTACGAGCTCGCGGATCGCTGCATGCTCGAGGCGCGCGCCGCGTCCGAAGCGCTCGGCGCGCGCTTTGGGATCGTCGTGATTCCCTATGCGCGCCAGCTGCGCGAGTTCGAGGCGGGCCTCGACGGCGGCGCCTACGGCGCTCACTGGCGCGACTTCGCGGCTCGCCACGGGCTTGCGTGCGTGGATGCGCGTGAGCGCTTCCTCGCACACGCCGACCCAGCGTCGCTGTATTGGCGCGAGGACAACCACTGCACGGCCGCGGGCTACTCGCTCGTCGCCGAGGTCGCGGCCGAGCTGGTCTGGTCGCGCCGTGTCGAGCTGGGGTGGACGCCGTGAGCTCCTCCACACCCACCA
The DNA here is from genome assembly GCA_903892045.1 of uncultured Planctomycetota bacterium. Classification (GTDB taxonomy): domain Bacteria; phylum Planctomycetota; class UBA1135; order UBA1135; genus F1-120-MAGs118. The sequence goes on along the minus strand of CAITGX010000366.1, from coordinate 134 downwards.
AGGCGCCGCGGTGGAGCCGCGTCACGCTGCGCGACGTGCTGTTCCTCACGCTGCCGCCGATGCTGCTCGGCACGTGGCTGTTCCTCGCTGCCGTCCGCGACTACTCCAACGCACGCCAGTACGACGACTGGTGG
>CAITGX010000365.1 GCA_903892045.1 uncultured Planctomycetota bacterium | reverse complement strand
GTCGAACAGCTTCTGGTGCGCCATGCAGGTCTCGCTGCGGTAGTGCGAGCACAGCTGCACGGTGGTCTTCTTGCCATCCGACTCGACCTCGAGCGGCGCCGGCTCGTGGATCCCCGTGCCGCCGACGACGATCACGAGCAGCGGCGCGAGGGCGCCGAGGTCCGCGCGCGAGAAGATCTCCTTGCGGTAGGCCTGCACGTCCTCGTGCGGATCGGCGGGGTCGTCGTGGAAGGCGAACACGAGCAGCGGCACATTGCGTTCTTGGGCGCGGGTGCGCGCCTCGTCGTAGCTCCCCGAGAAGGGCACCACCGGCTTGGTCGCGGCGGGCTTCTTCGACTGGAAACCCAGCGCGGCGACGGCCACGATTCCGGGGACGAGCCAAGCCGTGAGCATTCCGTTCCACATGCCCCAGAGTCTCGCCCCGCGGGTTGCGGGGACGCAAGCTCTGGCGGGGGAGCCGGACGGCGCCGCCAGGTGCTGCCGGCCGCGGCCGGGATTGGGCTTGAGCGCGGCGCCCGGGCGTGCCGTAGTAGCGCCGTACATGGCTCCGAACCGTTTCCGGGTTGCCTGGCTCGCCCTCGCGGCGCTGGGACTGGCCGTGCTCTCGGGCTGCGCAAGCCTTGGAGAGCGCCCGCTCGTCGATCCCGTGAGCTCGGAGGCTTCGGCGGCCTTCGAGGCGGCGCGGGCCTGGGCGCGCAGTGAAGACCCGCTGGCGCGCGAGCGTGCCCGCGAGGAGGCGGCGCGTGCCTTGGAGCTCGCCCCGGACTGGGTCGCGCCGCGGCGCATGCTCGACGCACTCGACACCGAGGACCTGCTCGGGCTCGAGGCCCTTGCCGAGCGGCGCGCGGAGCTGGCTCAGGCCGGGGACGACGGGGCGCTGCTGTATCTCGTTGGTCGCCTCGAGGGCGAGCGTGGCGGTGCGCGCTTCGAGCGCGCGGCGCGCGTGGCGCCGGAGCTGTCGTGGGCTCACCATGGGCTGGGCTGGGTCGCGGCCCAGCGGCGCGAGTTCGGTGCGGCGGCCGTGCACTCGGCCCGCGCGCTCGAGCTGTCCCGCGACCCTTGGGAGCGCACGTACTTCACCGCCTCGCTCGCGCGCTACCACGTGCTCGCGGAGCAGCCGCGCAAGGCGCTGGAGATCCTGCTCGAGCGTCTGGAGCTGGAGACGCTCGCTCCGCTCGATCGCGTCGAGCTCGGCGTGCAGGCGGCCTCGATCGAGCTCTCGATGTACTTCCAGCCCGAGTACCAGCGCGGCTGGGAGCGGGCGCTCGAGCTCCTGCGCGGCAGCGACCTCTCCGACGCCGAGGTCGAGGACCTCGTGCGACGCATGCGGATCTTCCGCACCAGCGACGCGGCCTTGCTGGAGCTGCAGCTCGCCCTCGCGGCCCGGCCGGGCGCGGCGCGCGATCGCGCGCGGGCGGAGATCCTGCTCGAGGCACGGCCCTCGGCGCTGGCGCTCGGGCTGCTGCGGCGCGCCGGGCACGGAGCAGCGATCGGCAGCGGCCCACTGCTGCGTGCGGCACGCTTCGCGGCCGGACAGATGGGGCCGGCCGTGGACGAGTGGATCTCCGACCTGCCGAAGGCCGTGCTCGACGAGCGCGGCATGCCGCTCGACCCGCGCCTCGCGCGCATCGTGGAGCTTGCGCGGGACTGCGAGCGCCAGCGCGACGGCGAGACGCTGAAGACGCTCGGAGACGCGCTGCTCGTCGGCGGCTGGTTCCGGGAAGCGCGCTCGGTGGCGGCGGCGCTCGCCGCGTTCGATCTCGACCGCGCGCTGGCGCTCGACGACGCAGCCTCCGCGGCCCAGCAGCTGCTCGCAGACTTGCAGCGCGTCGCGATCGAGCGCCGTGCCGGTCGAAAGGGCTCGCCGCAGGAACCGGAGCCGCCGGCGAGTCTCGACGCGCTGCTCGACTCGATGGCGGAAGTCGTCGCTCGCGCCAACGTCCTGCGCGGAGGCGAGACGGACGTCGAGCGCGTAGGCGCGTCCTTGCGAGCCTCGCCGCGCGTGTCGTACGCAGGCATGGCCACGTTGCTGCATCCCGGACCGAGTTACTCGCGCGCCGACGAGCTCGCCGGCCTCGGGGTGCAGGGAACGCCGGTCGAGGGCCTCGCGGG
>CAITGX010000364.1 GCA_903892045.1 uncultured Planctomycetota bacterium | reverse complement strand
CGTAGGCCTTCTGCAGCTCGGCGATGTCGAGCTTCACCATGCCGAGCAGCGCCGCCATCGTGCGCCCGGCCTTCTCCGGCGGTCCCGCCATCCACTCGTCGAGCTTCGCGGGCACGACCTGCCACGAGACGCCCCAGCGGTCCTCGAGCCAGCCGCACGCCTTCTCGCGTCCGCCCTCGCCGAGTGCGCTCCACAGCCGATCGAGCTCGGCCTGATCGTCGCAGCGCACCACGAGCGAGAGTGCCTCGTCGATCTCGAACTGCGGCCCGCCGTTCAGGAACGTGAGCTGCGTCCCGCCGAGCTCGAGCTGCACGAGCATCTCCGTGCCCTCCGGCATGTGCGCGCCCGGACCATAGCGCGCGACCGAGACCACGCGCGAATCCGGCACGAGCTCGCAGTACCTCCGCGCCGCCGCCTCCGCATCACTCTGGAACCACAGGCACGGCACCACCTTGTTCACCGCCGCTCGCGGCTCCACAGCCGGCGCCGAAGCGCACCCGCAGGCGAGCAGGCCGACGAGCATCCACGGAACGAGCTGCATGGAATTCCAGCGACGCGAGCGCGCTCAGGCGTCCGCGAGGGTGCGCTGGCGTTGCTCGCCGAGGCCGGAGATGCCGAGGTGCATGCTCTGGCCGGGGCGGAGGTAGATGGGGTCGGGCTTCTGGCCGAGGCCGACGCCGGGGGGCGTGCCGGTGGAGATGACGTCGCCGGGGTGCAGGGTGAAGAACTGGCTCAGGTAGGAGACGAGGAACGCGCAGGTGTAGACCATCGTGCGCGTGTTGCCGTTCTGGTAGCGGTGGCCGTCGACCTCGAGCCAGAGGTCGAGGGCCTGCGGGTCGGGGACTTCGTCGCGCGTGACGAGGTAGGGACCGATGGGGCCGAAGGTGTCGCAGCCCTTGCCCTTGTCCCACTGGCCGAGGCGCTCGAGCTGGTACTCGCGCTCGGAGAGGTCGTTGATCACGCAGAAGCCGGCGACGTGCTCGAGCGCGCGTTCCGGCGTGACGTACTTCGCGCGCGAGCCGATCACGAGCCCGAGCTCGACTTCCCAGTCGGTCTTCTTCGAGCCGCGCGGGATCACGACGTCGTCGTTGGGGCCGATGATCGCGCTGGTGGCCTTCATGAACACCACGGGCTCGGCCGGCACCTGCGCGCCGGTCTCGGCGGCGTGGTCGGCGTAGTTGAGGCCGATGCAGATGAACTTGCCGGTGCCCGTGACGCAGGGGCCGAAGCGCGCGCCCTCGGGGACGAGCGGGAGCTTCGAGAGGTCGAGGCGCGCGAGCCGCGCGAGGGACGCGGGTGAAAGCGCGTCGCCGCGCAGGTCGTCGATCACGCCGACGAGCGAACGCCGGACGCCGGAGGCATCGAGGATGCCGGGCTGCTCGCGGCCCGGCTCGCCGAAACGAAAGAGCTTCATGTGCGTGGGGTTCCCTAGTTGCTCCAGCCGCCATCGATCACGTGGATCGCGCCGGTGGTGTACGAGGATTCGTCGGAAGCGAGGTAGAGCACGAGCGCGGCGATCTCGTCAACGTCTCCGACACGACCGAGCGGCTGGCGCGCGATGAACGCGGCGCGCGCCGCGACGGGATCGCCCTGGGCCGCGATGCGCTCGTCGAGCGAAGGCGTCTGCACGGTGCCGGGACAGACGGCGTTGCAGCGAATGCCCTTGGAAATGAAGTCAGCGGCGACGCTCTTCGTCAGGCCGATCACGGCGGCCTTGGTGGTGCCGTAGGCGCAGCGGTTGGGCGCACCCTTCACCGAGCTCGCGACCGACGACATGTTCACGATCGAGCCCTTGCCGCGCGCGAGCATGCCGGGAAGCACGGCTCGCAACGTGCGAAACATCGAAGTGACGTTGAGATCGAGCGCGAAAGCCCACTGCTCCGGCGTGCAGTCGAGCACCGTGCCGTGGTGCACGAAGCCGGCGCAGTTGAAGAGCACGTCGAACGGACCGCGCACGGCGATGGCGGCGACGGCGGCGTCGTCGCGCACGTCGAGCCGCGCGACCTCGATGCGCGGCTCATCCTTGGCGAGTCGCGCGAGCAGCGCCTCGTCGATGTCCGTCGCAAGCACCTCGGCACCCTCGCGCGCGAACGCGAGTGCCGTGGCGCGCCCGATGCCCTGTCCCGCGGCCGTGACCAGCGCGCGCTTCCCTGCGAGGCGTCCCATGGCTCAGGCCTTGACCGTGGTCTTGCCGTGGGTCGCGAGGCGCGCGGACCACAGCGGGCCGGAGGGATGCTCGAAGTGCTCGAGCGACGCGCGCTTCATCGTGATGCCGTAGCCGGGCGCGGTCGGGATCGTGTAGTGGCCCTCGCGCACGACGGAAGGGTTCTCGAAGTGCTCGTGCAGGTGGCTGACGAACTCCGCCACGCGGCCCTCGTGCGAGCCTGCGATGCGGATGTAGTCGATCATGATGAGGTGGTTGATGTACTCGCACAGGCCGACGCCGCCGGCGTGCGGGCACACGACGACGTCGAAGCGCTTGGCGAGCAGCAGCACCGCGAGCACCTCGTTCACGCCGCCGAGCCGGCACGAGTCGATCTGGCAGAAGCGGATCGCGTTCGCCTGCAAGAGCTGCTTGAACATCACGCGGTTCTGGCACTGCTCGCCGGTCGCGACGCCGATCGGGGCGATGGCGCGCGCGATCGCGGCGTGTCCGAGCACGTCGTCGGGCGAAGTCGGCTCCTCGATCCACCACGGGTCGAAGCGCGCGAGCGCGCGCATGTTGGCGATCGCGTCCGCGACGTCCCAGCGCTGATTGGCGTCGAACATGAGCTTGCGCTGCGGCCCGATTTCCTCACGCACGATCGCGGCGCGGCGCAGGTCGTCGGCGAGATCCGCGCCGACCTTGATCTTGAAGTGATTCCAGCCTTCCGCGATGCCCGCGCGGCACAGCGCACGGATCTTCTCGTCGGAATAGCCCAGCCAGCCGGCGGAGGTCGTGTACGCGGGATAGCCGCGCGCGCGCATCTGCGCTTCGCGCGCGGCCTTGTGCGGCTCGCTGGCGCGCAGGATGTCGAGGGCCTGCTCGCGGGAAAGCGCGTCCGAGATGTAGCGGAAGTCGATCGCCGAGACGAGCTGCTCGGGGCTCATGTCGACCACGAGCTTCCACAGGGGCTTCTTCTCGGACTTCGCGTACAGGTCCCAGGTCGCGTTGACGATCGCGGCCGTCGCGAGGTGGATCACGCCCTTCTCGGGCCCGACCCAGCGCAGCTGCGACTCGCTCGTGAGCGAGCGCCAGAACGCGGCGAAGTCGTTGACGATGCCGTCGAGCGTGCGCCCGACGACGAGCGGCGCGAGCGCCCGCGCGGCGGCGACGCACAGGTCATTGCCGCGGCCGATGGTGAACGTGAGCCCATGTCCCTCGAGTCCCTCCACGTTCGTGCGGAGGATCACGTAGGCGGCGGAGTAGTCCGGGTCGGGGTGCATCGCGTCCGAGCCGTCGTTGTGATCCGACGTCGGGAAGCGGATGTCGCGGGCCTCGAGGGCCGTGATTCGAATCTGCGTCATGAAGGGGGAGTCCACGAGAGCCCGTAGAAGTCCGCGGCGGTCGCTCCGAACAGCGCGCGCCGCTCTCCTTCGTGCAAGCCGGAGAAGAGCGCGTGGGAACTGTCGTGCCAACGAGAGTATCCGCCCGCCAGCTCGACGACGGGCCAGTCGCTGCCCCACATCGTGCGCTGCGGCGTGAAGATCTCGACAAGCTCGTGCGCGAATGGCGCGATTTCACGCTCGTTCCAGCCGGATGACGCTTCGGTCACGAGGCCGGAGAGCTTGCAGTGCAGGCGCGGGTGCGCGGCGAGCGCGCGGAGATCCTCCCGCCACGCCGCGCGCGCGGGCCAGCGCTCGCCGGCGGAGATCACGGGCTTCGCGCCATGGTCGATGACGACGCGCAGGTCGGGATGGCGATCGACAAGGCGCACGAGGTGCGGCAGGTGCGGCGGCTTGACGAGCGCGTCGAACGCGAGGTTGAGCTCGACCAGCGCGGCGAACGCCGGCGCCAGAGTGTCGCGCAACATCCAGCGCGCGTCGGGGATGTCCTGGATCATCGGCCGCACGCCGACGAGCTTGGGATGGCGCGCGAGCCGCTCGAGCGTGTCCGGCGCGTCCGGCGACTCGAAGTCCACCCAACCGACGACGCCGAGGATCGTCGCATCCTGTGCGGCGAGCGAGAGCAGGTACTCGGTCTCGGCGACGCTGTCGGCGGCCTGCACGAGCACGCTTCCGTCGATCCCGTGGCGCGCGCGCAGCGGCGCGAGGTGCTCCGGGCCAAAGTCGCGATACAAGGGCGCGAGCTCGGGCCGGAGCCAGCGATAGTCGCCGCGCGCGAGCTTCCAGAAGTGCTGGTGGGCGTCGATGCGCGGGCTCACGAGTCGTCTCCCTTGGGCACCGGCACGCCGCGCGCCGCGTCGGCCGCGTAGAGCGCCTCGATCACCGCCATCGTGCGCCACGCGCTGTCGATCGAGCCCTCGAGCTCGCTCGCCTCGCCGCTGACGAAGCGCTGCAAGCTGCACATCGGGCCGCGGAACGCGTCGGGGAACCAGTTCCCCTCGAGCGGGATCTCGGTCCACTCCTCGCCCTCGAGCGCGAGCTCCAGGGAGTCGGGCCGGCCGCGCGGATAGTCGAGGTTGACGCCCATCACGAGGCGCGCGGCGCCGTGCGTGCCCTCGAGGCGCAGCTCCGAGCGCTGGTGGCGCGGGCCGTGCATGTGGTGGTGGTGGATCGAGAGCGCGCAACGCACGTCGTCGCCGTAGTCGAGGATCGCGGTCGTGCGCGAGCTCGCGATGCGCGGCGTGGACGGGTGCTTCACCGTGCGTCCCTGCACGAAGTGAGGCTCGCCGAGCAGCGCACGGATCGCGTCGATGTAGTGGATCGAGTGCAGCGGCAGCTCCATGCGCGGCAGGCCCTCGAGGAATGGCCACAGCTCCCACGGCATGCGGCAATTGACGAGCACCTCGCACTCGATCGGGCGCCCGAGCAGCCCGCGAGCGAGCGCGTCGCGCAGGGCGAGGAACGCGGGGCTGAAGCGCAGCTGCAGGTTCACCGCCGCGGTGATGCGTCGGGCGCGGCAAGTGGCGCGGATGCGCGTCGCCTCGGCGAGGTCCATGCCGAGCGGCTTCTGCAGCAGCGCGGCCGAGCCCTCGGGCAGGCGCTCGACGACGCGTGCGAGCTCCGACGGCGGCACCGCGACGTCGAAGATCGCGCCCGACACCGCGACGGCCTCCTCGAAGGTCGCGAACACGCGCGGCAGCTCGAAGCGCTCGGCAGCCGAGCGCGCGCGCTCGGACCGCGGGTCGTAGATGCCGACGACCGGCAGCCCCGCGGCGCGGTAGGCCGGCAGGTGAGCATCGTGAACGATGCCCCCGGCTCCCATGCAGACGATGCCTCGGGGGGCAGCGGGAGCGAGCGGGCGCTGCCGCAGCTCGCTCCCCCATCGTTTCGCGGCCCCGGCCATGGCTCTAGTGCACCGCAACCCCGCTCCGGCCGCCGAGTGACGCCGTCAGCGCGGAAGTTGCGCGGCCGAGCAGCTCGCGCGTGCGGGCGAGCGCCTCGCGATCGGGTGCATCGAGACGCTCGATGAACGGGATCGTGAGCGCCGCGACCGCCGAGCTGCGATGGTCGAGCACGGGGAAGGACACGTCGCGGATGCCGCGGATGCGCGTGCTGTCCATTTCCTCGAAGCCGCGGGCGCGGATCGCGTCGAGGTCGCGCTGCAGGGCGGCGAGATCGAGGCGCTCCCCGTCGGCCACGGCGCGCGCGAGCAGGCGCTGGCGGTCCTCCGGGGTCTGGAACGCGAGCAGGACCCGGCCCGAGGCGGTCGAGAGCAGGCTGATCACGGAGCCGACCCGAACCGCGAAGCCGATGTGGCCGGGGTTGTCGGCCTGCGCCACGACGACGCCGTGGCCGCCTTCGATGAGGGCGAGGTGGCAGGACTGCTCGGCGGAGCCCGCCAGCTCGCGCATGGCCGGGAGAGCGTTTCCGAGCATGCGCTCGAGCGGCGAGTTGCGGTTCGCGAGCTCGAACAGCTTGAGCGTCAGGATGTAGCGGTCGCTCGGGCGCTGGATCGAGAGGTAGCCGTGCTCGACCAGACAGTTGAGCATGCGGAAGATCTCCCCCACCGTGCGGTTGAGGGCGCGGGCGATCTCGGACTGGGACAGGCCCTCCGGACGACCGGCGAGCAGCTCGAGGATCTCGAGCCCCTTCTCCAGCGCCGGGGCGCGGTAGCGGCCGCCGTCCTTGTCCTTGTCCTTGTCCTTGACGGTTGACGTGGTGGAGTCGTTCATAGTGAAAGAGGTCAGCGCCAGATTTCACCGGCCGTTCCCGATTTTCGCAATTGAAATCGAAACCGCTGGTCCGGAACATCACCCCCGAGGCCCCCACCATGCTCACCCGACGTATCTACCTGTCCCTGACGCTCGGCCTGACCCTCGCCGCCTGCGGGGGCGAGCCCGCGGCGCCCGCCGGCTCCGGCCAGCCCCGCTACGCCGTGGTTCCCAAGGGCACCACCCACGTCTTCTGGAAGGCGGTCGAGGCCGGGGCCAAGGCGGGCGGTGAGGCGGTCGGGGCGCAGGTGCTGTGGAAGGGGCCGCTGCAGGAGAACGACCGCGCCCAGCAGATCGCGCTGGTGCAACAGCTCGTGTCCGAGGGCCTCGACGGGCTCGCCCTCGCTCCCCTCGACCACGCGGCGCTGGTGCCGGTCGTGGCCCAGGCGCGCGGCCGCGGGATCCCGGTCGTGATCTTCGACTCGGACCTCGACGGCACGCCGGGCGTGGACTTCGCGAGCTTCGTGGCGACCGACAACCGCGCGGGCGGGCGCATGGCGGGCGAGAAGCTCGCGGCGCTGCTCGGCGGCAAGGGCAAGGCGGTGCTGCTGCGCTACCAGGTCGGCTCCGCGAGCACCGAGGCGCGCGAGCAGGGCTTCCTCGACGCGGTGCGCGCGGCCGGCGTCGAGGTCACGATCGACAACCGCTTCGCGGGCGCGACGGTCGGTGAGGCGAAGACCACGGCGCTCAACATGCTCGACGCGCTGCGCGACGCGCAGGGCGTGTTCTGCTCCAACGAGCCGACGACCGCGGGCATGCTGCTCGCGCTCGAGCAGGCGGGACTCGCGGGCCAGCTGCGCTTCGTCGGCTTCGACGCGTCACCGCCGCTCGTCGCCGCGCTCGGCGATGGACGCATCGACGCGCTCGTGGTGCAGGATCCGCGCCGCATGGGCCGCATCGCGGTCGAGACGCTCGAGAAGGTGCGGCGCGGCGAGAGCGTGCCGGCGTCGATCGACACCGGCGCCGTGCTCGCCACGCGCGAAAACATGGCCACTCCGGACGTCGCGCCGCTGCTCGAGTAGGGCGAGACCGCTATCCTCGCGCGCGTGGCCGTCCGGCTCGCGATGTCGGGGATCGAGAAGCGCTACGGGGCGACCGTGGCGCTCGCGGGCGTGTCGCTCGAGGCTCGCGCGGGCGAGGTGCTCGCGCTCGTGGGCGAGAACGGCGCCGGCAAGTCGACGCTGATGAAAGTGCTCGCGGGCGCGGTCGCGCCGGATGCGGGCGAGATGCGGCTCGATGGAGCGCAGTACTGGCCGCAGGGGCCCGATGCCGCGCGGCGCGCGGGCGTGGCCATGATCCATCAGGAGCTCGCGCTCGCGCCCCACCTCTCGGTCGCCGAGAACGTGCTGCTCGGCTGCGAGCCGCGGCGTGGGCCGTTCGTCGACCGCGCGGAGCTGCGGCGGCGCGCTGCGGCGGCGCTCGCGCAGGTCGGGCGCGGAGACCTCGAGCTCGACTTGCCCGTGGGACGCCTCGGTCCGGCGGATGCCCAGCTCGTGGAGATCGCGCGCGCAGTGGCGCTCGAGGCGCGCGTGCTGGTGCTGGACGAGCCGACGTCGAGTCTCGGCCGCGAGGATGTCGCGCGGCTGTTCGTGCTGGTGCGCAAGCTGCGCGAGCGCGGTGCCGCGATCGTGTACATCTCGCACGCGCTCGAAGAGGTGATCGAGCTCGCGGATCGCGCGGTCGTGCTGCGCGATGGAGCGAGTGTCGCCACGCTGGAGCGTGCGGAGCTCTCGCCGGAGCGGCTCGTCGCCGCGATGGTCGGACGCGAAGTGTCCGAGCTCTATCCGCGCTCGGCCGCGACGCCGGGGGAGGTCGTCGCGCGGGTGAGCGGCCTGCGCGGGCTCGGCAAGCTGCGCGAGGCATCGCTCGAGCTGCGGCGCGGAGAGGTGCTCGGCATCGCGGGCCTCGTCGGGGCGGGACGCACGGAGTTGCTGCGCGCGCTGTTCGGTCTCGATCGCGTGGTCGCCGGCGAGCTGCGCGTGCTGGCACTCGACGGAGCACGTGGGCCGAGCGAGCGCTGGATGCAGGGCGTCGGGCTCGCGAGCGAGGACCGCAAGCGTGAGGGCCTCGCGCTCGGGCTGTCGATCGCCGACAACCTGTGCCTGCCGCGCCTCGATCGCCATGCGCGCGGTGGCTGGATCCGCGGCGCGAGCACGGAGGATGCCGCGCGCGACTGGATCGCGCGCCTCGGCATTCGCTGCGCGGGTCCGTCGCAGCCCGTGGGGCGACTCTCGGGCGGAAACCAGCAGAAGGTCGCGCTCGCGCGGCTCCTGCACTGCGACGCCGACATCCTGCTGCTCGACGAGCCGACACGCGGCGTCGACGTCGCGGCGAAGGCGGAGATCTACCGACTGATCGACGAGCTCGCGCGCGGATCTCGGCCGCGGGCCGTGCTCATGGTGTCGAGCTACCTGCCCGAGCTGTTCGGGACCTGCGACCGCATCGCGGTGATGGCGCGCGGCGTGCTGGGCGTCGCACGCGACGTGGACGCGATCGACGAGCGCGGCGTGATGCTCGAGGCGGCGGGAGGAATGCGATGAGCGCGCGCGAACTCTTGCGGCGGCTCGGACCGGCTCTGGGCCTCGTCGCCACGTGGCTGCTCTTCGCCGCGCTGTGCGGCGCGAAGTTCACCAGCTGGAACAACCACGAGCTGATGCTGCTGCAGACCGCGGTGGTCGGCACGGCAGCCGTCGGCGCGACCTGGATCATCGTCTCCGGCGGCATCGACCTGTCCGTGGGCTCGACCATCGCGCTCGGAACGATGGTGATCGCGCTGCTCGTTCGGTCCGGAGCGCCGGCGTGGCTCGCGGCGCTCGCGGGCGTCGCGACAGGAGCGCTCGTCGGAGCCGGCATCGGTGCGCTCGTCGTGGGCGAGCTCGGCCGCGCGGCAGGCATCGCGCTCGGCCTCGGCGTCGGCGCATGGCTCGGGCAGCAGTACGGCGCTTGGCTCGGCGCGGCGATCGGGCTCGCGGTCGCGATCGGCACGGGCTTCCTGCTGCGGCGCGCGCTCGGGCGCGTCGAGCTCTCGCCGTTCATCGTCACGCTCGGGTTGTGGGGCGCGCTGCGCGGGCTCGCGAAGGGCCTCGGCGACAACCAGCCGGTGTACGCCGAGAGCGCGGAGGCGATGAAGTCCATGGAGAGCCTGCGCGGCCTGATGACGACCGGTGGCAGCGCGGGACTGCCGACAGGCGTGTGGATCCTGCTCGCCGTCGCGCTGCTCGCGGCCCTCGCGATGCGCTCGACGGTCTTCGGGCGCCACGTGCTCGCCATTGGCTCGAACGAGGAGACGGCCCGACTGTGCGGACTGCGCGTCGAGCGCACCAAGGTGCTCGTGTACGTACTTGCGCTCGCCTGCGCCGGCATCGCGGCCGTGCTGCAGACCTCCTACCTTTCGATGGGCGATCCGACGACGGCGCAGGGCTACGAGCTCAAGGTGATCGCG
>CAITGX010000363.1 GCA_903892045.1 uncultured Planctomycetota bacterium | reverse complement strand
ATGCTGCAGCAGGCGGCCATGGTGCTCGGCATCTCGGCGCTCCTGCCGTGGCTCGTCCCGCAGGGCTTCGACCTGTGGCGCCTCGTGGCCAAGGTCGTGATCCTGATCGGCGCCTGGGTGGCCTACTGCGGCTCGGAGCATGCCCACGGCAAGAAGACCCCGCTCGACGGCATTGGCAAGGCCCACACGCTGGCGCTGCCGATCCTCTCCTACGTGCTGATCTTGGTCGGCATCGGCGTGACCCAGCTCTCGGATGCGTGGCAGGGCCTGATCGAGGCCTCGGCCCTCGCCGTGGCGGCGCTCGCGTGGACGCAGGTCCACGGCTACTCGCTCGGCGGCAAGTTCAACCCGACCTGGGCGCTGATCATTCCGATGTTCGGCCTCGCGGCGCTGGTCAACATCTTCGTCGTGATCGGCCTCGACGTGCCGGGCCTCGCCAAGGTCTTCGCGGTCCTCGGCTCGCTGGGCGTGGCTGGCGCCGGCGGCTTCGCGGGCAAGACCATGTTCGTGTCGATCAAGGAAGCCAAGGCCCACGGCGAGGCGAAGAAGCGCGCGGCGTCCGAGGCGCGCATGGCCGAGCGTCGCGCCAAGCGCGGCCAGTAGGCTCCAGGACCGTGACCCAGGAGGCTCCGCGCACCGCGGGCGAGATGCTCGCGCGCGCACGGGAGTTCCTGCTGCGCAAGGGCACGGCCGAGCCGCGGCTCGAGGCCGAGCTGCTCATTGCCCACGCGCTCGGCCTGAACCGGCTGCAGCTCTTCCTGAGGCTCGACCAGCCCGTGGTCGAGGCGGAGGTCGCGCGCGCGCGCGACCTGCTGGTGCGGCGCGGCAAGCACGAGCCCGTGGCCTACATCACGGGAACGCGCGAGTTCTACGGCCGTTCCTTCCGGGTCGGAGCGGGTGTGCTGGTGCCGCGGCCGGAGACCGAGCTGCTCGTGGACCTCGCGCGCGAGCGCGCCAAGGTGCTCGCGAGCCCCGCGCGCATCGTCGACATCGGCACGGGCTCGGGCTGCATCGCGATCACGATGGCGCTCGAGGTCGCGGGCTCGAGCGTGACCGCGGTCGACATCTCCGCGCAGGCGCTCGAGCTCGCGCGCGCGAATGCGGCGGCGCTCGGGGCGAGCGTCGAGTTCGTCGAGGGCAACGGTCCGGAGTCGATCGCCGCCCGCGCGCCCTTCGACCTCCTGCTCTCGAATCCGCCCTACATCGCGCCGGAGGAGCGGGCGTCGCTCGCGCCCGACGTGCGCGAGCACGAGCCCGCGCTGGCGCTCTTCACTCCGCCCGGAGATCCCGATCACTGGCTGCGGCGACTGTGCGCCGCGGCGCGCGCCTGTCTAGTTCCCAACGGAACGCTGCTCGTCGAGCTGGGGCATCGCCAGTCGGAACGCGCGCTCGAGATCGCGCGCGAGCAGGGGCTCGAGGCCCGCACGCACAAGGACTTCGGCGGCATCGAGCGGGTGCTCGAAGCGCGCGCGAGCTGAAGGCAAGCCGCTCAGACCGCAGGACGCGACGCCACGTAGGCGTCGATGACCTCGCGGTCGCTCTCGCTGGCGTCGTGGAGGAACACGGCGCACTCGTAGTGCTGCAGGGTCGGGCTGATCTTCTCGCAGCGCACCACGGCGCCGCTGCCGCGCACGCGGTGAGACTTGCCGCCGACCTTGAGCAAGAAGTCGAGCGCGAGCACCGTCATGAGCGGGATCGAGCGCTCGAGGTAGAAGCACACGCCCGCGCGGCTGACGTCGCGCACCCGGGCCTCATAGTGCTTGCCGTCGAGCAGGATCGTGATCGGGAGGTCCGAATCGGCGCGCGGATAGCGGCGGCGCTCGGCACCCCGCTTGCCGCCTGCCTGAGTGTCGCTGTGGGCCATGGCTCCATCCTAAGTGAGGTTCCGCAAGGCTGTCCACGCGTCGCCGGCGGCTATACTCCGCGACCCGGAAATCCCTTCCACCCGGTCCCTCTGGAGCGGAGCACGAACGAGCCATGGCGAGCTACAACAAGGTCATCCTGATGGGCAATCTGACGCGCAAGCCCGAGGTGCGCTACCTGCCCAACGGCAACGCGGTCTGCAAGTTCGGCCTCGCGGTCAACCGGCGCTTCAAGGACGCCCAAGGCGAGTGGAAGGAGGAGGCGACCTTCGTGGACGTGACCTTCTTCGGCAAGCGCGGCGAGGCCTTCGCCAAGTACCACGACAAGGGCAAGACGGCCTTCATCGAGGGCTCCCTGCGCCTCGACCAGTGGGACGACAAGCAGTCGGGCGAGAAGCGCTCGAAGCTGTACGTGGTCGGCGACGACTGGCAGTTCGTCGGCGCGGGTGAGCGCGGCGCCATGGGCGGCGGCGGTGGGCGCGAGATGGGCGGCTCGGACGAGGGTTCGGGCGGCTACGGCGGCTACAGCGGTGCTCAGAGTGGCGGCGGCGGTGGTGGGGGGGGCGGCGGCAACGACGCCGGCCCGATCGACGTCGACGACACGCCCTTCTAAGTCGTCCGTTGAAGCTGGAAGTCCAGCTGTTCGCATCGCTGCGCGAGCGCGCGGGCCGTTCGGTCCTCGCGCTCGACGCACTTCCCGAGCCGCTCGACATCGCGGGGCTCAAGCGCGAGCTCGCGCGGCGGTACCCTGAGCTCGGCGAGCTCGGGCACGTGCGCGGAGTCGTCGGAACGAGCTATGCCGGCGATGCCACGCCGCTGCGCGATGGCATGAGCGTCGCGCTGCTCCCGCCGGTCTCCGGCGGCGCGCCCGACTCCGCGCAGGCGCTGGCCCACGGCGTGTTCGAGCTGTGCCCGTCGCCGCTCGATCCCGCGCTTGCACAGCGCCGCGTGGAGGACGCGAGCTGCGGGGCGGTGTGCACGTTCACGGGCACGACGCGCGGCCACAACCGGGGACGCACGGTCGTGAAGCTCGAGTACGAGGCCTTCGAGGCGATGACGGGCCCCGAGATGGGGCGCATCTTCGAGCGCTGCCGGGCGGAGCTCGCGGCGGATGAGGGAGCGCGGGCGCTGCGCATGCTCGTCCAGCACCGGACTGGCACGGTCGGAGTGGGCGAGCCGAGCGTGGTGATCGCCGTGGCGAGCCCGCATCGCGACCTCGCCTTCCGGGCGGCCCGCTTCCTGATCGACGAGCTCAAGGCCTCGCTCCCGATCTGGAAGAAGGAGCACTACCCCGACGGCGAGCACTGGGTCGGGGATCGATCCTGACGGGATTGCGCGGGGTTTCCGGGCTCCCGGGTCCGTTCCGCCGTGGAAGGGCCCCCGTCCGCAGGGGTAATCTGCGCGGCCCATGAGCCCCCAAGACAAGCCCCTCCGTCAGGTGTCCTGGCAGGCCGACGTCCCCGAGCGCGACTCGATGGACGTCGACGTGCTGGTCCTCGGCGCCGGCCCGGCCGGCCTCGCCTGCGCCATCGCGCTCAAGCGCGCCCTCAAGGCCGCCGGGCTGGGGGACAAGAGCGTGCTCGTGCTCGAGAAGGCCGAGGACATCGGCTACCACACGCTCTCCGGTGCCGTGATGGACCCGCGCGGCATGGCCGAGCTGTTCCCCGACTGGAAGGAGCGCGGCTGCCCGGTCGAGAGCGAGGTCAAGTTCGACTGCCTCGACTTCCTGCGCAAGAACGGCAAGAAGACGCGCTTCACCGGCAAGCTCGTCCCGCCGACCCTGCACAACCACGGCAACTTCATCGTCAGCCTGTACCACGTGGTGCGCTGGCTGAAGGAACAGGCCGAGGCCGAGGGCTGCGAGGTGTTCCCGCAGTTCGCGGGCGCGGAGATCCTGTTCGAGGGCGAGCGCGTCGTCGGCGTGCAGACGCGCGACGCGGGCATCGACAAGAAGCGCGAGCCCAAGGGCACGTTCACGCCGGGCGCGAACATCCGCGCCGCGGTGACGGTGTTCGCGGAAGGCACGCGCGGCTCGCTTGCCAAACACCTGATCGAGCGCCTCAAGCTCGCTCGCCCGGAGAACCCGCAGACGTGGGGCACGGGCATCAAGGAGATCTGGGAGATCCCGGCCGAGCGCGGCGAGAAGCTGCTCGGCCACGTGATCCACACCGCGGGCGCGCCGATCGGATTCGACGGCTACGGCGGCGGCTGGATCTACGGGCAGAAGGACAACAAGCTCTCGATCGGCTACGTGATCGGGCTCTCGCACCACGACGCCAAGCTCGATCCGCACGCGCTGTTCGTGCAGTGGAAGCAGCATCCCGCGATCGCGGAGCTGCTCGCGGGCGGCAAGGTCGTGCGCTATGGCGCGAAGACCATTCCCTACGGCGGCTACTTCGCCATGCCGAAGCTGCAGGGCGACGGCTTCTGCATCGTCGGCGACAGCGCGGGTTTCCTGAATTCCGCGCGCCTGAAGGGCATTCACCTCGCGATCAAGTCCGGCCTGCTCGCGGCCGAGGCGATCGCGGGCGCGCTGGCGAAGGGCGACACTAGCGCGGCGACGCTCGCGCGCTACACGGAGCTCTTCGAGGCCTCGTGGGCCAAGGACGAGCTGTGGGCCGTGCGCAACTTCCACCAGGCGTTCGACGGCGGGATGTTCGCCGGCATGCTCGACGCAGGCGTGCAGATGATCACGGGTGGCCGCGGGCTCGTGGCGCATCGTCACAGCCACCGGGACTGCGACACGATGCGTCCGGTGAGCGAGTCGCGGCTCGAGAAGCCCGCGTACAACGACTCGAACTCGATGGACAAGCTGACCGACGTGTACTGGTCGGGCGCGATCCACGAGGAGGACCAGCCCTCGCACCTCGTCGTCACGGATCCCTCGATCTGCGTCGATCGCTGCACGAAGGAATATGGCAACCCCTGCCAGCACTTCTGCCCGGCCGCGGTGTACGAGTGGCCCGCGGGCCACGGCACCGATCGCGCCGCGGGCCCGCTGATCAACGCCTCGAACTGCGTCCACTGCAAGACGTGCGACATCGCCGATCCCTACCAGGTGATCGAGTGGATCGTGCCGGAAGCCGGCGGCGGTCCGAAGTACATCGACATGTGATCGGCGGCGCCGCGCGCGCTCGCCTGCGACTGCAAGGAAGGACTCGAATCAACCCATGAAGCTCTCGTTCCACTCGACCTCCGCCGCGCCCGCGCGCGCCGAACTCCTCGTGTGCTTCGCCTTCGCCGGCGAGGCGCCGCTGGCCCCGAAGACCGTCAAGCTGCCCCAGCACCTGCGCGCCAGCGTGCAGGGCGAGTTCCGCGAGCAGAAGCTCACGGATGCGGCCGAAGGGCCGTTCCAGCGCGTGGCGGTCATCGGTCTGGGCAAGCGTGGCGAGCTCGACAGCGAGCGCGTGCGGCGCGTCGCGGCGCTCGCCGTGCAGCGCGCCGATGCGTCGGGCTGCGAGAGCGTGAATATCTGGTTCGCCCCCGAGGTGTGCTCCGCCGCGGGCGGGCCGCGCGCCGTGGGGCAGGCGGCGGCGGAAGGCGCGGGGCTCGGCCTCTACCGCTTCCTGCAGCACAAGACCAAGGCCAAGGCGCCCAAGACGAAGAGCGCCATCCTCTCCGGCGACGGCCGCGACTTCGCCGATGGCGCCGAGCGCGGCCGCGCGATCGCCGACGCGAACTCGTTCACCCGCGACCTACAGAACCAGCCGGGCAACTGCATGCGCCCGCGCGACCTCGCGGCCGCCGCGACGAAGCTCGCCAAGCGCAGCCCGCGCATCCGCTGCAAGGTGCTCGACGAGAAGGCCATGGCCAAGCTCGGCATGGGCGCGCTGCTCGGTGTGAGCGCGGGCTCCGAGGAGCCGGCGCAGCTGATCCACCTCGTCTACAAGCCCGCCAAGCGCCCGCGCGGCCGCGTGGCGATCGTCGGCAAGGGCCTGACGTTCGACGCCGGCGGCATCTCGATCAAGCCGGCCGGGAAGATGTGGGACATGAAGTACGACATGTCGGGCGGCGCGGCCGTGCTCGGCGTGTTCCACGCGCTCGCGGAGCTCGACTGCCCGTTCGAGGTGCACGGCATCGTGCCCGCGAGCGAGAACCTGCCCGATGGCCGCGCCGTGAAGCCGGGCGATCTCGTGACGGCCATGAACGGCACGACGATCGAGGTGCTCAACACCGACGCCGAGGGCCGCCTGATCCTGTGCGACGCGATCAGCTACGTGCTCGCGAAGGAACAGCCGGACTGCGTGATCGACCTCGCGACGCTCACGGGCGCCGTGATCATCGCCATCGGCCACGAGTACACGGGCCTGTTCACGAACAACGACGCGCTCAAGGATGAGCTCGTCGCCGCGGGCAATGAGACCGGCGAGAAGTGCTGGCACTTGCCCGTCGACCAGAACCACCGCGACGCGCTCAAGGGCGAGGTCGCCGACCTGCGCAACATCGCGCTCGGCGATCCGGGCGCGGGCGCCTCGATCGGCGCCGCGTTCCTGCAGCACTTCGTCGGCACGACGCCGTGGGTGCACCTCGACATCGCCGGCGCGGCGTGGGGCAGCGCGAACCGCGACTACGTCGGTGGTTCCATGGGCTCCGCGGTTGGCGTGCGCCTGCTGCTGCGCTGGCTCGAGACCCACGGCGGCAAGTGAGCGCCGTTCGCGTCGTCCTGACGGTCGCGCTGCTCTCGGCTCTCGGTGCGTGCGCGCCGAGCGCGGAGAGCAGCGCGCCCGGGGCGGCGCAGGCTCCTGCTCGCGAGCCGCTCGAACTCGAGTTCGCGAGCCCGGAGCGAGCTGTCGCGAAGCGCGTCGTGCATGCGACAGGCACGCTCTTCGCCGAAGAGCAAGCGACGGTCTCCGCCAAGGTCGCGGGGCGCGTCGCTGCCGTGTATCACGACGTCGGGGCGTCGCTCGCGCCCGACGAGGCTCTGGTGCAGCTCGAGACGATCGACTTCGAGCTCGCTCTCAACGAGCGCAAGCGCGCGTTGGAGCAGAGCCTCGCGCGCATTGGCATCACGGAGCTGCCCGAAGGCGAGATCGACGTCGAGAAGCTGCCTGCGGTCGAGCGGGCGCGCCTGCAGGCCGAGAACGGCTTCGCGCGCTACGAACGTGGCCGGTTGCTGCGCGAGCGCACGCCGCCCGCGATGAGCGAGCAGGACTACCTAGACTTGCAGACGGCGTGGTCCGTGGCCAAGGCGGATCATCGCATCGCGCAGCTGAACGCGAAGGCGCAGCTCGCCGAAGCGCGCGCCCAGAAGGCGCAGCTGGAGACGGCGGCGCAGCGGCTCGTCGACACGCGGCATGTCGTGCCGGGAATCGGCCGCGAAGGCGCGCGCTACTCGGTGACGGCCCGCCGAGTCTCGGTCGGCGACTACGTGACCATCGGCGCGCCGCTGTTCGAGCTCGTCGACACGGATCCGCTCGAGCTGCGCGTGCGGATTCCGGAGCGCCATGTCGCGCATGTCGTGACCGGGCTCGCCGTCGCCATCACGGTCGAGGCATTCGAGACGCCCTTCGTCGGCACGGTCGTGCGCATCAATCCCGCCATCGATGTGCGCACGCGCACCTTCGAGGTCGAGATTCGCGTTCCGAACGCGGACGGGCGCCTGCGCGCCGGAGCGTTCGCCACCGCGGAGCTCGAGACGACGCGCGAGGAGAGCTTGCTCGAGGTCGAGCGCGCCTCGATCTCGACCTTCGCCGGCGTGCACAAGGTGTTCCTCGCGAAGGACGGCAAGGCGCAGGAACGCGTCGTCGAGCTGGGCGCGGTCCGCGGCGAGCGCGTCGAGATCCGGCGCGGGCTCGACGGCTCGGAGCGCATCGTGCGCCGCCCGCCGGCGGGGCTCGCCACGGGCGTGCCGTTGCGCGAAGCCGTCGGAGGATCCGGAAAGTGAAGAGTGCAGCGCTCGCGGCGCTGCTTCTCGTGGCGTGTCGTGCGGTCGACGAGGACCACGACGCGCAGGTGGAACGCTATCGCTTCCCGTTGGATGCGGGCGTCGAGCGCGCGAGCGAGGCGCCGGTGGGGCCGGTGCTCGACGTTCGCGCCTCCATGTTGCTCGCCAATGCGCGCAACGAGCGCCTCGGCATCGAAGGGGAAGCCTACCTGCGCGCCTTGAATGACCGCCGGCGGCAGGCCGCGGCCTGGCTGCCCAGACTCGACCTCACTCCCGGCTACTTCCTGCGCGACAGCGGCCCGGGAGCGGACAACGGGCTCGATACGGCGCTCGTCGGGACTTACGCGATCAACCCGCACAGCATCGAGAACGAGCAGCGGCGCGCGCGATTCGAGGCGCGACGGCGGCTCGCGCTCCTGTACGCCGCGCAGGACGCGCTGCTGATCGACGTCGCGCGCACGCACTTCGCCGTGCTGCAGTCCGAGCGCTCGCGGGCGGTGCTCGAGGGCTCGCTGCGGCTCCAAGAGGCGCGCGTGCAGGACGTGCGCGCGCGCAACGAGGTCGGTGTCGCTCGTCCGCTCGACGTTGCGCTGAGCGAGTCGAGCCTCGTCGACGCGCGCGTGGCGCTGATCAACACCGAGCGCGGCGCGCGCAACGGTCGCTCGCTGCTCTCGTTCCTCACCGGGATCACGGCTGCGGAGGTCGAGCTGGCTCGCGCGCTCGAGCTCGCGGACGAGGCCCGCGGCGTGGACGAGCTCGAGCGTCTCGCTCTCGAACGCCGCCCCGATCTGGCCGCGCTCCTGAACGAGGTCGAGGCGGCGTCCCACGCGATCGAGGTGGCGAAGGCGCAGTGGTGGCCGCGCTTGAGCGTCGACCTCGCGGTGTTCCTCTCGCGCGACTCGCAGCCGACGGACGTGGACTGGACGAGCCTGTTCCGCGTCTCGTTGCCGCTGTTCGAGGGTGGGCGCATTCGCGCCGACATTTCCGACGCGTTCTCGTTCCTGCGCGAGACCAAGCAGCGCCAGTCCCTGCTGCAGCGCTCCATCCGCCGCGACGTCGAGGTGGCCCACACGAACCTCTCCACAGGCAAGGAGCGCGTGGCTGCCCTGCGGCTGCAGCTCGCGGCCGCCGACGAGGCCTTTGCGCAGGCCGAGGCGCTCTACGACGCGGGCCTCGCCACCAATCTCGAGCGCGTAACCGCGCAGGACCAGCGCCTGCGCACGGCACTCGCGCTCGAGAATGCCGAGCTCGACCTCGGCATCTTCCGACTCGACCTGCTGCGTGCCACGGGCACGCTGCACTCGTGGCTGGGCCTCGAGCGACCGATCGATCCGGAGGGCGAGCGTGCAGAGACTCGCTGAGATCTGCATCCGGCGCCCGGTGTTCGCGTCGATGCTCGTCCTCGCCCTGTGCGTGGTCGGAGGCGTGAGCTGGTTCAAGCTCGCGGTTGATCGCTACCCGTCCGTCGATGTGCCTTCGGTGCGCGTGCAGACGCGCCTGCCGGGTGCGGCGCCCGAGGAAGTCGAGACGGAGGTCTCCGAGCGCATCGAGGAGGCCGTGAACACGGTCGCGGGCGTCGAGCAGCTGCGCTCGATCTCGGGGTCCGGCAACGGGATCATCCTCGCGACCTTCGAGCTCGAGCGCGACATCGACGTCGCGGCGCAGGACGTGCGCGATCGCGTGTCGAGCGTCGTGCGGGACCTGCCCGACGAGACGGACCCGCCGCTGGTGGCGAAGGTCGACAACGACTCGGAGCCTGTGCTGCAGGTGGCGCTCATCGGCGAGCGCTCGGTGCGCGAGCTGACCGAGCTCGCGGACAAGCTCGTGCGCGTGCAGGTCGAGCGAGCTGCCGGCGTCGGGGAG
This sequence comes from uncultured Planctomycetota bacterium, assembly GCA_903892045.1. Classification (GTDB taxonomy): domain Bacteria; phylum Planctomycetota; class UBA1135; order UBA1135; genus F1-120-MAGs118. Next base: position 911 of record CAITGX010000363.1, on the reverse strand, counting down.
GTGCGCATCACGGGCGGCACCGAGCGCACGATGAACGTGTGGCTCGATGCCGATAAGCTCGCGTCCTACGGCATCGCCGTGACGGCGGTGCGCGACGCGATCGCGGCCCAGAACGCCGATGTTCCGGGTGGAAACCTCACGGGGCGCGAGCGCGAGCAGACGCTGCGCACGCTCGGCCGGCTCGAGACGCGCGAGCAGTTCGAGGCGCTGGTCGTCACGACGATCGATGGCGTGCCCATCCACCTGTCGGACCTCGGGCGCGTCGAGGACGGCACGGCCGAGCGGCGCGGGAGCGCGCGCTGGAATGGCACGCCGACCGTCGTGCTCGAAATCATCCGCCAGTCGGGCGCCAACACCGTCGAGGTGATCTCCAAGGTCAAGTCGATCCTCGCCACGGTGGGGGAGCAGCTGCCCTCCGACGTGAAGCTCGAGGTCACGCGCGACCAATCGCAGTACATCGAGGCCGCGCTCCACGAGATCAACCTCCACCTCGTGCTGGGCTCGATTCTCGCCAGCCTCGTGGTGCTCGTGTTCATGCGCAGCTGGCGCTCGACGCTCATCGCGGCGGTCGCGATCCCGGCCTCGGTGATCGCCACCTTCGGGGTGATGTGGGCGCTCGGCTTCACGCTGAACAGCGTGACGATGCTCGCGCTCGTGCTGATGGTCGGCATCGTCATCGACGACGCGATCGTGGTGCTCGAGAACATCTTCCGCTTCGTCGAGGAGAAGGGCGTTCCGCCGATGGAGGCCGCTCGCGAGGCGACGCGCGAGATCGGGCTCGCGGTGCTGGCGACGACGCTCAGCCTCGTCGTGATCTTCGTGCCCGTCTCGTTCATGTCGAGCATCGCGGGCCGCTTCCTCTACCAGTTCGGCATCACCGCGGCGGTGGCGGTGCTGGTCAGCCTGTTCGT
>CAITGX010000362.1 GCA_903892045.1 uncultured Planctomycetota bacterium | reverse complement strand
GGCGAGACCGCGGCGGATCGCAGCGGCGAGCGCAAGCTGCGCGTGCTCCTGTTCGACGAGAAGAAGGCGGTCTGGGACATCGATCGCATGGTGGATGCGCTCGGGGACCTCGTGCAGCGTCGCGCGGCGCTCCTGACGGGCGGGCGTGCGGCCGATCGCGCGGTCGTGCTGCGTGATCCGGAGGCGGTCGAGCTCGTCAGCATGGAATGTGCGCAGCTCGGGGCCGGGGCGGGCGAGGAACTCGTGGTCGCCTACAAGCGCAAGGGCGAGCCGCGCTCGGGCTGGTTCGAGGTGCTCTCGTTCGCGCAGGAGTCGAAGTGAGCCTGACGCGCGACGAAGGCTGGGCACTGCTGCTCGAATGGACGCCCGGCGAGGCGCTGCGCAGGCATGCTCGCGCCGTCGAGGTCGTGATGCGGGCTGCGGCGCTGCGCTACGGCCGCGGTCCTGACGACGTCGAGAGCTTCGGCCTCGCGGGCCTGTTGCATGACGCCGACTACGAGACGTGGCCGGAGGAGCACCCGCGACGCATCGTTGCTTGGCTGCGCGAGCGCGGCGAGGAACCGATCGCGCACGCGATCTCCGCGCACTACACGAAGTGGGGCGTGCCCCACGAGTCGATGCTCGACAAGACCCTGCTCGCCTGCGACGAGCTCACGGGCTTCGTCGGCGCCTGCGCGCGCGTGCGGCCGGACGGTATCGCGGGCCTCGAGTCGAAGAGTGTCCTCAAGCGGCTCAAGGACAAGGGCTTCGCTGCGAAGGTTGAGCGCGACGAGATCGCGCGCGGCGTCGAGCTGCTCGGAGTCGACCTCGCCGCGCACATCGAGTTCGTGATCCTGTCCCTGCGTCCGCATGCCGACGAGCTCGGGCTCGGCGCGGCGGCGCCGAAGGCCTGAGCCGATGCTCTCCTTCGCTCTCGCGCTGGCGCTCGTGCAGCAGCCTCCCCGTGTCGTGCCCGTCGATCGCGACGACATCGAGGTCCGCGAGTCGTGCCTGCTCGATCCGACGGGGCTTGCCATCGACGATGACGAGCAGGACGGCATCGTGCACATCCGCGGAGACGACGTCACGGTCACCTTCACGCGCACGGCGCTGCTCGGAGCGCCTGCCGGCGCGTCTCAGGACGCGCTGCGCGGAATCGGCGTGCGGGTCACGGGCAAGCGCGTCACGGTGCGCGGGTTGCAGGCCTCGGGCCTGCGCTGCGCGATCTGGGCCAGCGGCGCCGACGGTCTCGTCGTCGAGGGCTGCGACCTTTCCCGTGGCTTCGCGCAGCGGCTCCTCTCGACTCCTCGCGCGGAGGACACGCGGGACTGGCTGTGGCCTCACGAGAACGATGCCAACGAGTGGCTTCGGAACTACGGGGCCGGGCTCTACGTCGAGGAATCGCGCGACGTCACGCTGCGCCAGAACCGCGCGCGCAGCATGCAGAACGGCATCTGCCTGCGGCGCGTCGAAGGCTCACGCATCTACGACAACGACATGAGCTTCCTGTCGGGGTGGGGGCTCGCGCTGTACCGCAGCTCCGGCAACACGGTGACGCGCAACAGCTTCGACTTCTGCATCCGCGGCTACAGCCATGGCGCTTACTCCCGCGGCCAGGATTCCGCGGGCATCCTCGTCTTCGAGCAGAGCAACGAGAACGTGTTCGCGTTCAACTCGGCCACGCACGGCGGAGACGGGTTCTTCGGCTTCGCCGGCAACGCGGCGCTCGACGCGAGCGGGCCCGCGGGCCTCGGCTGCAACCGCAACCTGCTCTACGGCAACGACTTCTCCGATGCGGCCGCGATCGGGATCGAGCTGACGTTCTCGTTCGACAACGTCTTCGCTCGCAACGTGCTCGCACGCTGCAACTACGGGATCTGGGGCGGCTACTCGAGCCGGACTCAGGCACGCGGCAATGAGATCGTCGGAAACACGATCGCCGGCATCGCGGTCGAACACGGCAGCGACTGGTCCATCGCGGGCAACAGCTTCGCGGCCAATGCCCGCGACCTCGAGCTGTGGTGGGACGAGGACAGCGACCTGCTCGCGAAGTCGTGGGCGAAGCTCAATCCCACGGCGAGCGCGGGTCACTCCGTGCGTCTCAATCGCTTCGAGGGCAGCGCCGTGCAGCTCGAGCTGCGCGGTCCCAACGAACGGATCGCGGTCGACCCGCGTCAGGCGGGACTGGAACGAGCGCGCTGGAAGATCGACACGGCTTCGCAGCTGATCGAGCAACTGCCGACGGTCGCGCACCTGCCGCTGGATGAGGCTGCACTTGCCGCACTGCCGGGCGCACGCAAGGCCGTGGGGGCCCGTGCGCACCTCGCAGGACGCGAGCACATCGTGATGACCGAGTGCGGACCCTACGACTGGGTCACGCCGCTGCTCCAGCGCCTGCCTGATCGTGATGGGAGCCACGTGTGGCGCCTCCTCGGCAACGAGGTGCCGATCGGCGTGGATGCGGGAAACGACGTACGAATCATGCTGGATGCGAGTGTCGATCCGGCGCTGTACCTCCTGACGCCGCGCGCGCCGGGCCGGGCCTCGGAGTACGAGCTGCGCGTGCGCCTGCCGAGCAGCACGCTCGCAGGTCGCGGCGTCCTGCTCGGTGCGCTCTGGGACGTGACGGCGGGCCGCTACGTCACGGACCCGCGCGAGGATCTCCCGCGCTGGAGATCCGAGGTGGAAGCGGGCGTGCGTGCGCAGCTCTCCGCGCTCGACCTCCACTACGGTTCCGCCGGACCGTCGGAGCTGCCCGGCATGCCCGCGGAGGTGCGAGCCGCGGCGCTGGGCTCCGATCGCTTCGGTACCCTGGCCTCGACGCGACTCCACTTGGCTGCGGGGCGCTGGCGCGTCGAGTCGACCTCCGACGACGGCGTGCGTGTCCGTGTCGACGGTCGCACGGTGATCGAGGACTGGACCCACCACGGCCCGACGGTCCACTCCGCGGAGGTCTCGTTCGACGAGCCGGGTGAGCACGCGTTCGAGGTCGAGCACTTCGAGCTCGACGGCTGGGCCGTTCTCTCGCTGCGACTCGAGCGCGTCGAGTGAGCCCGACGGCTCCGCTCAGCGAGCGCGAGCGAGCACGGCGCGGGCCACTTGCTCGGCCACGATGCGTGCGCCCTGCGGCGTGAAGTGCAGGTAGTCGTAGTAGTGGGCGAGATCGGGCGCGACGGCAGGACGCAGGTCGACTTCCTCCACGCCGAGCCGATGCGCGGTGGCCGCGGCGCGCTCGTCGAGGCGCGTGAGCAGCGTGCGCACGAGGGGATGCGTGTAGTACTCGGTCGTCGGCTCGACGTAGGGCCGTCCGATGCAGAAGTTCCACATCACGGCCTCTTCCGCGTCGCTGAGTTCCTTGTCGAACCAGGGCTGGCGCACGACGATCACGCGCGCTCCCTTGGCGCGGCAGCGCTCGATCATCGCGGCGAGGTTGTGCTCGAAGCGCGCGAGCATCGGCTCGGGGTCCGGCGTCGAGTCGATCCAGCGCGCGGCGTTGCGCCGGCGCTCGCGCAGCTCGACGAGCTTCGAGCCTGTGCGCTCGCGGATCCGCGGAGCGCGCATGCGGCGCATGAGCCGCGAGCCGAGCGCGCGCAGCGCCAGCTCCGTCGGCTTCCAGCTGAAGCGACGTTCGCAGTGCTCGTCGAACATGTAGTCGAGCCCAAAGCGCGCTTGCGGCAGGGGCACGGGGCAGCGCTGCTCCATCCACGTGACCGCATCGGAGGCTCCGACCATCAGCAGCACGAGATCGAGCCTGTCGTAGCGCGGCAGCACGCGCTCGAGCATCGTCAGGATCGTCTCGCACGGCACGAGCGAGCGCGCGATGTTGCCCACGTGCACTTGGCGCGCGCCGAGTCGCTCGCGGGCCTCCAGCTCGCGCAGCAGCGACTGGAGCACGCCCGGCCATGAGCTCGGCTGGTCGAGCATGTAGCCCTCGGCCGCGCTGCCGCCGGCCACCAGCACGCGGTACAGGCCGCGCCGATCGGAGGGCAGCTCGTCACCGCGCTCGCCTTCCGCATTGATCTCGAAGCGCACCAGCGGCTCGAGGGACGGCAGGGCCGCGCGATCGAGCTGCATGTGCGTGCGGTCGTGAGGTCGCCACACGTAGTAGGCGCCTCCGGCGCGCAGGATCGCGCGTGCGGCGAGCTCCGAAGCGGCGAGCATGGCTCCCGCCGCGCCGAGGAGACCGGGGAGGTTCACGGGCGACCTCCGAAGCGGGCCAGCGGTCCGGGGAGCGCGATCCACGGGTCGTTGCGCAGCACGAAGAACACCGTCACGACGCCGAGCGCCGCGGTGGAGAGCACGCCTCCGGCGATGAGTTCCGCCCAGGTGTCGATCTCCACGAGCCGCTTGTAGCCCAGCACGAGCGCGACGGCGGGCAGGGCGCCCAGCAGCGGCTTTCCAAAGGCATAGGCCAGGAACTCGCGCGCCGGCACCGCGAGCTCGCGGCAGGCGAGCATCGCGACGAAGAGCGAGAAGGCGATGTTCGGCAGCGCCGTGCCGAGTGCGACGCCGACGAGCCCGAGCGACCCTACAAGCGCGATCGAGAGCGCGATGTTGATCACGCCCATGGCGAGCAGCGCGACGGTCGGCTTCACGGGCTGCCCGAGTCCCATCAGGATCGGCAGCGAGACGCCTCGGACGGGCAAGTACACGAGGAACGACACCATCAGCACGCGCAGCACGGAGCCCGCGGGGCCCGCGAGCTCGGGACCGACCCACAGCGCGAGGAACTCAGGTCCAAGGAGCAGCAGGAACGTGCCGATGACGAGCACGAGGAGGAACGAGATGCGCGTCCAGCGCAGCAGCACCGGACGAAGGTCGTGGACCTTGCCGCTCGCCCGCAGGCGCGTGGCCGCCGGCATCACGACGGCGCCGATGCCGATCACGAAGCCCGCCAGCGGCTCGAAGAACTTGGAGCCGAGATCGAACTGCGTGGTCGCGGCCGCGTCGAGCCAGCGCCCGATCACGAGAGCGTCGCAGCGGAAGGCGAGCAGCGTGCCGACGTTGAGGAGCATCGCGAACACGCTGAAGGACAGGATGCCGCGCACGAGCGAGCGGTCGAAGCTCGCGAGCGAGAAGCGCACGCCTGCATGCCGGCTGCGGATGGCGAGCCACGCGAGCGCGAACTCGAGCACCATCGTCGCCACGAGAATCCCGGCCAGCGTGGTGAGATCCGGCGCGCGGGGCAGCAGGGCAACCGTCAGGCCAGCGCGGGCGAGCAGCTCGAGCGCCATGATCCCGTTGCGAGTCGTGAAGTCCTCGTGTGCCTCGAGGACTCCGTAGGGCAGCCGCAGGACGAACGCGGCGGCAACCTGCGTCGCCGCGAGCACGAACCCCACTTGCGCGGCCGTGCGCTGCGCGGGCGAGAGGCCTGCCCCCAGGGCTCCGTCGAGATAGCCATGCTCAAAGGCCTCGAGCTGTGCCCAGCCGAGCGCGAGCGCGACGACGCCCATGGCGAGCGTGATCGCGAGGCAGGTCGAGATGGCGCGGTTGACTCCCGCGAGGTCCGCGCGCCCGCGCGCTTCCGCGATCGACTTCACCGAGGCCATCGGCACGCCGAGGACCAGCAGTCGCAGCAATCCAGTCAGCGACACCACCGTGACCCACACGCCGTTCTGCTCCGCGCCCAGCGTGCGCAGGGTGAACGGCGTGAGCAGCATGAGCACGAGCACTTGCAGCGCGTTGAGCGCCCAGTTCGAGCCGATGCTCCGGATCATCGTGCGGCTCCGCGGTGGGGGCTTTTGGCGTTCATCGTGGCGGCGTGGAGGCGGGCGGCGGCCGGAGCACGGGCAAGACCTCGGCGATCCAGCCCGCGAGCACGGCATATCCCTCGTCCGCGAGGTGCAGCGGATCGCAGGAAAAACCTTCCGACAGGCTGCCGGTGTCCGTGGCGAGCGGAGGCCGGGCCGTCTCGACGAAGCTCGCGCCGCGGGCCCGCGCATGCTCCGCGAGGTGGGCATTGAGGCGCGCGAGCGCCGCCACGCGGTCCGGAGTCATCGACCGCTCGGGCAGGATGCCGAGCACGACGAGCTCGCACGCTGGGCGCTGCTCCACGAGGCGTGCCAGCAGCGCGTCGATCCGGTCGGCGAGCGGGTCGGACGACGCGCTCGGGCTGCGTCGGAAGTCGACCGATCCCGCGTACAGCACCAGCGCCCGAGCATCCGGCGGGACACTCGCCAGCAGCCGCTCCTCGAGGTCGGCGATGGGCTCGTTGCCAAGGCCGCGATTGAGCGTCGGGGCGAGCGGGAACCAGCGCGCCAGATCGAAACGCTCCATGGTCGACGAGCCGAGGAACACGACCGCGCCCGGCGGACTGGTCTCGCCCGCGAAGTGCGCCAGCCGCTCGGCCCGGTGGCGCTCGTAGCTCGCGCGCGCGTCGTCGCGGCCAAGGGCCCTGCGCAGCCGCCAGCCGCCGGGGACAAGGTCGAGCCACGCCGCCGCGAGCCACGCGCTGGCGACGAGGGCGAGCAGGGCAAGAAGACGGTTCCGGGACATCTCGGACCCCTGCACCTTCGCACCTTGTGGGGACGAGTTCCAGCGTGGCACCCCTTGGAAAGACGCCTCGCGCTCGCCAACATCCTCGCCCCATGTCCCGTTCGCGGAACTGCACGGCGCGATGACGGCCGCCATCTCCATTCGCGGCGCCGAGAAGCGCTTCGGTGACCGTGTCGCCGTCGCCGGCCTCGACCTCGAGATCGCGCGCGGCTCGCTGTGCGGCGTGCTCGGCCCCAATGGCGCTGGCAAGAGCACCACGATTCGCATGGTGCTCTCGATCCTCTACCCGGACCGGGGCACGGTCGAGGTGCTGGGCGGGAGCGCGCTCGCCGCCAAGGAGCGCATCGGCTACCTGCCGGAGGAGCGCGGGCTGTATCGCACCATGCGCGTGGGCGAGTACCTCGCCTTCATCGCGCGCCTCAAGGGCGTTCCGCGCGCCGGGCTCGCGGCGCGCGTGCGCGGCTGGCTGGAGCGCATCGAGCTCGGCGGCGTCGAGCACCGTCGTTGCCAGGAACTCTCCAAGGGCATGCAGCAGAAGGTGCAGTTCATCGCCGCGGTGGTGCACGAGCCGGAGCTCCTGATTCTCGACGAGCCGTTCTCGGGCCTCGACCCGGTCAATGCCGTGGTGCTCGACCGGCTCGTGAGCGAGCTGCACCGCGAGGGGCGCACGATTCTGCTGTGCACGCACCAGATGCAGCAGGCCGAGCGCATCTGCGATCGGCTGGTGCTGATCCACCGCGGCCGCAAGCAACTCGATGCGACGCTGCCCGAGATTCACGCGCGCTTCGACCCACGCACGCTGGCCTACGAGCCCCTCGACGCCGGCGCTGCGCTCGAGCCCGAGCTCGCGAGGCTCCCGGGCGTGCAGTCCGTGCACCGCGCGCGCGACGGTCGCGGCTATTCGCTCGCGCTCGGCGAGGGCGCGCGGCCACAGGATCTGTTCGACCTGCTGGTGCGCCGTGGGCCGGCCCGCCGCATCGAGCTCGAGCGCGTCAGCCTCGAGGACGTGTTCGTGCGCGTCGTCCGGTCCGCCGAGGGGGAGAGCGCCGCGGAGGATGCGCGCAAGGAGCTCGAGCATGGCAAGGGTGACTGAGATCGCCGTGCGGGAGTTCCGCACGACTGTGCTCACCAAGGCGTTCCTGCTGGCCGCGATCGTCCTGCCGGCCGTGTTCTGGGTGCTCGCGCTGGCGCTGCCGTTCCTCCTGCAGCCTTCGCCCAAGCCGCTCGCGGGCGCGCTGGCCGTCGTCGACGTCGATGGGCGTCTCGCGGCAGCCGTCGTCGTGGAGTTCGACGGCGAGCGACTCGTGCGCGAGCGCGAGCGGCGCCTCGCGGAGATGCAGCGCCGGCTGCAGGGCATGCTGCCCGAGCCGATGCGCGAGATGCTCGAGAAGCAGGCGCGCAGCATGTTCGAGGCTCCGGCGCCGCTCGTGCGCGTCGAGACCAGCTCCGATCCGGCCGCGGTCGAGAGCTTCCGCAGCCGCGTGCGGGCGGGGGAGCTGCTCGCCTGTGTGCGCTACGAGAGCTCGGTGCTCTCGGTGGCCGAGGAGACCAACCGCTTCGAGCTGTTCCTGCGCGAAGGACTCACGCGCCAGCAGGTCGACGACCTGCAGAGCGCGCTCGGTCGCGCGGTGGTCTCGGCGCGCGCCGCGACCGTCGGCCTCGACGTCGCCCATGCGCGCGCCGTGCTTGCGCCGCCGGTGCCCATCTCGACCACGCTGCGTGGCGACGGCGTCGATGTGCAGGAGAACCAGCTCGCGAAGGTGTTCGTCCCGCTCGCGTTCATGCTGTTGCTGTGGAGCAGCGTGTGGGTGACTGGCAACTACCTCCTGACCTCGACGATCGAGGAAAAGTCGAATCGCGTGATCGAGGTGCTGCTCTCGGCGGTCAGTCCGCTCGAGCTGCTCGCCGGCAAGGTGATCGGCCAGTGCGCGGTCGGGGCGCTGATGCTCGGCATGTACTCGGGCGTGGGCCTGAGCGCTGCCTCGAGTCTCGGCTACGCGCACCTCGTGCCGCCGGACAAGCTCGTCTACCTCGGGATCTACTTCCTGATGGCGTTCCTGATGGTGGCCGCGACCATGGCCGCGATCGGGGCCGCCGTCAGTGAGCTGCGGGACGCCCAGACGCTGCTCGGGCCCGTGACGATCGTGTTCACGTTGCCGCTCTTCACGTGGTTCTTCGTCACGGAGAATCCCGACAGCACGTTCGCGCGCGTGATCTCCTACATCCCGCCCATGACCCCGTTCGCGATGGTGCTGCGCGTGGCCTCGGTCGAGTCCGTGCCCGGCTGGGAGATCGCGCTCACGTCGCTGGTCGGCTTCGGTGGCGTGCTCGGCATGGTGTGGGCCGCCGCGCGCATCTTCCGCGTCGGCATCCTGCTCACGGGCAAGTCCGCGACGCCCGCTGAGCTGTGGAAGTGGCTGCGTCGCCCGTGAGCGGACGTGACGAAACTTCCGCTCGCTCTCTGGTGCGGACAGACTTTCCGTTTCAGCGCTGAAGCGCCACAGGGGAGCCGACCGATACGCCCCTCGTGATGGAGAGGCGCGCGCTGCTCGAGACCTTCGGCGACCGGATCTCGCTCCCGTCGCTGCCCGAGGTGGTGCTGCGCATCAACGCCGCGATCGAGGACACCTCGGTCGGCGCGGCTCAGATGGGGCGCATCGCGGCCGAGGACCCGGCGATCACCGCGCGCGTCCTCCGGCTCGCGAACTCACCCTTCTACGGCCTGCGCGAGCCCGTGACGAGCGCCGAGCGCGCCGTGACGGTGATCGGCGCGCGCGCGCTGCGCAACGTGGCGATGCAGTGCTCGATCGTGCGCCGCTACGAGCACCTGCGGGACATCCCGGACTTCGACCTCGACGAGCTCTGGCGCCACCTCGTCCTGACGGCCCAGCTCGCGCAGTCGATCGGCGCCGCCGCGCGCCAGCGCTCGGAGCTGGCGCCCGACGACCTGTACGCCTGCGGCTTGCTGCACGACGTGGGCAAGGTCGTGATCCTCGACGCCCTCACGGACGAGTACCTCGAGTGCATCCGCATCGCGCGCCGCACGGGCTCCCAGCTGCACGACGCCGAACGGCGCGTGTTCGGCTTCTCCCACGTCGAGGTGGGGGCCCTGCTCGCCGCGCAGTGGCAGCTGCCCGAGAAGGTCGCCCAGGCGATCGAGTTCCACCACGGGCCGACCCACGCGATCCACGAGCATCCGCACGTGGGCGTCGTCGCGATCGCCGACCAGCTCGCCTACCGGGCGGGCAGCGAGACCTTCGACTCCGCAGTGCTGCGCCTTGCCAAGGTGGCCGAGCGCTGCCTCGGCATCGCTCCGGAAGTTTTTTCCGCCCTCGCGGAGCAGGCCCGGGGCGCGGACGTCGAAGCCCTCGGCTGAGCGCGTTTCCGCGGCGGAACGCTCAAGAAACCGACCCGCAACGGCCGATCTCGTCACCCGGTCGCGCCCTTGGCGGGGCATGACTTCGCACCCAGGCACCGCTACTCTTCCCCCGCCGGGGTCGCGACCCTCGACGCCGCTCTTCCCCCGACACAGAAAGCCTGCAGCCCCATGAGCTTCCAGACCGGCGGCAGCTTCGGCGGTTCGCTGAAGGACCTCTTTACACCGGCCCAGATCCAGCACCTGATGCGGGTCGAGTTCGACCGTGCGCAGCGCTACCGCTACCCGCTGGTGCTGCTCGTGATCGGGGTCGACCGGCTGGCCCAGCTGCAGGACCTCTACGGCGCCGAGGTCAAGGAGGAGATCCAGCGTGGCGTGGCCGGGGTGCTGCGCACCTCGACCCGCGCCTCGGACTCGCTCGGCTACCTCGTCGACGACAAGATCGTCGTACTCGTCCCGCACACCCCTTCGACGGGTGCCGAGGTGGTCGCCCGCCGCGTGCTCGAGGCCGTGCGCAACCTGCGCTTCGACTGCGACGGTCGCACGACCCGCGTGACGGTCTCGATCGGCGGCGCTCACAACTCACGCAAGGGCGAGCTCGCCTTCGGCACGCTGCTCGAAGTGGCCGAGGCCGGCCTGCGCGTGGCGCGCGACGGCGGTGGCAACCGCTACGTGCACAGCGATCTGTACGAGTTCTTCGAGCGCAAGCGCGCGCAGGACGCCTCGCGCGTGCCCGCCCCGCTGCCCGCCGCTGCGGGCGGAGACGCAGCGCTCGGAGCCCTCGGAGATCGCATCCGGGAGCTCTTCGGGCTCGGTCCCGGCGATGATGACCTGCTCGCGCGCATCCAGCGCGAGGTGGTCGCCAGCGCCCTGCGCGAGGTTCAGGAGGAGGTGCGTCGCGCGCTGCCGAGCGAGGCTCGCGAGCAGTCCGAGCGCATCGAGCTGCTCGAGCGCCGCATCGCCAAACTCTCGGAGTCGCTCGGCATGACGGAAGCCGAGCTGCAGCGCGTGCTCGCGCAGCGCGCCGGCGACAGCGGCGTCGCATCGGTCTACAAGAACGTGCAGGGGCTCTCGCCGACGGCCGTGCAGGCCGAGCTCAAGAAGGCCTTGATGTCGAAGATCTTCGAGGCCAACGTGGAGCTGCGGCGCCAGATCGGCGCCCAGCCCGAGAATCCCAGCTAGGCGCGCCTCCCGCGCCCGGTCTTCCATCCCTCGCAGGTCCCACTCGCCATGCCCGCTCTCCAGCCTCCCGCCAAGCCCCAAGGCGTCCTCTACCTCGGCATCGACCTCGGCACCTCGCGCACCTCGGTGTCGGCCTCGAACGGCGTGCGGGAGACCGTCGCGTCCTACGTCGGCTATCCCAAGGACGTGGTCTCGCGCAAGCTGCTGCAGAAGGACGTGCTGTTCGGGGACGAGGCGCTCGAGAAGCGCCTGAGCCTCGACTTCTACCGTCCGCTCGGCCATGGCGTGATCAAGTCGGGCGAGAACAGCGAGAAGAACCTCAAGGCCGCGGCCGACCTGATCGGCGAGATCATCCGTCGGGCGCGCCCGCGCGCGGACGAGCTGGTGTACGCGGTGATCGGCGCGCCGGCCCAGGCCCAGATCCACAGCAAGAAGGCGATCCTCGACGCCGCGCGGCAGCACGTGCACAGCGCGATGATCTGCTCCGAGCCGTTCTCGGTGGCCTACGGCCTCGACATGCTCGACGACACGCTGGTGATCGACATCGGCGCGGGTACCACGGACTTCTGCCGCATGCATGGCACGATGCCCGAAGACTCGGACCAGGTCACCAACACCTTCGCCGGCGACCACGTCGACGACGAGCTCGCGAAGCTCATTCGCGCGAAGTATCCCGAGGCGCAGTTCTCGGTGCAGATGATCAAGCAGATCAAGGAGAAGCACTCGAGCGTGGCGGACCAGATGCTGCCGGTCGTCGTGCAGCTGCCGGTCAAGGGCAAGCCCACGCCCTTCGACATCACGAACGAGATCCGCACGGCCTGCCGCTCGATCGTCGCCCCGATGGTGGACGCGCTGACCGAGCTCATCGGCAACTTCGACCCCGAGTTCCAGGATCGCCTGAAGAACCGCGTGCTGCTTGGCGGCGGCGGCAGCATGATCAAGGGCCTCGACGTCGAGCTCGAGCGGCAGATGCACGAGCGCCTCGGCAGCGGCAAGGTGATCCGCGTCGAGGAGCCGATCTACGGCGGCGCCAACGGTGCGCTGAAGATCGCCCATGACATGCCGTCGGAGTTCTGGGAGCAGCTGCGCTAGGCGCGTCCCGGCCCCTCCAGATCGAACCAGCGCGCGCTTTCGGGATCGCATCCCGGGGGCGCGCGCTACTCTTGGGCGCCCATGGCCCTTCGCACGCTGCTCGCGCTCGTGTGCCTCGCGCTGCCGGTCCTCGCGCAGGCGAAGGACAGGGAGCGCTGTCCGTACTGCAAGGAGGATCCCGCGCTCATGGCTGCGGCGGGCGTGCTCTCGCATGCGCCGAGTGCGATCGGGGACAAGGGTGGAGAGGAGCTGGTGGCGAAGCTCCCGGTGTCGCGCTGGCTGTTCGTCGAGACGGCGCACCTGCGCTGGGCGAGCGCGCTCGGTGACTCGGCGATCGACCAGCGTGACCGCGAGCGCGTCGAAGCGGAGCTCGCGCGCCTGCGCGCCGTGCTGCCCGACGTGCCGACGAAGCCTCGGAAGCTCGATCCATGGCTGCGCCTGCACGTGCAGGCGATGAAGGGCGAGGAGTTCTACGCGCGCTTCCAGGCTCTGCTCGGCGTGAAGGATGCCGACTTCCCGGCGGAACGCAGGCTCGATGCGCCCTACATGGGCGCGGGCCGGTTCCTCGGCGAGAAGGACAAGTTCGAGGTCGTGCTGCACGTCTCGCGCGAGAACCACCGCCGCTTCACCGAGTCCTTCAGCGGTGTCGCCGTGAACGACTCGTTCCGCTGGCACTTTCCCGGGCTGCACAAGCTGCTCGTCTCCGTGCCGGTGGAGGACGCGGACCTGAAGGACGACCGCGGGCTGTGGCCGCATGTCGCGCACAACCTCTCGCACGCGTTCCTGTGCGCCTACAAGCACTTCTCCTACGACCCACCCGTGTGGATCGACGAGGGGCTCGCGCAGGCGCTGGAGAAGGAATTCGACCCGCAGTCGCGCACCACCGAAGGCGAGGAAGGCTCGCTGCGCGACACCAAGGCACCGGCGGATTTCGCCGGCGCGGCCACGAAGCTCGTGAATGTCGGCAAGGCGCCGCGGCTGGCGGAACTGATGGCAGCCAAGGACTATTCGGAGCTTGGCACGGATGGTTCCGTCGCCGCCTGGTCGATCACGCGCTTCCTCCTCGACGCGCACGGCGAGCGCTACGCGCGCTTCCTCGCGGGCCTCAAGGGGCAGCTCGATGCGAAGGGCAATCCCAGCGGCGAGGACCTGCCGGGGCTGCAGCGCAAGCTGCTGCGCGAGCTGTGGGACTGGAGCCCGCTCGATCTCGACGAGGCCTGGCGCGCATGGGTCAAGTCGGGCGGCCACGCCCATGCGAGGAAGTGAGCGGTCGAACGCGATGAAGCTGCGCTTTCCCGAGACGCTCGTGCTGACGGTCGCGCTGGTGGTTCTGGCCCAGCTCGCGACCTACGTGCTGCCTGCCGGCGAGTTCGAGCGCGTGGTGGTCGAGGGACGCGCGCGCGCGGTGCCCGGCACGTTTCACGCGGTCGAGGTCGCGGCGCTGCCGTGGCATGCCGCCCTGACGCGCATCCCCAAGGGGCTCGAGAAGGCCGCCGAAGTGATCTTCTTCGTGCTGCTGTGCGGCGGCGTGATCGGGGTCCTGCGCGCGAGCGGAGCGGTCGATGCGCTGCTCGCCCGCGTGCTCGCGCGCATGGGCGGACGGCCGGTGCTGCTCGTCGGCGGCATGACGGCCGTGCTGTCCGTGGGTGCGGCGACGATCGGCATGGCCGAGGAATACGTGCCCTTCGTTCCGATCCTCGCCGCGGCCTGCGCCGCGCTCGGCTTCGATGCGATCGTCGCCGTCGGCATCGTCTATGTCGCGGCGGGCATCGGCTACGCGGCGGCGCCTCACAATCCGTTCACCGTGCTGATCGCGCAGCGCATCGCGGGGCTCGAGCCCAATTCTGCGGCCGGATTTCGCTGGATCCTGTGGGGGCTCGCTCTCGCCGTCGGAGTGACCTACCTCGTCCGCTACGCCCTGCGCGTGCGCGCGGACCGCTCGCGCAGCTACATGGCCGGGGTCGAGCCGTGGTCGCCGCCCTCGGGACAGGCACCGGAGCTGGGGCTGGGGCAGCTGGCGCTGCTCGCAGCCTTTGGAGCCGGGATCGCGCTGTTCGTCTGGGGCTGTGCGGTGCACGAGTGGGGGCTGGGCGAGCTCTCGGCGGTGTTCCTCGCGCTCGCCCTGCTCGCCGTGCCGCTCGGATCGCTCTCGCCGAACCGCGCCGCGCGCGAGTTCAGCGTCGGGGCCGCGGAGATGACGAACACGGCGTTGCTGATCGGTTTCGCGAAGACCATCCAGGTCCTGCTCGAGGAGGGCAAGGTCATCGACGCGGTCGTGCAGGGACTCGCCACGCCGCTCGAGGGCCTCTCGCCGGATGTGGCGGCGGTGGGGATGCTCGGCGTGCAGAGCCTGACGAACCTGTTCATTCCCTCGGGGTCCGCGCAGGCCTCGGTGACGATGCCGCTCATGGCGCCGCTCGGCGATCTCGTCGGCGTCTCGCGCCAGGTCGCGGTGCTCGCCTTCCAGTGCGGCGACGGGCTCACGAACATGCTCATCCCGACCAACGCGGTACTGATGGGCGTCCTGGCGCTCGGTCGGGTGCCCTACGGGGCCTGGCTGCGCTTCATCGTGCCGCTCGCGGCGCTGCTCTTCGCGCTGTTTGCCGCGGCGCTGGTCGTCGCCAATCGACTGGGAGTGTGAGCGTGTCGACGACGCCGGACAAGCCGCTGTTCTTCCGACGCGCGCTGCGCAAGCGCTGCCCGCAGTGCGGCGAGGGCCCGCTGTTCCGTGCTTTCGCGCGGATGAACGAGACCTGCGCGACGTGCGGGTTGCGCTTCCGTCGCGAGAGCGGCTCGCAGACGGGCGCGATGTACTTCTGCGCCGCCGTGAGCGAGATCTTCGCCGCCGCGCTCGCGCTGGGGCTGTACTTCTTCACCGACTGGAGCACGCCGGTGGCGCTCGGCATCGGCACCGTGCTCGTGCTCGGCTTCAGCTACCTGTTCTTGCCCGTGTCGATGGCGTTCTGGACCGCGGTCGAGTACGCGACCGACGTCAGCAACGGCGAGCGCTGGGTCAACCCGCGGCCGTAGGGGACTCGTCGCGCAGCAAGCTACGCGCGCGGAACGCGAGCCAGAGCGTCTGTGCGAGGTTGCCGAGCGTCATCATCAGCGCCGACGCCTGCAGACCCTCGAGCGTGGAGTGCCGCACGCACAGGACGAGTCCGAGCGTGGTCACGCCCAGCGACAGCACGACGGACTCCGTGATCGCGCGCGTGCGGCGTGCGCGCACCAGCACCCCGCCGTAAAGGCTCTGCAGCACGCTGAGCGCAGGCAGGGCGAGTGCGAAGGCCATCGAGGACGTGCCGAGGGTGGCGAGTCGCGGATCGAGATCGCTCCAGCCTTCGAACCACGCCCGCGAGAGCGGCGAGAAGGTGACGATCGCGAGCAGCACGCTCGCCGCCGCTGCCAGCTTCCAGGCGAAGCTCCGCAGCGCCCGGATCGCACCCGGCTGCGCCGCGAGCGCGACGACGACCTCGTTGAACGCGAGCCCGAGCGCACGGAACAGGAACACCGCGCCGTGGTAGGCGGGCCAGGTGGCGAGCGACTCGAGTGGCGAGCTCATGCGGGACATGGCTGCAGACCCGATCGGCTGGCTGAGCAGCGTCACGAGCGGTGTGAGCGCGAGGGGCAGATAGAAGCTCGCGAAGGCGGGCCACGTGAGCGGCTCGATCGCAGGAGCGGTCCACAGGCGCTCGCGCAGCACGGGCTGCACGCGCAGTCCGATGAAAGCCGCCTCGCTCATCACTCCGGCAGACACGGCGCAAGCTCCGACCGCGATGCCCGGCAGGTCGCCGACGAGGGCTCCGAGCGCCAGCGCGGCCAGATTCGCCACGATGCGCACGGCTGTCCCGAGCGTGATGGCCCGCGAGTGGCCGAAACGGATCAGCACGCCCTGCTGGAAGCGTCGGTACGCGATCGACCACGTCCACGGCAGCATCAGCTGGAAGCCGAGGCGACCCGGCTCGATCACTTCCGCTGGGGCGCCGATCACGGAGCTCGCGATCAGGTCGAAGAGCGGCGTGAAGGCGACAAGCGCATGCAGTGCCGTGAGGACCGCACCTGCGCGCAGCATGAAGCTCCGGACTCGTTCGTAGCTCTGCCGGTCGTGGCACAGAGCCGTCGACGCGGACAGGAGCATGATGATCGGGGCCTCGATCGTCAGCGCGATCGGAAAGACCAGCGAACCCCAGGCCGCGAGATTG
>CAITGX010000361.1 GCA_903892045.1 uncultured Planctomycetota bacterium | reverse complement strand
GGATCGTCACGTTCAGCGACATGATCTCGCTGCTCGTGACGTTCTTCGTGATGCTCATGAGCTTCTCGACGATCGAGGAGAACGAGGCGGCGATCATCGTCGGCGCCTTCGGCCAGCGCTCCGGAGGCGTGCTCGAGGGCGGCCCCTCGAGTGCGGTGAGCGAACCTCCGCGCGACCGCATGCTCGCCACGCACCCCCTGCGCGGCGGCGACGTCCCCCACTCGCGCCCGGCCGAGGAACTGCCCGAGAACATCGAGGAAATGGGCCAGAAGCTCGGCGCCGGCCAGGTCGAGGTCGACTTCGCGGCGGCGACCGACGGCCTGCTCCTGCGCTTCGGCGCCGACTGCGCCTTCGAGCCCGGCTCCGCGCGTGTGCCCGCGCCGCTCGCGCGCGCGCTCGACGAGCTTGGCGAGGTGCTGCAGCACTACTCCCAACTGGTCGTGATCGAGGGTCACGCCAGCGCGAGCTTCACTCCGACCACCACGCTCCCAGACGCCGAGGCGCTCTCCACCGCACGCGCCGCAGCCGCCGCCCGCATCCTGCTCGACGGCAACGACCTCTCGCGCGACCTGCTGCAAGTCAACGGACTCGGCTCGCAGCCCGCGCGCGAGGGCCGCAACGCCGAGTGCGTGGAAGTCCGCGTGCTCTCGCTCTCCAAGGCCCGCTCCCGCGCCCTCGAGCGCGCTCGCGAACAGCGGCTCGAACAGGAGCGCTGAGCGTGGCCGAGTTCAAGGAAGACCCGAAACCGGTCGTGCCGCTGTGGCTCGTGTCGTTCGGCGACATGATGACCAACGCGCTGACCTTCTTCATCCTCATGGTCTCGCTCTCGAGCCAGAAGGACCACGGCCTGATCGCCAAGGGCCTCGGCTCGTTCGTCGTGGCGCTCAAGTCCCACGGCCTGCCGGGCATGATGAGCGAGGACGAGAAGATCGCCATCTACAACGAGTTTCGCGTGCGCTTCAACCTGCCGCCCGAGGAGGACCCGGAGCGGCGCGAGACGATGATGAACGCGAGCGACATGGAGCTCGTGCGCGTGGCGGCCGCCGAAGCGCTGCGCCCCCACGACGAGCTGTTCCAGCCTGCCGTCGCCGCCTTCGAGGCGGGCTCCTCGGAGCTTGGAGAGGCCTCGCGGCGCTACTTGGACCGGCTCGCGGACACCCTGCGGCCCGGCAAGGGGCAGCTGCTCGTGCTCGAGGGCCATGCCCTCGACGACGCCCGCGCGGCGATGGACCACGGCCGGGCCCTGGCACGGGCGCGGGCCGTCCGGGAGTACCTGCTCAAGGAGCACGAATTTTCTGCCGACAGGGTGGAGGCACGAGCGTGGTTCGTCGAGGTCGAGCCGGCCGGCGCGGGAACGCGCTGCGTCGACGCCCGCCTGATGACCCCCGCCCGCACGAAGAACTAGGACGCAACCATGAGCGACGCCAAGAAGGACGAGAAGAAGGACGAAAAGGCCGCGCCGCAGGGCAAGGGGAAGCTGCTCGCCATCGGCGGCGGCATCACCGCGCTCGCGCTGGCGTTCGTCGCCGCGACGTTCGCCGTGCCCGCGAAGGAAGCGCCGCTGCCGACCCTCGCCGGACCGTTCGTCGGCCCGATCACCCCGAGCAAGGTGCAGGTCAACCTCAACGACGGTCGCACGTACCTCGTGCTGCAGCTGAACCTCTTGCACGACGCCTACTCGCCCGACTACCTGACGCAGCGAGCGGAGGACGCCGTGTGCCAGGCCGAGATTCGCGATGCGCTGGTCACGATCGCCTCCGCGAAGTCCCGCAGCGACGTGACCGACAAGGTCAACAAGCCCGTGTTCCTCGAAGAAGTGCGGCACGCCATCGAGCCGCTGGTCTTCCCGGTGCACCTCGGCGATGGAGCGACCCCGACCGCGGGCGACAGCGCCTCGAAGCTCGCGCCCGGAGCCTCGATGTCCGGCTCGGGCTTCCGTGGCATGCACTCGGAGCATGTGCTGCGCGTCGATGCGCTGCAGAAACTCATCTCGCTCGATGGCGGCACGGAGGTGCGCTTCAAGGGCGACGAGCAGGACCTCGAGGTGCCCTGTGGCGACGGCACGTCGCTGTGGCTCGACGTGCGCGAGCTCGATCCCGCCTTCCAAGGCGATGTGCACGTGGGCGTGATGGGCCGCACGCGGCGCGTGCTGTGGAACGAGGTCCTGCTGCAGTAGTCCTGCGGCACCGGCGCCCACTCCCAAGAGAACCAAGGAACGACGACGTGGCAGGCAACCTGACTCCCGAGGAAGCGCGCGCGCTCTCGCAGGCCTTCGCGGCCGGCGAGACGCAGGCTCCTCGTGCAGCCCAGGTCGAGTCACGGCAGTTCGACCGTCCGCAGCGCCTCCCGGCTGCGGAGCTCGCGGAGCTGCGCGAGCGCCTGCGCAAGGCGCTCCCCGAGCTCGCGCGCGAGCTTGCTGCCGCGATGCGCGGCGCGCCCGCGATCGAGCTCGTCGAGCTCGCCGAGGTCCATGCCGAGACCGTGACGCACGGCCTCGTCGAGCCCTTCGCCATGCTGCGCTTCGAGGTCGATCGCCAGCCGGGTTGGTTGGTCTGGGACTGCAAGGCGGCGCTCGCGACACTCGACGTCGCGCTCGGCGCGGCCGAGCCCGCCGAGACCTCGGCACGTGCCTTCACCAGCATCGAACGGGGCATGTTTCCGCGCGTGCTCGCGCCCATGCTCACGCGACTCGCCAAGAACTTCGGGCTCACCACGGCGAACCTGTCGTGCGTGCAGGCCCGCGACACGATCGGCCACTGGCGGCAGGGCGGCGACAAGGCCGAGCCCCAGCGCCTGTGCGCGACGCTCTCGATCGACGGGCCCGGCGGAGCGAGCACCCTGCGCGTGCTGCTGCCCGGCGTGATGCCGGCACAGCGCCCCGCCCCGCGCACCGAGAAGGCCGCGCCGCTCCCCGCGCACCTCGCGGACGTGCAAGTCGAACTGTACGCCCGGCTCGGCGACAGCGACGTCCCGCTCGCGCAGCTGCTGGCGCTCGAGGTGGGCGACGTGATTCCGCTCGGGCTGCCGGCCGGCGGCGAGCTCGAGGTGCTCGTCGAGGACCAGCCGCGCCTGCGCGCGACACTCGGCCGCAAGTCCGAGCACCTCGCCCTGCGCATCACCTCCACCGAACGCCCCAAGCGCGACGCCTGAACGACTCTGAGGACTCCAGCGATGAACGAGATGCAGAACATCGAGAACGCGATCGACGCAGCGGCCGAGGCCGTGCGCGTCAGCACGGCCCGGCTCGACGAGCTCACGGGTGCGAAGACCACCGGCGAGCCGGTCGGCCTCGCGAACCTGATGGACGTGCCGGTCAAGGTCACCGTCGAGATCGGCCGCACGCGCGTACCGCTCGGCGAGCTCGTCAAGCTTGGCGCGGGCTCGCTGCTCGTGCTCGATCGCGAAGCGCACGAGCCCGCGGACATCCTCGTCAACGGCAAGGTCGTCGCGCGCGGCGAGGTCGTGACGATCGACGGCGCCTACGGCGTGCGCGTCACCGCCATCCTCAACACGCCCTGACGCGCCGCTCGCGCGCTTCCACCGCTGGATCCGGCCCGCGCGCCGGATCCGCGCGTTTGTGGAGCTCACATGAAGGTCCCGGCCACAGGCGCGTAGGTGCGCGGCCCGCCAGCGCCGCTATCCTCCCCCGCCCCGCATTCGGATGCGGCCCCCATGGAATCCCTGCTCACCACCGAAAACCTGATCGCCTTCCTCACGCTGTCGAGCCTCGAGATCGTGCTCGGCATCGACAACGTCGTCTTCATCTCGATCCTGACGGGCAAGCTGCCTGCGGACGAGCAGGCCAAGGCGCGTCGCACCGGTCTCGTGCTCGCGATGGGCATGCGCATCGCGCTGCTGCTCGCGATCGGCTGGGTGATGAGCCTGACCACGCCGCTCTTCTCGGTCGCCGAGCACAGCTTCAGCGGGCGCGACCTGATCCTGCTCGTCGGCGGCCTGTTCCTCGTCGGCAAGGCGACATGGGAAATCCACGACAAGCTCGAAGGGGGCGTGCACGAGAAGGGTGGAGCGACGCGGCGCGCGAGCCTGGGTTCGATCCTCGCCCAGATCGTGATGCTCGACATCGTCTTCTCGCTCGACAGCGTGATCACGGCGGTCGGCATGGCGAAGCACGTCGGCGTGATGATCGCGGCCGTGGTGGCCTCCGTGCTCGTGATGCTCGTGTTCGCGGGCCGCATCGCGACCTTCATCGAGCATCACCCGACGATGAAGGTGCTCGCGCTCTCCTTCCTGCTGCTCATCGGCGTCGTGCTCATGGCCGACGGTTTCGGCCAGCACATCAGCAAGGGCTACATCTACTCGGCCATGGCGTTCTCGCTGTTCGTCGAGATCCTGAACCTGCGCATGCGCAAGCACGTGCAGCCGCCGGTCGAGCTGCACCAAAGCTACGTCGAGAAGTAGCGCGGCTCAGAGCCCGAACGCGCCGCCCCATGCGGCCGCCGCAGCCGCGAAGCGCGCGGGATCGAAGAAGCGTGCGCTGAACGCGCCGACGGGCGCGCCTTCGAGCAGCTGCGCGACGCCCTCGCCCACCGAGGGCGCGAGCTTGAAGCCGTGGCCCGAGAAGCCCGAGACGACGAACAGGTTCTCGAAGCCCGGGCAGGCGCCGATGAGCGCCTGCGCGTCGGGCGTGAGCGTGTACCAGGCCGCGAGCGTGCCGGCGTCCGGCTGGGCGGCGTAGCGCGGCAGGCGGCGCGCGAGCGCGTCCCGGGACCAGCGCGAAAACTCGGGAGAAACCGCCTCATCCAGCGTGTCGGGGTCGTCGAGCACGTGGTCGCGCTCGTAGTCCATCGCGCCGACGCGCGTGCGCTCGCGGCGCGGCTCGCAGCGCGTGTAGTAGCCGTGCTCGATGTCGAGCAGCACCGGGTGCGCGGGCTCGGGCTCCGATGCCGCGGCGAAGCGCGGGTCGAACTCGGCATCCATGGCGCCGGAGAGCGTCGGACGCGTGCGCATGCGCTCGGGCAGCATCGCGAGGAAGTGCTGCTCGGGGCGCACGACCTTGAGCGGCAGGTCGACGCGTGCGCGCTGCAGCAGGCGGCGCGTCCACGGGCCGGCCGCGATCACGATGCGCTCGCACTCGAAGTCGCCATCGCTCGTGCGCACGCCGCGCACGCGCGCGCCGTCGAGCACGAGTTCCTGCACCTCGACCCCCGAGCGCGCCGTCGCTCCGGCTCCGCGGGCCACCGCCACGAAGGCGTCGACCGTGCGCTGTGGATCGACGAAGCCCGCACCGGGCTCCCACGCGCCGAGTGCGCCGTCGGACACGTCGATGCCAGGCACGAGCTCGCGCATGCGCCGTGCGTCGACGAGCTCGACCTCCGCTCCGCACTCCTGCATCAGTGCGGCGTTGCGCGCGACGAGCTCGACGGTCTCAGGCCGACCCGGACCGCCGATCGTGAGCACACCGCTGCGCGTGAAGCCGATCGGGCGGCCATGGCGCGTCTCGAAGCTCGCGTAGTCTCGCAGGCTGTCGCGCGCCATGCCGACGAGCTCGCGGTCGCTGTAGAACTGGCGGCAGATCGCGCCCGAGCGGCCCGAGGAGCCGGCGCCGAAGTGGCGGCGCTCGAGCAACAGCACGGGCTGCTCGATCGGATCCGTCCGGCGTGCTCGGGCGAGCGCGATGGAGGCTCCCATCACCCCGCCTCCGACGATCAGCGTGTCGACTCGCATGGCGCGCGATGATCGCGCGGGCTCGGCGCGGGGCGGCGCAAAAAGACAGCAACCCCGCCCGGAGGCGGGGTTGCCTAGAGGAAGTCAGCACCCGGAGCGAGGGGATCGCGACCGCACCGGCCAAGCGAGGGGTATGTCGGCCGGGGTCAAACCCGGGTGTGGGCTTCTCCCCGCCCGGAATCCGCAGGTTGGAGGGCGCCGGGGGCAGGAAAGTGCCCGGAAATGCGAAGTCGTGGCTTCACCACCGGATCTTGGGCTCGCTCGGGAGTCCAAGCCCAAGATCTTGTGGCCCTTGGGCCCCCGCTCCCCTGCACTAGGATGTCGCGCCCTTCAGGGGCTCCCCACCGATGATCCCCCCGCGCAAGACCCGCACCATCCAGATCCGCCACCTGAAGGTCGGCGGCTCGGCCCCCATCGCCGTCCAGTCCATGGCGGCCACCCAGACCCGCGACATCCCCGCCACCCTGCGGCAAGTGCGCATCCTCGAGGAAGCGGGAGCGGACATGATCCGCATCGCGGTCGACAGTCAGGCCGATGTCGATGCGCTGGCGCAGATCCGCGCACAGACGAAGAGCATCCTGTCGGTCGACCTGCAGGAGAACTACCGGCTCGCCGAGAAGGTGGCGCCCTTCGTCGACAAGCTCCGCTACAACCCCGGGCACCTGCACCACCACGAGAAGCAGAAGCCCGTGGAGGAGAAGGTCGCGTACCTCGTCGGCATCGCGCGCGCGCACGGACTGGCGCTGCGCATCGGCATCAACGCCGGCTCGATCGCGCCGGCCTACAAGGAGCGCTTCGGCGAGGACCATGTCGCGGCGATCGTGGCCTGCGCGGTCGATCACTGCCGCATGGTCGACGCGCTCGGCTTTGTCGACTACGTCGTGTCGATCAAGGACTCCGACCCGCGTCTCGTCGTCGACGCCAACGTGCGCTTCGCGGCCGAGCGTCCCGACGTGCCGATCCACCTCGGCGTTACGGAGGCCGGCATGCCGCCCGAGGGCATCATCAAGACGCGCATCGCCTTCGAGCAGCTGCTCGCGCGCGGCATCGGCGACACCCTGCGCGTCTCACTGACGGTGCCGTTCGACGACAAGGGCCTCGAGATCAAGGTCGGGCGCGAGCTGATCGCCGACATCGAGGCCGGCCGCTTCCGCTCGGTGCCGCCGAACTTCTTCGACGGGCTCAACATCATCGCCTGCCCGTCGTGCTCGCGCGTCGAGAACGCGCGCTTCGTCGAGCTCGCCGCGGACGTCAAGCAGATGACGGCCTACGCCAAGGAGCACGACCTCACGATCGCCGTCATGGGCTGCCGCGTGAACGGCCCGGGTGAGACGGACGACGCGGACCTCGGCCTGTGGTGCGGCCCGAACTTCGTCAATCTCAAGCGCGGACCGGAGGACGCCGGGACTTTCAGCTATGACGAGATCCTCGGTGCGCTGCGCCACGAGCTCGACACGCTGATCGCCGCGCGCGCCAAGTAGGAGACTGCGGCCGAGACTCTGGCGCTGTCGCGCGCCGGGTCCGTACGCTTGGCCTCCATGCGTACCGTAGCGCTCTCGCTCGCCTGTGCCCTGCTCGCGGTCCCGGCCGCGGCGCAGGAACTTCCCCACGCCTTTGTCGGCGCTCGCGTGCTCCCGGTCTCGGGTGCGCCGATCGAGGACGGCGTCGTGGTCGTCCAGTTCGGACGCATCCGCGCAGTGGGCGCGCGAGGCTCGGTCGAGGTGCCCGCGGGCGCGAAGGTCGTCGACGTGAAGGGCAAGGTGCTGATGCCGGGCCTCGTCGACACGCACAGCCACGTCGGCGGCGGATGGGGCGCGGACTCGAGCGCACCGATCCAGCCGGACGTCCGCATGCTCGACGCGGTGAACTGCCGCGACGCCGGCCTGCAGCGCGCCCAGGCGGGCGGCATCACGACCCTGAACGTG
>CAITGX010000360.1 GCA_903892045.1 uncultured Planctomycetota bacterium | reverse complement strand
TTGCTGCTGCTCCTCTACTTCAAGTCGATCGGCGGCTACCGCGCTCTCAAGCTCGAAGAGCAGGCCTAGGGCGCAACGATTCGGCCCCAAGGCCGCTCCGGTGGCCTTGGGCGAATCGAACGATCCCCCGCGCGAGGCGGCCGCGCGCGAACGCGGAAGCCTTGGTGATCTTCTCGCGCGGCTGAACTAGCTTGTGAGCCGCATGCACAAGCCGGCTCCTGACCTGCGCGTGTTCCTCGACGAGCTGCGACGCTCGGGCGAGCTCGTGGAGATCGACGCGGAGGTGGATCCGGAGCTCGAGGCTGCCGAGGTCCATCGCCGCGTGATCGCGGCCGGAGGGCCGGCGCTGCTCTTTCGGCGCGTGAAGGGCTGCGACTTCCCGCTCGTCACGAACCTGTTCGGCACCGCATCGCGCGTCGAGCGCGCCTTCGGGCGCTGGCCGCAGGAGCTGATCGCGGAGGTCGCGCGGCTGCCCCACGAGCTCGTGCCGCCGAGCTTGGGCAAGCTGTGGTCCAAGCGTTCGCTGTTCGCTTCGCTCGCCAAGGTCGGCATGAAGCGCGGCTCCGGCGGGCCCATCACCGAAGTGGTCGACACGCCGCCGCGCCTGTCGCGCCTCCCGGCGATGAAGACCTGGGCACGCGACGGCGGCCGCTTCGTCACGCTGCCGCTCGTCTACACCGAGCACCCCGACGGGCTCGGCTCGAACCTCGGCATGTACCGCGTGCAGCTCTTCGACGACGCGAGCACCGGACTGCACATGCAGATCGGCAAGGGTGGCGGATACCACCTCAAGCGCGCGGAAGAGCTCGGCCAGCCGCTGCCGGTCGTGATCCACGTCGGCGGCCCGCCGGCGCTGATCCTGTCGGCGATCGCGCCGCTCCCGGAGAACGTCCCGGAGCTCCTGCTGACGAGCCTGATGATGCGCAAGCGCGTGCCGCTCGCGACGCACCGCGCGAGCCCGCTGCCGATCGTCGCCGACGCCGAGTTCGCGCTCGTGGGCGAGGTGCGCCCCGGCGACCGCCGCGACGAGGGCCCGTTCGGCGACCACTACGGCTACTACTCCGAGACGCACAGCTATCCGCGCTTCACCTGCAAGGCGCTGTTCCGTCGCAAGGACGCGATCTTCCCCGCCACCGTGGTCGGCAAGCCGCGGCAGGAAGACTTCTTCATCGGCGACTACCTGCAGGAGCTGCTCTCGCCGCTCTTCCCCGTGGTGATGCCCGCGGTGACGCAGCTGTGGAGCTACGGCGAGACCGGCTACCACGCGCTCGCGGGCGCCGTCGTGCGCAACCGCTACAAGCGCGAGGCCATGGCGAGCGCGTTCCGCATCCTCGGCGAGGGCCAGCTGTCGCTGACGAAGTTCCTGATCGCGACGGACGGCGCCGTCGACGTGCGCGACTTCAAGGCCACGTTCGAGCACATCCTCGCGCGCGCCGACTTCCGCACCGACCTGTTCCTGTTCTCGAACCTCTCGATGGACTCGCTCGACTACGCGGGCCCGCGCATCGACGAGGGCTCGAAGGGCGTGCTGCTCGGCCTCGGCGAGCCCAGACGCGAGCTGCCTGCCGAGTTCAGCGGCGAGCTGCCCGCCGGAGTGCGCGACGTGCGCGTGTACTGCAAGGGCTGCCTCGTCGTGAGCGCGCCCAAGTACGCGGACGAGCCGGGCGCCGCCGCTCGCATCGCGCGCCACCCGTCCTTCGCCAAGTGGCCCTTGGTCGTGCTCTCCGACGACGCCGAGCGCGCCACGCGCTCGACGGTCAACTTCCTCTGGACCACGTTCACGCGCTTCAACCCCGCGAGCGACATGACGGCCAGCAACGTCGAGCTCGTGCACAACCACCCGAGCTTCACCCCGCCGCTCGCGATCGACGCGCGCATGAAGCCCTGGTATCCGCTCGAGCTCTTCGCCGACGACGCCACGTCGGACAAGGTCTCGCGCCGCTGGAAGGAGTATTTCCCCAAGGGCGGCGTCGAGATGGGCGACAGCGCCCGCGGGCATCTCGACTGAGACTTTCCCCGACCTTGGACTCTCCATGTCCGAGGTCGTGGCGTCTGCTCTGGCCGCGAAGCGCGGGGATGGTGCGGGCTGTTCCGGCTCGCCACTCGCGTTCGAATCACGCCGGGGAGCGACGAGCGATGCCTTTCGAGTGCGGTTTGACGGACGGGGACTGGAACGAGCTTTCGAAGTGGGTCAGCGATTCGGCGCGCCGCTCGAGCGAAGTACGGCACGTGCTCGGCAAGCTCTCCGCGTGGCTCTCCGCGACGCTGCAGGAAGCGGAGCTGGCGACGCGCCCGGTCGAGGAGCCTCCGCCCGCGCCCGCGGCTCCCGAGCAGCGACCGCTGGTCGAGATCGGCTCCGCGATCGAGCAGCTGCGCAGCGCGTGGCGCCGTTCGCAGATGCCGGCCGAAGTGCCTGCCGAAGTCCGCGCGCCCAAGGCCCTGCCCCAACCGCCGCCGTCGCAGCCGCGCGAGATGGCGCCGCGCGCGCGCCTCAAGGCCGAGGCCTGCCGCTGGGCGGTGCAGCGTCGGGAGCTCGAGTCGGGCTCCGCGAGCGACGCGCTGTCGACGCAGGCGCGCAACACCGAGCTGCGCAAGCGCGCGAAGGCGTGCGGGAGCGGCGACCTGTGGATGCTCTCGCGCGACGTCGACCTTCCGGACAGCGCCTCGATGCACATGCTCGCCGCCGGCTTCGACAACCTCGGACACGCGCTCGAGATCGCGCTGGAACTCGACCTCGAGCAGAAGGACGAGCGCGAGACGATGGGCGCGGTGCTGACCGTGATCGCCGAGAGCCAGTCGGCCGTGCGAGCGCTGCTCAAGGCCCACGGCCTTCCCGAGGACGACGAACAGAACGACGCCTATCGCTGGCTCTCCGAGCGCACGCGCACGCTGCAGCACTACCTGCCGCGCTTCATGAGCCTCGACGCGCCGGCGGACCCGACGCAGTGGGAGGACCTCGGCGCGCGCCTCGCGAGCCTTCAGGGGCAGCTCTCCGCGGATCGAGCGCGGCGGCGCGACGAGCGCGAGGCGCGCAGCCGCGTCTCGTACCACGTGAAGCGGCTGCTCAACTCCTTCGACGGCGGCCACGCCAGCGAGCTCGCGCTCGACGACTGGCGGCGGCTCTTCGGCGCGCTCGAAGGCCTGCTCGCGCTGGGCGTGAAGACCTCCGACGTGCGACTGCGCGAGGAGCTGCTGCCGCTCGTCGAGGCGCGTCCGCTCGAGATCGAGGTCCCCGAGTGCTGGGACCGCATCGTCGACGAGATTGACCGCGCGCTCGCGCTCAAGGAGCTCGACGAGAGCGCGAAGTCGGCGCGCGCGCCGCGCGAGCGCACTCCCGCCGTGCTGCGCGTCGCCGAGCTCCTGCGAGGCAAGCGCGTGGTGATGGTCGGCGGCGCGAACCGGCCGCTCTCGCGACAAGCGCTCATCGACGCCTTCGAGCTCGCGGACCTCGACTGGATCACGTCGCGCGAACACTCGTCCAACGAGGTCTTCCGCGCCTCGATCGCGCGCGACGAGACGGTGCTCGTGCTGCTGCTCATCCGCTGGTCTTCGCATTCCTACGGCGCCCTCAAGCAGATGGCCGATGGCTACGGCAAGAGGTTCGTGAACCTGCCGCGGGGCTACAACCCGACGCAGGTGGCCGAGGAGATCCTGCGCCAGGTGAGCCTCGAGAGCGAGCCCAGCTAGGGGTGCGAAGTCTCGCCTACGAACTTGCCGCGCGCGGCGCAGCGGCCAGGTGCGAACGTCGGCCCGGATGACCGCGCGTGTGCGGCGTGGCAAGTTCGAGTTCGGAGGTAAGTCATGCAGCGCACGACAGCGGTTCACGGTGGTGTCGGTGGGAGCTGGATCTTGCGGGACTCGGTCGAGCGCGACCTGATCTGCTCGCGACGACGCGTGGGCGAGCCCTTCGCGAGCGAGATGCGCCGCATCGCGGGCGTCTGCGCCTGCTGCCATCGCATGTTCCAGCCGGACACGATGGAGCGTCTCGTGTGCCGAGGCTGCAGCAAGCACTGCACGTGCGCGCGCTGTGGCGAGCGCTTCGAAGTGAGTGCGCGCAGCTTTGGTCGCGCCTGCCCGACGTGCTGGAAACTCGCCACGGACTTCAATCACCTCGCGCAGGAACTGGTGACCCATTCGCGCGCGGCGGTGCTGCGCGGCCTCGACGCGCTCGTGTGGGGCGAGCAGCCCTGTCACGCGAAGTAGCGCGCAGCCTGTTCGGTCCAGCGACTACGCATGTCGCAGGCACGCTGCTGCGGATCTCGCATGCCTTGGAAGCACGGCAGGCGTGGGCCAGAGTTCGAGCACGGAAGCACAGGACGCCGCCGTGAAGTTCGCCGCCGTCGGTGCGACACGCGGCAGGAGGACGGGCGGTCAGGAAGCGCTTCCGAGCGGGAGGTGCCGCGCCTTGGGCGCGTGATGCACCTCCCGCGCCGGCTCGGCACGCGGCGGCGATTCGCGGTTCTACGGCGATGAGCCCATCCCAGCGCTGCTCACCGTGGTCGAGAAGGAGAGTGCCGAAAGGCCAGTGCTCGACAGCGAGCTCGGCGGTGGTGCCAGCCATCGCGAACCGCCGACAGCGCTCCGGCCTCTCCAGCGGGAGGTGCGGCGGATCCTCCGCCCGGATGCACCTCCCGCAGTACAGCCGCCCACAGTGCGTGAGCGCGGATCCTGCGACCCGCTGGGCGCGTCGGGGCGACTGCCAGCCCCTGTTGCCGCGAGCCCGCAACAGGCCCCAAGAGCGGCGTGCGGGACATGCTGCGGGGATTTCAGAGTTCCGCGGACACGGCTTCCCTGCGCTCGGGACCGTCAAGCGCGTCGACGCTTCGGCGCGCCCGCTCGCACGTTCCCAAGTCCGCCCGCGGCCACTCGTCAGCCTCCGCAGCGGGAGGTGCGGCAGGTTCCCGGCGCCGAGATGGGGTTCGCGCGGCGTCGGCGTGTGTGCGCGACGACCTCGTGCCCGGCTTGCGGCGAGGGTCGACTTCGAGCCCGGCGGCCAGGATCCACGCGCAAGAGCTCCCCGGGCGTCGCCCTTCCCTTCCGGCGCGTGGGCGCTCATCGCGCAGCACTTCTTCGAACGCACCCTACGCGCTCGAGCCGATCGAGCCCCGTCGCTCTCGAGACCAGAATCCCCTCGTGGGAGCGCTCGCAGACGGAGCGCGGCACGCGGTGGACTGCGGACGACGAGTTCTGCGCGCGCCACTCCTGACGCTCCCCTCGCGGGGCCGCCGATGAGCGAGCATCGGTGCGCCCCGCGCCCCTTCTCGGCCCGCCCCCGCGGCTAGACTGCCCGCCCCATGGCCGACAAGCAGATCGCGCTCGACCTCGCCGCCTTCCTCGACTCCCCGTTCGGGCGCTCCGTGGGCTCCGTGCCCCGCGAGCACGTCCGCGAGCTGGCCGAGATGTTCCTCGCGTGCTGCTACGACGAGCTCGGCAAGGTGCCGCGCCTGCTCGATGGCGAGGACGTGCGCGAGGTCGTGGTCCACGGGCTCGGCGCGCGGCTCGCGCGCAAGGACCCGCGCGTGGAGCATGTCGCCGAGGTGCTCGACGCGCTGCTCGACTTCATCGCGGCGACGAGCGTGTTCACGCAGGCCTTCGAGGCCCGGCGCGCGCTCGCGCCGGCGTGCGAGGAGCTCGCGGAGCTCGTCCGCGCCGGTCGCAACACGCCCATGGTGCCGGACAAGCAGGATCCGTTCGTGCACGGCGCCTCGAAGGTCGGCCGCAACGATCCGTGCTCGTGCGGCAGCGGGCGCAAGTTCAAGAAGTGCCACGGCAAGGACAGCTGAGTGAGCGCGCGCCGAACGCGGCCGTATCCGCGCCGCTGCGAGCCGCCGTGGTGGGCGCGCGGCGGCCAGACGCAGACGCTGCTCGGCCACCTGCTGCCGAGTGCTGGAGAGCCGCTCTC
Source organism: uncultured Planctomycetota bacterium (assembly GCA_903892045.1). GTDB lineage: Bacteria > Planctomycetota > UBA1135 > UBA1135 > F1-120-MAGs118. The sequence continues at coordinate 997 of CAITGX010000360.1, read as the reverse complement.
GCGTGCTCCGAGAATCGAGGTCGAGCTCGCCGACGGGGATCGGCTCAGCGTGCACGCGCTCGAGGGCACAAGCGGTACGCGCGTGGTCCTGCTGCACGGGCTGTCCGGCGACGTCGACTCGGACTACGTGCGGCGCTCGACCGAGCGACTCGCCGCGCATGGGCACTCGATCTGGGCCGTCAACCTGCGCAACGCCGGCTCGGGCCGCGGGCTCGCGCGACACCCGTACCATTCCGGGCGCAGCGACGACCTCGCCGCCGTGCTCGCCGCGAGCCACGCACGCGATCCAGGGCTGCGCCACGTCGTCGTGGGCTTCTCGCTGAGCGGCAACATTGCCCTGCTGGCCGCTGCGGAGCGCGAGCCGCTCTGCGACGGCGTGCTCGCCGTCAATCCACCCTCCGACCTCGCCGCTTGCGCCGATCTCCTGCACCGCGGCTTCAATCGCATCTACGAGCTGCGCTTCGTCTCGCGCCTGCGCCGAGACATCGAGCTCGTCACGGGACTCGGCGCCGTGCGGCCGCGCGCACCCGTCGGCCTGTTCGACACGCTGCGCACGCTCGACGATCGCTTCACGGCTCCCGTCTCGGGCTTCGCCGACGCCGCCGACTACTACGAGCACTGCTCGAGCGCCTCACGGCTCGCCGACGTGTGCATCCCGACCGTGATCGTCAGCTCGCTCGACGATCCCCTGATCGACTCGCGCGTGTTCGGGCGCGTCTCGCTGTCGCCGCAGATCACGCTGCATCTCGAGGCCCACGGCGGCCACATGGGCTACCTCGCGCGCAGCGACAACGACGGCTTCGAGCGCTGGCTCGACGGTGCCGTCGAGCACTACGTCCGCGAGCTGCTCGACGCGAGCCCGCATTAGCCGTCGAGTGAGCGCGTGGCGCGCTCGCGCGCGCGAGTGACGAGCCCCCGCGCGTTCTGAGGCGAGCGCGAGCCCGCGAAGCTCGCGCAGGGTGACCAGCTCTCAGGCTTGGCTCGACTTCGGCGCGAC
>CAITGX010000359.1 GCA_903892045.1 uncultured Planctomycetota bacterium | reverse complement strand
GGAGACCACGCTCGCTTGCCACTTGCTCGTCGACGCGAGCGAGTCGATGGCGTTCGGGTCGCTCGACTGGACGAAGTTCGACTACGCGCGCTGGTGCGCTGCCGCGCTCGCGCACCTCGTGATCGGCGAGCGCGACACGTCGGGCCTCGTGCTGTTCGACGCCAAGGAGCGCGTCAAGGTGCCGCCGTCGTCGGGCGACCGGCAGAAGCACGCGATCTGGAGCGCGCTCGAGGCCGCGCAGCCGAGCGGACCCACGGGCGTCGGAGGCGTGCTGCAGTGGTTCGCGGGGCGCCTGCGCAAGCGCGGCATCGTCGCGATCTACTCGGACTTCTTCGACGACATCCCCAGCGTGGTGGAGGGCCTGCGGCGGCTGCGCCACGACGGGCACGAGCCGATCCTGTTCCAGGTGCTCGATCCGCTCGAGTTGTCGTTCGACATCGCGCGACTCGTGCGCCTCGACGGGCTCGAGGGCGCGGGCATGCTCAAGGTGGATCCCAAGGCGCTCCGGCAGGCGTACGTCGAGGAGATCACCGCGCACAACCGCGAGCTCGCGCGCCACGCGGCGGCGATGGGCGTCGACTACGTGCAGCTCGACACCTCGCGCACGCTCGAGGCGGCGCTGACGACCTACCTCGCGCACCGCAAGGCGCGCGCCCGCGGCGGGAGGCGCTAGGCCATGTTCGACGGCTTCGTCAATCCCGCCCTGCTCGCCGGCACGCTGCTCGCGCTCGTGCCGCTCGCGATCCACCTGCTCAACCGCCAGCGCTACAAGCCGATGCCGTGGGCGGCGATGCGCTTCGTGCTCGCGGCGTACCGCAAGACGCGCCGGCGCGCGCAGCTCGAGAACCTGATCCTGCTGCTGTTGCGCATGGCGGCCGTCGCGCTGCTCGCCCTCGCGATCGCGCGACCGTTCGTGGGCGATCGCTCGCCGCTGGCGGCGCTCGCGCAGAGCCGACGGGACGTCGCGATCGTGATCGATGCCTCGGCTTCGACGGCCTACCGCGCGGACGTGAAGAGCAGCTTCGAGCGCATCGTCGAGCGCGCGCGGGAGATCGTGCTCGAGCTCGACGCAGGGCGGGATGACCGCGTGCGCGTGATCGTGGCGAGCGCGCGGCCGCGCCTCGTCGCGTGGCGCAGGCCCGACGAGGCGCTCAGCATGCTCGGGACGCTGCAGGCCCCCACCGACGAGTCGCTCGATCTCGCGGCGGCGCTCGGGGAAGTCGTGCGACTCGCGGAGGAGGACGCGCGCGGCTCGACGCAGAGCTCGCTCGAGGTGCGTCTGCTCACGGACCTGCAGCGCACCAACTTCGAGAGCGGCGGCGAGCAGGACGGGGCACCCGCGCTGCGCGAGCAGCTCGAGGCACTCAGCAAGCTCGGGTGCCGCGTCGCCGTCGAGGATCTCGGGCCGCGGGAGGACGTGCCGCCGAACCTAGGCGTCGCGGCGATCGAGCCGCTCGCCGAGGTGCTCGGGCCGCAGGCGCCGTGCGACGTCGCGGTGACCGTGCGCAACTTCGGGCCCGTGGCTCGCAACGGCGTGCGCGTGACGCTCACGATCGACGAGGACGGCAAGCTCCCCTATCGGCCCGTCGACGTGCCAGCGCAGGGCGAGGGCAAGGTCGTGTTCCCCGTGGTGTTCCCCACGGCCGGCGCGCACGTGCTCACGGCGCGCATCGAGTCGGACCGACTCGCGACGGACGACGTGCGTTCGCAGGTCGTGCTCGTGCCGCCCGCGGTGCGCGTGCTGCTCGTCAACGGCGAACCGCGCCCCGAGATCGAGCAGGACGAGGTCGGATTCCTCGGGGCCGTGCTCGATCCGCCGCGCGGTGACGAAGTGCTCGCCGGTGGCGCCGCGCGCCCCTTCGAGCCGCGCACGATCGAGCCCCACGAGCTGCGCGATCCGGCGCTCGACCTCGCGCAGGTCGACGTCGTCGTGCTCGCCAACGTCGACGGCCTCGCGCAGGACTCCGTCGAGCGCCTCGAGCGCTGGGTCGCCGAGGGCGGCGCGCTCGTGATGACGCTCGGCGACAAGGTCGATGCGGCGGGCTTCAACCAGCGGCTGTTCAAGGCGGACGGCAGCGGTCTCGCTCCGGCCGAGCTGGGCGGGCGCATCGCGATCGCGCGCCGCGACGGCTACCACCGAGTGCGCGAGTTCGTGCTCGACCACCCCGCGTTCCGCTTCTTCGCGGACGAACGCTGGCGGCCGCTGCTCACCGAAGTGCCGATCTACGAGTTCCGCTCCGCGCGTGCGCACGAAGGCGCCCGCGTGCTCGCGCGCCTCGACGACGAGGCCGGCAGCCCGCTGCTCGTCGAGAAGTCCTACGACCGCGGCAAGGTCTTCCTCTGGACGACCTCGATCGATCCCGAGTGGACGCGCCTGCCCGAGTCGCCGCGCACGCTCGTGCCGCTGGTGCACGAGTGGCTGCGCTACGCCGGCCGCACCGCAGTTCCGCCGCGCAACGTGCCCGTGGGCGGTGCGCTCGCGCTCGACCTCGAGTCGTTCCGGCAAGGCGTCGAGCTCGTGCTGCCCGAGGGCGGGCGGCGCCCGATCGATGCGGGCGAGCAGGCGGCGGGCGCCACGCGCCGGCGCGTGACGGCGATCGGAGCGACCGAGCGCGCGGGCGTGTACCGCATCGAGGCCGAGGGCGGCACGAGCGAGCCGTTCGCTGTGCAACTCGATCCGCTCGAAGGCGCGCTGGCGCGCATCTCGGCCGTCGAGCTCGTCGGCGTGCACCCCTCGCTCGAGCTCGCGAGCGCGAGCGAGACGCGCTCGAGCGATCCGGAAGAGAGCGCGCCCCCCAAGGGCGAGCTGTGGCGCGGCATCGCGATCGCGTGCTTCGTCGCGCTCGTGTGCGAGTCGCTGTGGGCCGCGTGGATCGGACGCTCGAGGAGCACGCCGTGAACCTCTCCCCGCTCGCCCTGCTGCAGGCCTCGACCGACCTGCGCGAGACGTTCCGCCTGCTCGACCTGCCCGAGACCTGGGTCGTCGTGCTCGTCGTGCTGCCCGTGCTCGCGCTCGTGGCGTGGCTCGGCTACCGCGGCGAGCGCATCGGGAACGGCGGCCGCTGGGTGCTCGCCACCCTGCGCTTCCTCGCACTCGCGATCCTGATGGCGGTGATCTTCCGGCCGGTGAAGGTCACGCGTCGGGAAGAGGTCCAGAAGGCCGAAGTGCTCGTGCTGGTCGACGACTCGGCGAGCATGCAGCGCCGCGACGCCTACGCCGGCAATCCCGAGCTGCGCGCGGCGCTCGCCAAGGCAGGCATCGCGGATCCCGCACAGGCCACGCGCTCGCAGATCGCGCAGGCGCTCGCGGAGCGCGTGCTCGCTCCGCGGCTTGCGAGCGGCGACTACGTCGCGCGAACGTTCACGTTCTCGAGCTCGCTCGAGCCGTGGACCGGAGGCGCAACGTTGCAGGGACGCGGTCACTCGACGCAGCTCGGCGACGCGCTCGCCGAAGCCATGGCGCAGCACCGCGGTCGGCACGTCACCGACATCGTGGTGATCTCCGATGGCCGGCAGAACTCCGGACTGCCCGTCGAGGAGGCCGCGCGCAGCGCCGGCGCGGCCGGAATTCCCGTGCACACGGTCGTCATCGGCGACACGCGCCCCGAGCGCAACCTCGTGCTCGAGCTCGTCGAGGCCCCGCCGACGGCCCTCGAGGGCGACGAGATCGAGATCAGCGTGCGCGTGATCGCGCGCGGAGTCGAGCGCACGGGCAGCGCCAGCGTGAAGCTCGAGGAATACGACCCCGAGAGCGGCGGCGCGAAGCGCGTGCTCTCCACGGAAGACGTCGGTCTCTCCGAGGCCGGCGAGCGCGCGACGCTCGTCGCCCGCGCGGGCCCCGCGGACCGCCGCACGCAGCAGCGCCGCTTCCGCGTCGAGGTCGCACCGCTCGAGAGCGAGACGCTGCTCGACGACAACGCGCTCGAGGTCGCCGTGCACGTCAGCCCGCAGAAGGTGCGCGTGCTGTACATCGAGGGCTACCCGCGCTGGGAGTACCGGCGCCTCGCGCTCGACATGCTCAAGCGCGCGGACGAGAACATCGAGTTCCGTGCCTTCCTGCTGTCGGCGAACTCGGACTTCCTGCAGGAATCCTCGCCCGGCGTCGAGCCGCTGCGCGCGGTGCCGACCGATCGCAAGGAGCTGCTCGACGGCTACGACGTCGTGATCCTGGGTGACGTGAACCCGTTCGCGATCTCGCCCGATCCGCGGCGCTGCGACGACTTCATGAAGGCGCTCGTCGAGTTCGTCGAGCGCGGCGGCGGCCTGTGCTTCCTCGCCGGCGAGTACGACCTGCCGAAGGCGTACCTCGACACGCCGCTCGCGCAGCTCATGCCCGTCATCTTCGACGATGCCGAGCTGCGCACGGGAGCCGGCGACCTCACGCGCGAGTTCCACCCGCAGCTCGAGGACAGCCTGAACCCGCACGAGATCGTGCGCCTGCACCCCGAGGTCGAGACCAACCGCGCGCTCTGGGAAGACGAGGGCGGCCTGCAGGGCATGTACTTCTACGTCCCGGTGCACCGCGCGAAGCCGGGCAGCCAGGTACTGCTGCGGCATCCCACGGACGCGAACGCCTACGGCAACCACCCGCTCGCCGTCGCGGGCTACTACCCCGCCGGTCGCACGCTGTTCCTCGCGGTCGACGAGACGTGGCGCTTCCTCTACCACTTCGGGCCGCGCTACCACCAGCGCTTCTGGCGCAACGCGATCCGCTGGCTCGCGCTCGGCCGCATGAAGAGCGGAGATCGCCGCTACAGGCTCGAGCTCGCGCGTACGCAGTACGACCTCGGCGAGCGCGTGGCGATCGAGGCCCGCGTGCTCGACGACGACTACCGTCCGAGCAGCGAGCCCACGCAGCTCGTGCGCTGGAGCTCTCCCGAAGGGACTTCGAGCGAGCTCGTCCTCGGCGCGACCGAGGGACGTCCCGGCGTGTACCGCGGCGCGATCGAGCCCGCGCGCACCGGCCTGTATCGCGTATGGATCGAGTCCGGGTCCGAGCGACGTGCGTCGACGGAGTTCGAGGTCGTGCTGCCGAGCCTCGAGAACCGCGATCCCGCGCCCGCGCCCGAGATGCTCGTCGCCGCGAGCGCCCTCTCGCGCGGCAAGGCCGTCGACCCGACGCGCATGGACGAGCTGCTCGCCGAGCTGCCGGGCGACGAGTCGCGCGCGGATCCGATCTCCGCGCGCCTCGACGACATCTGGGACCGCTGGCCGACCCTGCTCGCCGCACTCCTCGTGCTCGCCATCGAGTGGATCCTGCGCAAGAAGTTCGAGCTGATCTGAACCCCATGGACCTGTGCAAGCTCCGCACGCTCGCATCGCTCGCGCTTCTCGGCGCGCTCGCTGCCGTCGTGCCGCTGGGCTTCGCGCGCGCGCAGGACGAAGAGCCCGAGACGGTGTCGCGCGGCTTCGCGATCCCGCAGACGCGCGAGGCCCGCGCGCTCGCGGAGCGCGCCGAGGGACACCTCGCCGCGCAGCGCTGGAGCGAGGCGTTCACCCTGCTGCAGGAACTGCTGACGCAGCACCGCGGCGAGGTGCTGCTGCCGCCCGAAATCGCGCAGGACGTCGACGAGATCGCGCGGCAGGGTGCGGCCGTCTGGGCGCGCGAGAAGCTCGCGTCGCTCCCCGCCGAGGCCCGCGAGCTGTATGCGACGCGCTACGGCGAGGAATCGCGCGAGGCACTCGACATCGCGCGCCGCGCCCGCGATCCGCGCGCCCTGCTCGAGGTGGCTCGACGCTATCCGCTGACGCCTGCGGCCGCCGACGCATGGTGGGCCCTCGGCGACCTCGAATTCGAGCTCGGCGAGCACGCTTCGGCGACGGCAGCATGGCAGCGCGCCGAGTCGCTGGCTCGGCTCTTCGCCGGCTCGCCGACCACCGCGGCGGCGCGTCGGCTCGAGCTCGCGGGTGCACTGAGCACGGGCCTCGAGCGAACTCCGGCGCTTCCCGGGCGCGAGTCCGTCACGTGGAGCCAGGCCTTCGCGCGCAACGACGTGCTCACGCCGTTCTCGAGCGGCTCGAGCAACTGCATCTACCCCGCCGTCGTCGACGACACCGTGCTCGTCACCGACACGCTGCGGCTCCACGCCTTCGACGCCTGGAGCGGCGAGAAGCGCTGGGAGTCGCCGGAGCCCGCGGGCTGGACGCTCGTGGACCGCGGCCAGTATCGCCCCAACGGCTCGCGACCGCTGCTGCGCCGCGAGTTCTTCGAGAACCTGCACAAGCGCTCGCTGATGGTGCGACCCGCGGCCTCGGCCGGCGTGGCCGTCGCGGCCCTGCAGATCCCCTACAGCGACGTCTACAACGACACGTACCAGAACTACGAGATCACCAACGTGATCCCGGAGCGGCGCCTGTACGCGTTCGACCTGCGCACGGGACGCGAGCTCTGGAATCACCGCCCGCCGCTCGAGTGGGACGGCGACTCCGGTCCGCTCGAGCACCAGCTCAGCGTCGCGGCCCCGCCGGTCATCGCCGGCTCGCGCGTGATCGTGCCCTACTACCGCATGCAAGGCCGCGTCGACCTGCACGTGGGCTGCTTCGACCTCTACAGCGGCGAGCGCCTGTGGTCGAGCGCGCTGATGTCGGGCCAGATGGCGCTCAACATGTTCGGGCGCCAGCTGCACGAGTACAACGCGCCGCCCGTGACGGTCGTCGGCGAGCGCGTGATCGTCTCCACGCAGCTCGGCTCGATCGCGGCTCTCGACCTCCAGAGCGGCGACGTGATCTGGCAGGCGCTGTACCAGCAGATTCCGGTCCCGCGCGCGTCGCACTGGGAAATCGTCGACCGCCCGCAGGTGTTCGCCACGGCCTCGCCCGTCGTCGCTGGCGACGTCGTGGTCTGCGCACCCATCGACTCCTACGACTTCTTCGCGCTCGACCTCGTCACCGGCGCTCGGCTCTGGTCTCGGCCGCACTCCGCGCTGCGACGTCCTTCGCGCGAGCTCATCGCTCTGCTCGGCGCCGACGCGGAGCGCGTGTGGTTCTCGGGGCAGCGCGTCGTGTCCGTGCGCGCGGCTCGCGGACTTGCCTCGGCGGCACCGACCGAGCTGCAGGAGAGCGCCGACGTCACGAACCTCTCGGAGTGGCCGCGGCCGCTGCTCACGCGCGACAACGTCCTCGTCGCCACGCCCAATCGCCGCGTCGCGCTGCTGCGCGAGGCGCTCGCCCGCGAGCTGCCCGAGGCGACGGCCGACTGGGAACCCGGCCTGCGCAGCGGCAACGTCGCATTGGGCGACGGCGCGTTGTTCTATTCCACGTCCGGCGCGCTGTTCGGCGTGATCGACTGGCGCGCCGTCGAGGAGCGCTTCCGTCGACAGACTGAGGAGTCCCCGGACGATCCGCAGCCCGCGCTCGACTGGGCCAGCGTGCTCGAGCGCCGCGCGCTGGTCGAGATGGAGGCCGGACAGAGCGGATCCGCGCTCGAGCTCCTCGCGCGCGCGCGTGCCCTCGTCGAGCGCTTCGCCACTCCCGCCGACGATTCCCTCCGGGCGCCCGCGCTCGCGCGCGTCTTCTCGCTGCTGCTCGCCGAGTCCCGCGCTCTCGAGCTCGCCGCGGATCCCGCCGGCGCCATCGAGCGCCTCGACAGGGCGGCCGCGCTGTCGCCGGGCGACACGGCTCTCGTGCGCGTGCACGTGAACAGAATCGACCTCTGCGAGCTGCTCGACCAGCACGAGCGCCGCGCGAGCCTGCTCGCCGACCTCGGCCGCATCGCGAGCGACCGCGACATGCCGCAGGACTGGTGGAATCGACGTGGCTCCGAGCGCTTCTCGATGAGCGTTCCCCCGTCCAGTTCGAGTGGCGTGCTGCCGGTCTCGCTGTTCGTCGGGATCGAGCTGGCCCGCGACGCGCGGCGTCGTGGCGATGTCGCGGCCGAGTTCCGCGAGCTGCATGCGCTGCTCGCCGCGTGGGGCGACGTGGAGCTTCCCGGTGATCCATCGCAGGCGGCCTCGGCGCGGATCGGAGAGCTCGCAGAGTCAAATCCCACAGAGCACGCGCCCTATGAGGAGCGCGCGGCCGCCCTGCTGGCGCAGGCGCGCGAGCGCTCCGACTCGCTCGCGCTCGAGCGCGTGGCCGTGCTCTACCCGCACACTACCGCGGCGCTCGACGCGGCTCGCGACCGACTGGAACAGGCGCTCGACGATCAGGACTGGGGCACGCTCGTGCAGGGTGTGCAGCGCGCGATTCCGGACGACTGGTCGCCCGAGGTCGCGCGCGACAGCGAGCTGCAGTCCTTGATGGTGCTGCGCGCGGCGCTCGAGGATCTCGGCAACCTGCCGCTCGCCGCTGCGCTGGCGCGGCGCGTCGCGCGCGCGCGTCCCGCGCTGGAGAGCGATCTCCCGCGCGATTCACGGCGCAAGTTCGATGACCTGTCCCAGTCGCTCCCGCAGGATCCGATCCTGCCGGGTCGACCGATGTCGACCGAGCTCGCCCATTACGACGGCAAGGACACGAGCGCGTACTTCGGCATGGGCCAGATGGCGCTGCTCGGGCACTTCGAGGCACCGGCTCCGGGCGGAGCGCGGCGCTGGATCCAGATCCAGATGCAGCGCACGGGCCGCGTCGAGATCCTGCAGGTCTGCGACGCCGGCAACCCGAACGTCGCGCTCTGGACACAGACGCTCGAGCCCGGCTCCGTGCGACCGCTGACGCGCGCGGCGCTCGCGGCGGACGTGCTCGTGCTCGGCGGGACCACGCAGATGTCCGGCCTCGACCCGATGCACGGCACGGTGCGCTGGCGCTGGAACGCGTCGGGAGCGCGCATCGAGCACCACGTCGCGCTCGGCGGCCTCGTCGTCGTCGTCACGCGCAGCGCGGACGGTCGCGCGAGCCTGATCGCGCTCGAGCCGCGCAGCGGCATCGCCCTCTGGGAGCGCCCGGTCCCGCAGGGACTGTGGGCGCACAGGCCCGTGCTCGGCGCCGAGCACCTCGTGCTGCTGCCGAGCGACTGGGCGCAGACTCCGGCCGTCGTGCTCGACCCGTTCACGGGCAGTCGCACGCGGATCTTCCGGTTGCCGGGCCATGTCAGCGAGGCGGACGCGGCGGGTGCGTGGATCGAGGCAGGTCGGCTCTATCTGCCTGCCTTCCCCAAGTCCAGCTCGCCGGGCGAGCGCGACTGCCTCTCGGCGTGGGAGCTCGAGACGGGCGTGCGCGCGTGGCGCGTGCCCTGCGAGGAAGATGCGGAGTTCGACTCGATCGTGCGCAGCGGCGAGCAGCTGTACCTCGTGTACCTCGCCACCGGGAAGGCGCCCGGCGCGATCGTCGAAGTGCATCCGCGCATCGGCGCGGCGCGACGCATCGCCGGGATCGAGCTCGATGCGGACGACGTGCTCGTCGGCGTGCGACGTCACTCGGTCGCGGAAAGCGAGTCCGGGCTGCTGTTCGTGCGCACCCCGAGCGCCGACGGCCAGCTCACCGAGCTCGTCGCGTACCAGCTGCCGTTTGGTCGCAAGTGGGTGCACCGCCTGCAAGTGCCGCCGGCGTCGCTCTACAACTCCGGGCCGATGCCGATGCCGCTCGCGGGCGCGACCG
>CAITGX010000358.1 GCA_903892045.1 uncultured Planctomycetota bacterium | reverse complement strand
GCGCGCAGCATGAAGCTCCGGACTCGTTCGTAGCTCTGCCGGTCGTGGCACAGAGCCGTCGACGCGGACAGGAGCATGATGATCGGGGCCTCGATCGTCAGCGCGATCGGAAAGACCAGCGAACCCCAGGCCGCGAGATTGCGCTCGGCATCCGGCAGGCGCGCCACGACGGCGGAGAACAGGGGCAGCTCGGCGCCCATGAGCAGCCAGCTCGCGGCGAGCGGCCACCACAGGCGCAGGATGGAGCGCGCGGGGAGTGGCGCGGGCGAGACGATTCGGTCGGACACGTACGGCCTTGGGGAGCGGGTGGTTTTGGCACCGCCGAGGCCTTTACCCGCGCGGTCGAATGTGGACAATCCTTGGCCCGAAAGGACCTTATAGCGCCATGGCCTACGTCGTTGCCGAACCCTGCGTCAAGTGCAAGTACACGGACTGCGTCGATGTCTGCCCCGTCGACTGCTTCTACGAGGGCGAGAACTTCCTCGTCATCAACCCCGACGAGTGCATCGACTGCGGCGCCTGCGTGCCCGAGTGCCCGACCGAGGCGATCTTCAGCGAAGACGACCTCCCGGAGAAGTGGGCCGAGTACAAGGAGATCAACGAGACCTTCGCTTCGAAGTGGCCCGCGATCGGCTCCAAGAAAGACCCGCTGCCGGAAGCCGAGGAGTTCAAGAACGTCGACAAGAAGCGCCACCTGCTCTCGGAGAAGCCTGCCTCCTGAGGGCTCTGTCCGCGCCGACTTGGCTTCACGGACCCGCGGCCGGTTCGTCGTCCCCGAGGGGACGCGAGCCGGCCGCGTCGTTGTCAGCGGACCCCGCATGGCTCGCGGTCGCGCCTTCGAGCAACGCCCTAGCGGCTCTCGTCGGCTGCGCCTACCTTCAGGGAGCAGGCTCCGGGGCCACCGGAGGCCCGCCTCCCTGACTCACCCCGCGAGATCGCTGCCTTGAACCTCTGCCTCTGCCTGTGCGCTGCTCTGGCCCTCTCCGCGTTCGCGCGCGCCGAGGACCCCCTGCCCTCGATCCGCATCTCGATGCCGATGGACAGTGGCGTCCACTCCAATGCGGGCAGCGCGCCCGCGGTCGTGCTGTCCTTCCCGGTGGTGGTCGACGGGGCCGCCTGGATGCGCCTCGAGTTCTCGACGGTCGAGCTCGCGGGCAGCGTGTTCGATGGCACGGGGGCGATCCTGCGCATCACGTCGCTGTTCGACGGGGCGGTGCAGGAACTCAACGCCGTGCACGTCGAGCAGTGGCGCAAGACTTCGGCCTACTTCAACGGAGACGCGGTGCTCGTCGAGGTGCTCGCGCAGCCGGGGAGCGGGGCGAGTCGAGTCGTGCTGGAGGCCGTGACCGCCGACCTCTCGGGCTTGCCCGAGTCGATCTGCGGCGCGACGGACGACCGCGTGCTCTCGTACGACAACCGCGCAGGGCGCCTCGTGCCCGTCGGCTGCACGGGCTGGGTGATCAACGACTGCAACGCCTGCATGCTCACGGCCGGCCACTGCACGGGCACCAACCTGCAAGTGCTGCAGTTCAACGTGCCGCTCTCGACGAGCACGGGCACGATTCAGAATCCGCCGCCGCAGGACCAGTACGCGATCGACACGGGCAACGTGCAGACGAACGGCGGGCAGGGCGTCGGGAACGACTGGGCCTACTTCGGAGTGTTCCCCAACTCGAACACGGGGCTCACGCCCTTTCAGGCCTACGGCGTGCGCTACTCGCTCGCGATTCCGCCGCCGCTCAACACCGCGGACCCGATTCGCGTCACGGGCTTCGGCTCCCGCACCAGTCCTGCGAACTGGAACCAGGTGCAGGAGACCCACGTCGGCGGCTGGGTGACGAACTCGGGCAACACGCTGCAGTACACGCCGGACACGACCGGTGGCAACAGCGGCTCGCCGGTGATCCACGAGCCCACGGGCAACGCCATCGGCATCCACACCCACGGCGGCTGCACTGCGACCGGTGGTGCGAACGCCGGCACGAACGCGAACCACCCCGGATTGCAGGCCGCGCTCGCGGCACCTTCGGGCGTGTGCGCGGCGGGCTTCACGGTGGTGGGTGGAGCTCCGACGACGATGAGCATCGGCACTCCGCTCACGGTTCAGATCCAGGCGAGCGCCGGGATCGTCGCGGGCTCGCCGACCCTGTACTTCCGCTACCAGGCCGGTGCCTTCACGGCCGTGCCGATGACGGCCGGCTCGGGTGCTCTGTACGCTGCGACCTTGCCCGCCCCGCAGTGTGGTGACGTGCCGCAGTTCTACATCAGCGCGCAGAGCGCGACGTGCGGGCTGGTGACGAGCCCCGTTGGGGCGCCGAGCGCGTTCTACGCGCCCGCGCTGACCGGCGGCATCGCGGTCGACGTGTTCGCCGACAACTTCCAGGTGGATCAGGGCTGGAGCGCGTCGGTCAGCGGCGCCACCGCGGGCCAGTGGCAGCGCGGCGTGCCGGTGAACGACGCTGCGTGGGCGTACGATCCGGCGAGCGACGGCGATGGCTCGGGTGCCTGCTACCTGACGCAGAACACCGCGGGGAACAGCGACGTGGACGGCGGCTCCGTGACGTTGCTCTCGCCCGTGCTCGACCTCTCGGGCGGGAGCTGCGCGATTCGCTACTCCTACTACCTGAACCTCACGGTCACGGATGGAGTGGACCGGCTGCTGGTCGAGGCGAGCTCCGGTGGCGCGTCGGGGCCGTGGACGACGATCGCTGCACACACGACGAGCGCGACGACGTGGCGCTCGAACGAGGTGAGCGCGGCCCAGCTCGCGGCCGCGGGAGTGCTCGCGAACTCGAGCGTGCGCGTGCGCTTCACGGCCAATGACTCGGGCACCGCGTCGATCGTCGAGGCCGGCGTCGACGGCTTCCGCGTCGTGCGCACGGCGTGTTCGCTGGTCGAGCGCTTCTGCCAGAGCGGTGCGGCGGGCTCGGTGATCACGGCGAGCGGCTCGACGAGCATCGCCGCCAATGACTTGGCCCTGCATGCGAGCAACGTTCCACCGCAGAAGTCCGGCCTGTTCTTCTGCTCGATCGCGCGGCAGTCGACGCCGCTCGGCAGCGGCACGCGCTGCGTCGGCAATCCGGCCCGGCGTCTGCCGATCGTGAGCTCGGGCTCCGGCACCACGCTCGACTACGCGCTGGACCTGCCCACGGAGGTGATCGCGCCCCTCACGGCCGGTGAACTGTGGAACTTCCAGTGCTGGTTCCGCGATGGGGCGCAGTCCGACCTCTCGGACGCGCTGCAGGTGATCTTCGTTCCCTGACCGAGCGCTCGTCCTGCTCCCGGGCGCGTTCGCAGGCCGAGTTGGCCGGCGAGCGCGCTTGTGCTTCAATGCGCGGCATGACTCCGGTCGAGTTCTTCCATCTGGTGATCGAGCGCATCGAGGCGCACCCGCGCTACGGCGCGCTGATGCGCAACGCCGTCGCGGCTCAAGAAGAGCTGGTGCTCAACTACCACACGCACGGCGCCGGTCAGCCCTACTGTGTGGCCGTCGGCGTGTACGACGGCGCGATCGCGCAGCTCGGGATCCTCGGCGAGTTCCGCGAGGTCGCGCACATCCGCGGGGTCGGCCGGGACGAGTCGGAGTGCGAGCCGCTCATGGGCCTGTTCGCGGCGCTCCTTCAGCAGCGCTACGAGCTGGCGAAGACTCCGCGCATCTACCTCGCGGGTGCGCCCTTCGAGCCGGGGAGCAAGTGAGCGCGCGCGGCACCAGTGTGGGGCTCGCCCTGGCGGCGCTCGCGTGCGCGAGCGCCTGCACGGCTCCGCATCCGGATGCTCCGCGAGAGTGGATCGAGTTCGGCGCCGGCGTGGCGGACCCGACGCGCGGCGCGGCCGTGGACTACGGCGACGCGCTGATGGTCTCGCTCGGTGGCGGCTACGACCTCAACGACGATCCGATCGTCGCGAGCTGGGAGCTCGGCGCGAACTGGTCCAAGCACGAACTCGACTCTGGGGCGGGCGACGTGCACCTTTGGCGCGTTCAGACCGGCCTGCGCGCCCGCGCCCGCATCGAGGGAACCCCGCTCGGCGTCCATGCGCGCGCGGGCCTCGAGTGGCGCGACGAGTCCAGCGACGTCGTGATCGGCGTGGACCAGTGGGGCACGTACGCCGCTGCCGGCCTCGACTGGTGGTACACCCCGTTCGCGTCGCTCGGGCCCGAGCTCCTGTGGTTCCACGGGCAGGAGAACGGCCTCGACGAGGTCCGTTTCGCGATCCTCGCGCGGCTCTTCTAGCGCCCGCGCCAGAGCTCGGCGTCCGCCCAGACCGCCGTGCGCTCCAGTGCGATTCCGCCCTCGGGCAGCGGCAGCTGCGCGCGACCTCCGAAGGGGAACCACAGGATCCAGCGGGGGATCTCGGGCTCCGCGCTCCAGCGCTCGTAGAGGCGCGCGTAGCCAGCGGGCCGCGCCGGCAGCGCTCGCGCTCGCAGCCCAGCGAGCAGGAACAGCGCGTGCGGCTCGTTGGTGAACCCGAGGCCCTCCGGCGACGCGCTGCGCAATGCGGCGAGGGCCTCCGACGTGCGCCAGGTCGCGTTGTCGTAGATGCCGATGCCTTCGGACTTGGCGCGCGCGAGCTCGGAGCGCTGCGTGACAACCTGCCGTTGCGCGGCGAGGACGAGCCACCCGGCGAAGAGCGCGATCGACCACCAGCGTCCGCGAGCGGAGACCAAGCTGTGCGCTCCCAGCGCGCCGAGCACGCAGGCCACCGCGTGCGCGGGGGACATCAGGCGCGAGTCGATCGGATCGAACTCGACGAGGTGTCGCAGCGCGACGAGCCCTGCGGCGAAGACCAAGGGAAAGGCCGCCACGGCGACTTCGGCGCGCGTCGCCCCACGCCGGACGAGCGCGATCGTTCCGAGCAGCAAGAGTGCGCTCGCCCCGAGCTCGGGCAGCACTGCGACGTCGAGTTCCCGGGGCATGAACTGACCCAGCGCGCAGCGCAGGTCGTAGCCCCATGAGTCGCTCGCCGCGCCCCGCCGCGCCGCTGGGCTCGAGGGCAGGAGAGCGTTGCGGGTCGCCCACGCGACGACGGGCAGCGCTGCGAGCCCGGCGACGGCGAGCGTACGCCGCAGGCGCGCTCCCGACGTTCCGCCGGCGCGATCGACGAGCAGTCCGAGCGACACCGACGCGAGCAGCAGGACACCGACGTAGCGCTGGAGCAGCGCGAGGGCGCAGCAGGTCACGAGCACCGCGAGGGCCCCGAGCGAGCGTCGATCCTGCCAGCTCAGCAGG
>CAITGX010000357.1 GCA_903892045.1 uncultured Planctomycetota bacterium | reverse complement strand
CCTCGCCTGCCCGTGGTTTCCCGTGGTCGGCAACCACGACATCTACTGGCGCGGCAAGGGTGCGCGGCCGAGCGAGGAGCACGAGGCGGACTACGAGGCGCACTTCGGCCCCTTGTGGTACGCGTTCCGCCACAAGAGCGCGTGGTTCATCGCGCTCGACTCGGACGAGGCCAATCCCGAGACCGGCGAGCGCAACTTCAACAAGCCCGAGTGCCAGCGCATGAGCGCCGAGCAGCTCGCGTTCCTCGACGACGCCCTCGCCCGCGCGAAGGAAGCCGAGCACGTGTTCGTCTTCCTGCACCATCCGCGCTGGCTCGGCGGCAACTACGGTGATGACTGGCAGAACGTGCACTCGAGGCTCGCGGCGGCGGGGAACGTGACCGCTGTGTTTGCGGGCCACATCCATCGCATGCGCTACGACGGGGTGCGGGATGGCATCGAGTACTTCACGCTCGCCACGGTCGGTGGCGAGCAGTCGGCACTCGTCCCGAAGGCCGGCTACCTGCACCAGTACCACCTCGTGACGGTGCGCAGGAGCGGCATCGCGGTCGCGGCGCTGCCGGTGGGAGCCGCCATCGACGCGCGCGCGATCACCGGCGAAATGAGCGAGGACGCCGCGGCCGCGGCGCGCGGGCTGCTGCCTGCTTCGCTCGCCCCGCTCGCGTTCCGGACGGACCTCGGCGTCGACGGCGTGACGCGCATCGAGCTGCGCAATCCCGCGCGTCGTGCGTTGGACGTGGACCTCGTTCCGCACAGCGACGACTCGCGTTGGAGCTTCGAGCCGAGCCACGTGCACGGGAAGATCGAGCCCGGCGCCACGCGCGAGTTCACCTTGCGTGCGAGGCGCCCAGCGGCCGCGCTCGACGCGTCGTTGCGCCTCCCGAGGCTCGAAGTGCGCGGCGACTGGCTCGGCGCGGACGCGCGCGTCGCGCTGCCTGTGCGCGACGTCGAGCTCCCGCTCGACCTGCGCTCGCTGCCGCAGCCGCCTCGACCGGCCGTCGAGCATGTGCTCGCACTCGACGGCGACGGAGACGCGCTCAGCGTTCCGCACGCGGCGCTCGCGCTGCCCGACGGTCCGCTCACGGTCGAGGGCTGGCTGCGTGCACGCGAGTTCCGGCCGCGGCAAGGCTTCGTCAACAAGACCGAGCAAGGCGAGTTCGGGCTGTTCGTCGACGAAGGGCGTCCCTCGTTCACCATCTTCCTCGGCAGCGACTACGTGTCGGCGCGCGCCGACCGGGTCGTGCTCGAGCCGGGGCGCTGGCATCACGTCGCTGGGCAGTTCGACGGCGCGCAAGTCCAACTGTTCGTCGACGGCGCGCTGGTCGCGACGCGGGCTGGCCATGGCTCGCGGCGCATCCTCGACCTGCCGCTGCTCATCGGAGCCGACGTCAGCAGGGACGGCAGTCCGAACTCGTGCTTTCCCGGCGAGATCGACGAGGTGTGCATCTCGACGGTGGCGCGCTACGACGCCGGCACCCGCTTCGAGCCCGAGCGACGAAGGGAAGGCGACTCCCACACCGCGCTGCTGCTGCACATGGACGGCGACCTCGGTCCATGGTGTCCCGATGCATCGGGCCGCGGCGCTCACGCGTCGCGCATCGCAGACGCGGCCGTGCGCCCCTGAGCTCCGCGCTCGCCGGGAAGTTCCTTCCGGTGCGAAGGCCCGTCCGCATGTGCGTGCCGGTTTTCAGCTGAAATTTCGACCGCTTCCGTCGAGTGCGCCTCCCCGAGCGCCCGAAAGGTGTCGTGGGGAAGAAGACGGCCACGCCCGCACGGGTGGCCCCAACACAAGCGGTCCACAGAGACCGTCGGGAGAAGTGATCATGGCGCGCACGCGCATCGTCAATGGGGATTCGAACACCAACGTCACGGGGCGGGCGACCAGCGGCCTCTCGTGGCGAACTTGCCTGCTGGCCATCGCCTTGCCTCTCGCCGCAGCCTGCTCGTCGGGCTCCGGCGGCGCCGAGGCACCGGCGGACAACGGTCCGCTGATGCTCACTTCGGGGGCCACGGCGGGCCCTGAGACGGGTGGCGAGGTCGTGGCCTCGCTGCAGCTCACGGTGCCATCGCCGTCGACCTACGTCGTCCGTGGCACGATTCCCGTGCCCAAGGGCACGTTCCCGCGCGCCGACGGCCGCATTCCGCTCTCGATCCGCGACATCGACGGCTTCGTCGTGCCGACGCAGATGGAGATCGTCTCCCGCTACCCGAACGACGCCGACGGCGCGGACGTGGTCGAGGTGCTCGCCCGCGTGCGCCGTCCGGTGGGCGCTGCGGCCGGCACCAAGGTGCGCTACGACGTCGTCGATCACCTGCACTCGGACAGCAAGCTGACCGTCAAGGCGGAGGTGCTCAACCTGCTGGCGCAACGCGACCAGGTGGCGCTCGTGGCCAAGGACGTCTTCGGCAACGAGTACCGCTTCTTCCCGCTCGACGGCGTGCGCTCCGCGCCCGTCGCGAACTCGGTCAAGACGCTGCGCCGCGGTCCGGCGGCCGTCGAGACGCGCACCTACGGCGTGATGAAGCCGCAGGGCGCGACCCTCGGAGCCCCGACCGGCGCGCTGGCGCACTTCTTCGGCGTGCACGCCTACACCACGGTCTGGTCCGGCGAGGACTTCCTCTCGCTCGACTTGCGCGTCAACAACGGCGCGAGCGGCGCGAACAAGACGGCCGGCTTCACGGACGACGATCCGCTCGGCCTCGTGTACTTCCGCTCGCTCGAGCTGCATGTCCCCGCCGGATGGTCGATCCTCGCCGACATCTCGGACCCCTATCAGGGCACTCCGCAGACGGTCGGCAACGTCACGAAGCTCGAGCTGATCAAGCCCATGGCGGACGGCACGATGCACGTCATGCCCGCGCAGGCCATGTTCCACCGTCGCCTCGCGCTCGCTCGTCCGACCGCCGTGGCCAGCGCGATCGCCTCGCTGGAGAAGGAGCCCGTCGGCTTCTGCGCCAAGGGCACCTCGCCCACGGGCGTCGCGCTCTGGTCGTGGTGGAATCCGCAGACGGCGCGCTACTTCCCGCAGCGCCTGCCGCTGCCGGACCTCTCGCACCTCGGCCAGACGTCGCTCCAGGGCAACGTGGCCTCGTACTACAACACGATCCGCGGGCACCTGCAGAACGGCACGGCGACCGGCGGCTACCCCTGGAGCTTCCCCAACTTCGGCTGGGCGCACATCTACGGAGTGCAGTACGGCGGCATGACCAGCGGCTCGGAGATCTTCTTCTACGACGGCTTCAAGACCGCCTCCGCGAGCTCGCGCGAAGGCTATCGCAGCTACGAGTTCTCGCACCGCATGTACAGCGAGCGCCAGCCGCAGCTCCTGATGAACTCGGATGGCGAGCAGACGCGTGTCGAGCAGTGGGTCGTGCAGACCCCGACGCTCACCTACACGCCGATGAACTACTTCCAGCGACTGACGAGCAACTCGAACGACCCGTTCGGGATGAACGTCTCGCCCGCCTACCAGCGCAACCACGTGGTGGCGAACAACCTGAAGCCGGCCTACGAGACGGACATCGTCACGAGCTCGCCGATCGACTTCCAGCACTACGTCCGCTTCCTGCGCTCACCGATGGTCCTGACGTGGCTCGGCAACGACTCGATCGCCAAGGACGACCTGCGCATGGCAGCCGAGTGCTTCCGCATGTCCTTCAGCGAGCACTTCAACAACTCCGGCGGCTACTCGATCCCGTCGACGCTGCGCGCGAAGATGTCGCAGGTGAACGGGCGGCCTCACAAGGGCTTCTCCTTCGGCCGCGGCGAGTCCTGGGGTCTCGTCAGCGCGATCTCCGCCTACTCGATCTCCGATCCGGCCTTCCGTGCGCGCTACCGCCCGTGGTTCGCGACGACGGCCGACGTGATCGCGAACGGCCAGTCCTCGTGCAACGGCTTCATCCAGGCCTGGGCGAACGTGAAGATGCTCTCGGGACAGTGGCAGGGTCGGCAGTCGATCGAGCAGGCCATCACCGAGAACATGCTCTGGGGCCTCAAGGAAAGCGTCTTCCGGGACGTCGATCCGGTGCGCGTCGCCAGCGTCGAGAGCGTGCTCGTCGCCTCCACCTCGGCCATGAT
>CAITGX010000356.1 GCA_903892045.1 uncultured Planctomycetota bacterium | reverse complement strand
GCTGCTGGCCGCGGCGAGCGCGCTCGCGTTCGCGCTCGGGGAGCACGTCGACGCCTGCGTCATCGTCGGCGTGATCGCGATCGACGCGTTTCTTGGGGCGTTGCACGAGGGGCGCGCGGAGAGAGCGCTCGAGGCGCTCTCCAGGCTCGCTCGCGCGCGCGTGCGAGTGATCCGCGACGGGAACGAGAGCGAGATCGACTCGCTCGAGCTCGTTCCCGGCGACGTGTTCCTGTGCGCGGCCGGTGACGCGATCACGGCGGATGCGCGGCTTGTCGAGGCCGAGTCCCTCGGCGTCAACGAGAGCGCGCTCACGGGCGAGTCGGAGCCGGTGGCCAAGCTCGCGACGCCGCTCCCCGTCGACACGCAGCTGCCGGATCGAGCGAACAGCCTGCATGCGGGCACGCACGTCACGTCCGGCCGCGGGCGCGCGATCGTCGTGGCCACGGGCCAGCGCAGCGAGCTCGGCAAGCTCGCGCGGCTGACCGTCGATGCGCCGCGCACTCCGACGCCGCTCGAGCAGCGCCTCGCGCGCCTCGGACACGTGCTGCTCGCCTTCGCGCTTTCGGTGTTCGTGCTGCTGCTGCTCGTGGGCTGGTGGCGCGGGCTGCCCGCCGGGGAGCTGTGGATGGTCGCCATCAGCCAGCTCGTGTCGACCGTGCCCGAAGGGTTGCCCGTCGCCTTGACGATCGCGCTCGCGATCGGCGTCCAGCGCATGGCGGCGAGGCGCGCGATCCTGCGCCGGCTCGCGGCGGTCGAGACGCTCGGCAGCACGAGCGTGATCTGCTCGGACAAAACGGGCACGCTGACGTGCAACGAGATGACCGTGACGGCGCTCGCGCTGCGCGGTGGACGCGAGGTTGAGGTGACGGGGCTCGGCTATGCGCCGGAGGGTGGCTTGCACGAGCGCGGCGAGCCGGCCGTGCGCGACAGCGCGCTGTCGGAGCTCGTGTCCGCGGCCACGCTGTGCAACGACGCCGATGTCGTCCGCGATCCCGAGGGACGCTGGATCGCGCTCGGCGATCCGACCGAGGCCGCGCTCGCCGTGCTCGCGCGCAAGTGCGGCTTCGATGTCGCCAGCCTGCGCGTCGCGCATCCGCGCACGGCGGAGCTGCCGTTCGATCCCGCGCTGCGGCGCATGGTGACCGAGCACGGCGCGTCGCGGACGATCGTCAAGGGCGCGCCCGAAGTCGTGCTCGCGGCGTGCGAGCCCGACGGAGAGCGCTGGCTCGAGCGCGCCGACGCGCTCGCGGCGCGCGGACTGCGCGTGCTCGCCGTCGCGAGCGTGGCGCGGCGACTGGACGCGGGCATCGACGCGGGCTTGCACTGTCTCGGGCTCGTCGCGCAGCTCGACCCTCCGCGCGCCGAGGTGCGCGAAGCGCTGGAGACCTGCACGCGCGCGGGGATACGCGTGATCATGCTCACGGGCGACCATCGCCGCACGGCCGCCGCCGTGGCGGAAGCGCTCGGGCTCCAGCCGCGCGACGCGCGCGTCGTCGAGGGGGCCGAGCTGCAGCGCATGAGCGATGCCGAGCTCGAGCGCGCCTGCGAGGACGTGCGCGTCTTCGCCCGCGTGCAGCCCGAGCACAAGCTGCGCCTCGTCGAGGCCCTGCAGCGGCGTGGGGAAGTGGTCGCGATGACCGGTGACGGCGTCAACGACGCACCGGCACTCGTCGCCGCGGACGTCGGTGTCGCGATGGGGCGCGGCGGGACCGAAGTCGCGCGGCAAGCCGCGGACATGGTCATCACCGACGACAACTTCCGCTCGATCGTGCACGCGGTGGAGGAAGGGCGGCTGGTGCACCGCAACCTCGAGAAGGTGTTGCTGCTCCTGCTGTCGACCCTGTCCGCCGAGGTGCTCGTGCTCGTGGCCTCGCTGCTCGCGGGCCTGCCGCTCCCGCTCGCCGCGGTGCAGATCCTGTGGCACAACGTCGTCACGGAAGGTGCCGTGACCTTCAACCTGAGCCTCGAGCCGCCCGAGGGGGACGAGATGCGTCGGCCTCCGGTCTCTCGCCATGCACCGCTCCTCTCGCGCGCGTTGCTGGTGCGACTCGTGCCGATGAGTGCCGTGATCGCGGCCGTGACCTGGGGCTGGCTCGCGTGGGGCACGCACGTGGGCCGCGATGAGGCGGAGGTGCGCACCGGCGCGTTCCTCGCGTTGACCGTGTGCGACTGGTTCAACCTGCTGAACTGCCGCTCGGCCACGCGCAGCGTGTTCGCGCGTGGCCAGGCTGGCAATCGCTGGCTGTCGGTCGGATTGCTCGTGTCGATCGCGCTGCAGCTCCTCGTGATGTACGTGCCGCTCTTCGCTGGCTGGTTCCATGCCGTGCCCTTGCCGCTGGGACAGGTGGCGGCGATCGTCGCGCTGGCGAGCTCGGTGCTGTGGATCGAGGAAGCGCGCAAGTTCCTCGCTCGCAGGCGCTCGCCTACACTCGGGGCCTGATGAGCTTGCGTCGACTGCTCGCCCTGCTCGCCTTCGTGGCGCTCGTGTTCGTGTGTGTGCGCGCCTGTGGGCGGCAGCCGGACCGCGAGGTCGCGGAGCTTCCGGACGAGCGCCCGAACCGCGCGCTCTCGACGCAGGAGCCGACTCGCGAGCCGGTCGTCGCCGCAGTGCCGGAGCCGGCGCCCACGGAGTCGCTGGCCGCGCTCGCGGTCGTGCTCGAGAGCTGGCCCGAGGCCGATGCGGTCCAGGGTGCGCAGGTCGAGCTCGTGCGAGGAGCCAGGCGTGAGCTGGCCAGCCCGGCGCAAGCGACGCCGGGGCGGTACGAGGCACGTGCAGCGACGGGTGACTGGCTCGCGCGCATCTCGGCCGAGGGATTTCGCGCTGTCGAGCGTGCGCTGACGCTGCCCGTGGAGGGGCTCGAGCTGCGAGTGAGCTTGTCGCGTGCGGACACGACGCTCCTGCGCGCACGATCTGCGGACGGAGCGACGCTCGCGGAGCTCGCACGCGGCCTCGGCGAGGCTCCTTCGAGCTTCGTCGAGACCTACGCGAGTCTGTGGTGGTCGCGCGACGGCAGCGAGGAGCTGCGCGCGCTCGTGCCGCTGCGTCGCGACAAGGACGGTGAGCCGCTGTTCGAGCTGGTGCGCTCCGAGATGGACCGGGGGGCGAGTCCGGACCTGCTCGGTGTCCTGCGCCATGGGACCGCGCGCGGAACGTGGCTCTCGCTGACGGTCGGATCGCGCAGCGGCGACTGGATCTTCGTTCCCGCGAGCGAGGGCGAAGCCACGCTGCCGTTTGGCCTCGTGCGCGATGAGTTTCGCAAGCCGGACGTGGTGTTGCGCGTCTCGCGCAGCATTCCGGAGGCGCAGGCGTGGCTCGAGTCCCTCGATTCGCGCCGCGAGGGACGCGAAGCGCAGCAG
>CAITGX010000355.1 GCA_903892045.1 uncultured Planctomycetota bacterium | reverse complement strand
CGGGGCGTTGTTCCCCACCACGTAGGTGCCGAGGCCGGCGGCCGCCGACTCGTTCCAGTTGGCGGTGCCGATGCCGACGAAGTCGCGCAGGTTCGGGCTGGTCGAGTAGAGCGGAGTGCCGTTGGTGAGCGCCGTCGTCGAGGCGACGAGCGCCACCTTGGCGTCCGTAGCCGACATCGCGATCGTGCCGGTCGCCTGCGGCGTCGGGATGGCCGGCACCGTGCCCGTCGGGAGCGAAGTGCCCAAGGCCTGTTGGACGAGGAGGTACTGGCCCGGGTTGAGGGTCACGGCCGGCAGCGCCGTCACCGACCAGGTCGCGCCGGTCGAGGACGTGTACTGCGTCGACCAGCCCGTGAGGTTCTGGGGGGTCGCTCCGGCGTTGTAGAGCTCGATGTAGTCCTGCTGAAGCATCGACTGGCTATTGCCACCCGAGCCCCAGACCTGGCTGATCTTGACCTGCGCGCTGGCGGTCTGGGCCGCGCACAGAACCGCGGCGCTGGCGACGAGCGTGCGGAAGAGACGGTTGGAAAGCATGAAGAACTCCTGAGGGGTGACGGACGGGGTCGGCCCTGAGCGCTCGGACCCGCGGGGGGGGGCTGGCGACACGCTGTCGACAACCCCTCCTCTTCCTCAGATTGCATGGCACGCCTCGGGAATCCGCAAGCTGTCCGGGCGTCTCTTTTTCCGGATCGTCATCTGTTTCCTACAGCCGACGCAAGTTCCGCATTCCGCACGGCCGAGGGAGCCCGTAGAAGGTCCAACTCCGACCGCCGTCCGCCCGTAGCCTCCCCGGGACTCGCTGGAGCCCCTTCCCACCATGTCGAGCAAGCCCCTGATCTTCGTCGCCCTCGGTGTCCTCACGCTCGGGGGTGCCCTGTTCTTCGCCTCGCGCAAGCCGGCCCCGCCCGCCGAGGGCAGTGCCGAGTCGAGCGGAGCGCCGCGCGCGAGCGCCCAGACAACGGGCGCGGGCATCCTCAGCACGCCGACCAGCGAGGCTCCGCTGGCGAAGCCCGCCTCGGAGCCGCAGGAACGCACGGGAGCCGACGAGATCAAGCTCGAGGGCGTGGTCGGGGTGAAGGGCAAGCTGCTCCCGATGCGCGAGGCCACCGAACTGGAGAAGCTCGCGGTACGCGACCTCGTCAAGATGCACGTGCCCACGCCGGAGAACGGAGTGACCCACGACGGTGGCCAGACTCCTCCGGGGTACGACGCGGACAGCCTGATGATCAAGTACGGCAGCATGGACGTGGCGCAGCTGCAGGAAGCCCACGCCAGCGTGCGCGCGATCCTCGACTGGCAGTCCCGCGGTCCGTTCACCGACAAGTCTGCGGAGCTGCTGCCGGGCGAGATCCAGCGCGGCATGGAGATCGAGCTCGAGTGGCTCGAGCAGACGATTCTGTTCCCCTGAGCTCGACTGGGACGGCTTCCGGGGCACTCCGAGTGCTCCGGCGGGCCTGAGGATGCGTGGACGCGGCGGCGGTCGCTGCTAGCATCGCTTGGACAAGGAGGACGCTCGATGCGAGAAGCGCGGCGGGATCCGGCGGTCGAGAAGGACCATGGCGCCCACACCCTGAAGGTGTGGCGCGGTTCCGTGGTCGGCGTGTATGGCGATGACGTGTTCGTCGAGCTCGGCCCGCGCATGCAGGGCGTGATCTCGGCGCGCAAGTTCACGCATCGCCCGCGCGTCGGCGACGAATTCGACTTCACCCTGCGCGGGCGTGAGGACGGGCTGTGGGCGCTCGAGCGCCGCGAGACCGCGAGCCTCCAGTCCTGGGAGGACATGGAGCCCGGCGTGCTCGTGCACGCGCGCGCCACCGGCGCGATCCCCGAAGGGCTCGAGCTCAAGATCGGCAAGCTGCACGCGTTCATGCCGAAGTCGCACACGGGCCTGCCGCGCGACCAGAAGGCGAGCCTGCTCGTCGGCAAGGTGCTGACCTGCGAGGTGATCGAGGTCGATCGCGAACGTCAGCGCGTGCTCCTGTCCCGCAAGCTCGTGCAGCAACGCGAGCGCGGCGACGAGCGCCAGCGCGACGTCGGCGCCCTCGAGGTCGGCCAGGCGATCGAAGGTCGCGTCGCGCGGCTGGAGCCGTACGGCGCGTTCATCTCCTTTGGACGCGGACTCGAGGGCCTCGTGCACGTCTCGAACGTTTCCTACGAGCGCGTCGAGCACCCCTCGAAGGTGCTGCGCGTCGGCGAGCTGGTGCGCGCGAAGGTGCTCGCGCTGAAGGGCGGTGGCTCACGCATCGCGCTCGGCCTCAAGCAACTCCAGCCGAGCCCCTGGCGCGCGCTCTCCGCGCGCCTCGGCATCAACCGCGTCGTCGAAGGCACGGTCAAGCGCGTGATGCCCTTCGGCGCGTTCATCGCGATTCTCCCCGGCATCGAGGGACTGGTGCACAACTCCCAGGCGGAGCTGCGCGGCGAGAAAGATCTCTCGCGCATGCTGCAGCCCGGCGAGCGCATCTCCGTGCGCGTGCTCAAGATCGACGAGGAGAGCGAGCGTCTCGAGCTCTCGCTGCTGCACCAGGATGGCCGCGCGATCCGGCCCGACGAGGCGGAGGCGAACGCGACCTTCGCGACGCTGAAGCTCGATGTGCGCCCGGGCGCACCCTCGACGGCGCTGTCGCGTGCGCTCGCGGAAGCTCTGACGGCGCGCGCGGAGCGGGCCGCTACAGCCCGACCCGGCGCGTGAAGGGCTCGAGGAACTCGCGCACGTTGGCGCGGTCGCGGGCGAACATCCCGCTCGACTCCGAGCGCACGTGGATCGTGGCCGACGGGATGCCGTCGGGACCTTCGATGCGCAGGGTGATGCGCGCCGTGCCGCCGAGCAGACCGCCCTTGCGCTCGCAATGCAGCACGAGCGCAGCGTCGTCGGAGCGCACGAGGCTCCAGCCCGCGAGGTCCGCGACCATGTCGCGGGCCTCCGAGTAGAGATCCTCCCTGCGCTTCGCCACGGAGAGCGGCCGCAGGAGCGGCGAGCTCTCCGCGGGGTCGGTCTCGAAGGAGCCCACGACGGGTTCCGCGCGGACGAGGACTACTTGGCAGCGGCGAGCTTGTTGAGCGCCTTCATCAGGCGGCTCTTCTTGCGCGCTGCGGCGTTCTTGTGGATCACGCCGGTCTTGGCCGCCTTGTCGATCATCTTCATGCTCTCGCGGAGCATCGCGGGGCGGTCCGCCGGAGCGGCGGCGACGGTGGCCTTGGCCTTGCTCTTGACCGCGCTGCGGAGGGCGCGGTTCTTGAGACGACGGCGGTTGCTGGTACGGACGCGCTTGGCAGCTTGCTTGGAGTGAGTCATGGCTTAACGGAATCGTTCCATCTTGGCGGCTACATCTCGGTAGCCGATGTCCACTTCGTAGATGCGAGCGTAGCTCGCGCGAGCCTCGTCGGTCCGGCCTTCGCCCTCGGCGATCTCGCCCAGAGCATAGAGGACTTCCTTGGCCCGTTCGTCGATCTCCTGCACGCCCTCGAGGACGCGCAGGTATTCCTTCTTCGCGAGGTCGGCGAAGCCCTTGCGCTGGAAGCACTGGGCCATGCCCATGCGGGCCTCGCGCTGGACGCGGGCATCGGCCTGCGCCTTCTGGAACTCGGACAGCGCCAGGTCGAGGTCGCCCTTCTTGGCGAGGCGCTTGGCGAGCTGCAGGCGCAGGTTGGCGTCGCCGGGATGGACCGCGACGCGGCCGCGGAAGTCGGCCACCTCGGCGTCGAGCAGCTCGGCCTCGTAGCGCGAGGCGAGCTCGGCGTTGCCCTCCTTGTCCGCCCGCGCGATCTTCTTCTTGAGCACCTTGGCGCGCAGGTCGCCGACCTTGGAGAGCAGCTCGAAGCTGTCCTTCTTGTACTGGGACGCGCGCTCGGCGAAGTCGAGCGCCGACTCGTAGTCCTTGAGGCGCTCGCTCACGTCCGCGAGCTGCAGCATGAGCTCGGGGTCCTTCGGGCTATCCGCAAACAGGCCCTCGAGCCGCTCGCGCTCCTTGACGAGGTCCTCTTCGGTGAGCACGCGACGGCGCGAGCGCTCGAGGTCGGCCGCCTGCTCCTTGTCGCGGATCTGCTCGCGGCTGTGGCTGACGGCCTCGAAGCGACCGGCCTTGAGGGCGCGCTCGGCGGCGAGATCCTTGCGCGCCTTGAGCGCGTCCTGATCGCGCGGGTCGGCCTGCAGCGCGCGCTCGTAGAACTCGAGCGCCTTGGCGTGGTCGCCGGAGCGGTAGGCCATGGCGCCCGCACGCTTGAGGCCCTCGGGGCTGCGCGGCGCGATCTCGGCCAGGAACTCGTACACGGCGAGCGCCGACTTGGCGAAGCCCGCGGACTCGAGCGCGAGGCCGAGCTCGAGGTTGGCGTCGGGGTCGAGCGGGTTGCCGGCGAGGTACTGCTCGTAGGACTTGGCCGCAGCGGCGTGCTTGCCCGCCTTGGCAAGGCCCTTGGCCACCGCCAGCGGACCGGCTCCGGTCAGCGCCTTGAACAACTTGGGGCCACCGCCGCCCTGCTCCGCGCGCTTGCGCAGCGCCTTGCGCAGCCCGGCGCGCGCCTCGCCCAAGTCGGGGTCCATCTCGAGCAGCTGCTGGTACACCTCGATGGCGAAGTCCCAGCGCCGCTGGCGCAGGGCCTCTTCCGCCTTCTGGAGATGCTTGGAGTAGTCCACGACGAGGGGGCTCGTCACCAGCGCGCCCCGCCGTCCCGGAGCAATCGACGAGGCCGTCGAGCCGGGCGGTCAGGGGCGGAAACGAGGGGCGCAGAGGCTAGCGACGTGGCCAGAAACCGTCAACGCAGGCTATTCTCTCCGGCCCCGGCGTGGCCCAAGAGTCGGGGACCCTTCACCGATGTCCGCCCCGCTCGATTTCCGCGTCGTCTACTACCCCGATCCGGTGCTCCGCAAGGTCGCCAAGCCGGTCGAGGCCTTCGATGACGAGCTCCGTGCCACCGTGGCCGCCATGTTCGAGCTCATGTACCGCTCCGAGGGCTGCGGGCTGGCTGCCCCCCAGACCGGCATGGAGAAGCGCATCCTCGTGCTGAACCCGACGGGCGACCCGGCCCAGAAGGAGCATGAGCTGGCCTTGGTCAACGTCACCATCGTCGAGCGCTCCGGCCCGATGACCCTGCTCGACGAGGGCTGCCTGTCGTTCCCCCAGATGTACGCCGAGATCAAGCGCCCCGAGCGCTGCCGGGTCGAGGCCTTCGACCCCTCCGGCAACAAGATCGAGGCGGAGTACTCCGGCTTCCTCGCGCGCGTGGTGCAGCACGAGTACGACCACCTCGAGGGCGTGCTGCTCGTCGACCGCATGTCGCCCGCCGACAAGGCCCGCAACAAGGCCGCCCTGGCGGAGCTCGTCGACACCTATCGCCGCTCCCAGTCCGCCGGCGCGCGCTGAGCGGCGCCTCCCGCCCCTCCCCCGAGCCTTGAAGACGACGCGCTCCATCGCGGCGCTCGCTTCCCCGCCTCCCGGCGGATCCGTGGTCTCGATCGGCGTCTTCGACGGCGTGCACCTCGGCCATCAGGCCATCCTCGCCGCCAATGTCGCCCGGGCTCGCGCCCTCGGGGCCGTGCCGACGGTCGTGACCTTCGTCGGGCACCCCAAGGAAGTGCTGCTCGGGCGCGCGCCCCGCACGCTGACCACCCTGGAACACCGCCTCGCGCTCTTCCGCCGGGCAGGTATCGAGCACGCCGTCGCGCTCGAGTTCGACGAGCGCCTGCGGTCCACGACCGCCGAGCAGTTCGTCGCGGACATCCTCGTGCGCGGCCTCGACACGCGCGCCCTCGTGCTCGGCTTCGACAGCAAGTTCGGCCGGGAACGCCGCGGCACTCCGGAGTTCCTCGCTGCCCGCGGCTTCGACGTGACCGTGGTCCCGCAGGTGCAGGTCGGCCCCTACGGCGTGTCGAGCACCGCCATCCGCGAAGCCATCGAGCTCGGTGACCTCGACCGGGCCGAGGCCATGCTCGGCCGACCGGTGAGCGTGCTCGGGACCGTCGTGCACGGCGACGCCCTCGGCGGACGCATCGGCTTCCCGACCGCCAACCTCGACCTGCAGCACGAGCTGCACCCGCCGCCGGGCGTCTACTACGGGCTCGCGAGCCTCCCGGGCGACGGCGGACCGCGCCACCCGGCCGTGGCCAACATCGGCTACCGCCCCACCGTGGCCGGGGTGCGCCCCGAGCGCCCGCGCATCGAGGTCCACCTGCTCGACTTTGCCGGCGACCTCTACGGCACGGCGCTCGAGTTCACCTTCCTCGGGCGCCTGCGGGGCGAGCAGCGCTTCGACGGGGTCGACGCGCTCGTGGCACAGATCCGCCGCGACGTCCTCGAGGCCCGCGCCCGGCTCGCCGTCACGTCCTCGCCGCTCCCCCGTTGACCAAGGGCCCTCCCGCGGCCACAATCTCCGCCCCTCGCGAGCACCGCGAGGCCGTGGTTGGGCAGGTAGCTCAGTCGGTAGAGCAGCTGATTGAAAATCAGCGGGTCGCTGGTTCAAGTCCGGTCCTGCCCACCACCCCTTCCCCGTCGTCCGGGAACGCGCCGTGAACACGTACCAGCCCTTGGTGATCCGCCGCAGCGACCCGGGCAAGCTCGAGATCGAGTGGGCCGACGGTCACCGCACGAGCTATTCGGCCGCCGAGCTGCGCGGGGTCTGCCCCTGCGCCGGCTGCATCAACGAGGTCACCGGCGTGCGCATGCACGACCCGGCCTCGGTTCCGGCCGGCCTGACCCAGAGCGACGTGCGCTTCGTGGGGAACTACGCCATCGCGCTGCAGTTCTCCGACGGCCACAACACCGGCATCTTTCCCTTCCGCTACCTGCGCGACCACGACCCCCGGGCCTAGGGCGGCAGCCATGGCCGAGCCGGAGGACGGGCTGTTCGTGCGGCCGGGGCTCACGATCCCCGAGGCCGAGCTCTCCCACACCGCGCTGCGCGCCGG
>CAITGX010000354.1 GCA_903892045.1 uncultured Planctomycetota bacterium | reverse complement strand
GCGTCGTGCGCAAGCACGCCGCGCAGCGCCGAGTGCGTGCTGCGCTGTGGACGCAGCGAGCGGCGACTACGCTCTTCGACGGACGATCCGGAAATCGCTTCCAACCTTCGAGCGCGTGCGGAGCCAAGCCGCTGGAAGGAAGTTCCGAGCGCCGCAAGAAGGTCGATTTCGTCCCGACCTCGGCGTGCAACACGTTGCATGGTTCGACAGTCCATGGCTTCCGCGCCACGGGCCTGTCACAGCTTCTGCAACGATTCTCCCCCACTTCGCACGTCCCATGCCCCCTCTTCACTCCGCACGCCGCCTCGCCCTGCACTCCGCCCGCAGCCTCACCGCCTCGATTCCGACGGCGGGCCTGATCCTGAGCGTGGCGCTCACGGCCTCGGTCGCGTCCGCGCAGACCTATCCGGTCGGCGGCCGTCCGAGCCCGCGCTTCGGCGCGCAGCCGTTCACGCAGCAGCTCCTGCTGGCGGAGGAATTCGGCACGCGTCCGTTGCCCCCGGCAGGTCAGGTCCCGGCTGGCTCCGTGGGACACATCAATGCCGCCGTGACGCTCGACGGCTGTCCGAGCGACACGTGCGTCGATTCGGCGCTTTCCTCGGCTCCGACGCCGGAACCGACCCTGAAGTGCAATCCTGCGCCCCAGAACCCGAATATCCCGCTGCTCGAGCAGATGTTCGGCCGCCCCGTGCCCTACGCGCCCGCCGACGGTCGCCCGCCGGGTGACGGCTGGGCTCACCAGCGCTTCACCGAGTTCCCGCCCGAGGTGTATTTCCAGAGCGCGCAGACGGGCGCACGCGCCAACACGGGCTTGCGCAACGCGCTCCAGCGCCACGGCTATGCCTCGGGTGAGTTCGCGCCCGGTGGCCTCTACCACAACACCGTCGGCGCTCCGGGCTTCGATGGCACGACCGCGGGCATTCCGGCGAAGATGCACCCGAACTTCCCGGTGCAGGACCCGCGCGCGCTGTGGACGTTCGACGGCACGTTCCCCGTGAAGCTCCTGCAGGCGCGCTACGGGGAGGGCGTGCTGTTCCGCCACCACAACGCGCTGCCAGTCGATCCGGCCGCGAACTTCGGATTCGGCACGCACACGATCACCACGCACCTCCACAACGGTCACAACCCGGCGGAGAGCGATGGCTACATGCACGCTTGGTTCTTCCCGGGCCAGTACTACGACTTCCGCTGGCCGATGATCCTGGCGGGCTACGACACGATCAACATCGGCGCGACCGATCCGCGCGCCGGTCGACCTGACGGGAATGGCGGCATCACGCGCATTCGCGGCGACTGGCGCGAGACGCAGAGCTCCCTGTGGTTCCACGACCACATGCTCGATTTCACGTCGCAGAACGTCTACAAGGGCAACGCCGCTGTGATGAACATCTACAGCGCGATCGACCGCGGCAACGAGGCGATCAACGACGGCGTGAACCTGCGCCTGCCGAGCGGCACCGCCCTCGACTGGGGCAACCGCGACTACGACGTCAACCTCGTCTTCGGCGACAAGGCCTGGGACACGAACGGCCAGCTGTGGTTCAACCCGTTCCAGACGGACGGCTTCCTCGGCGACGCGGTCACGGTGAACTTCCAGTACGCGCCGTACCTCGACGTGCGCGCGCGTCGCTACCGCCTGCGCATGCTGAACGGCTGCGTGGCACGCAACTTCAAGTTCGCGCTGGTGCGCAGCACCGGCGAGCCCGTGGTGTTCCACTTGATCGGCAACGACGGCAACATCATGGAGCACGCCGTCGCATTCGACGGCACGAACGGGACGCAGCTGGGCGTGCTGCCCAACCAGGCGATCGCCGAGCGCTGGGACGTGATCGTCGACTTCGCCCAGTTCCAGCCGGGCGAGCGGCTCTACTTGGTGAACCTCATGGAGCATCTCGACGGTCGCGGTCCGCAGCGAACGGTCCCCTTGGCGGACGTGCTGAACGGCACCTATGCGCCGACGATGGTCGACGACAACGGCGACGGCGTGGCCGACCGCTGGAGCGGCGGTGACCCGTGCGTCACGAAGGTGATGGAGTTCCGCGTGCATGCCTACAGCGGCACGGACCTCTCGATGAATCCGGCGCTGTACACGCCAGGCGGACTGAAGATGGTGCCGCTCAACCGTCCGACGGATGCCGAGATCGCTGCCGCCAAGCACCACACGTTCGAGTTCGGCCGCTCGGGCGGCACGGACATCCACCCGTGGACCATCAAGACCGACGGCGGCGCGGGCCTCACGGCCGACCACACTCTGGTCTCGGTGGCGCCCCAGATCGGCGAGCTGCAGATCTGGAAGTTCAAGAGCGGTGGCGGCTGGGCGCACCCGGTGCACGTGCACTTCGAGGAAGGCATCACGCTCTCCCGCGGTGGCAACTTGCCTCCGGTGTGGGAACGCTGGGCGCGCAAGGACGTGTGGAACATCGGCGGTGGCCCGGGCATCACGAGCGAGGTGGAGGTGGCCCTGCGCTTCCGCGAGTTCGCCGGCACCTACGTCGAGCACTGCCACAACACGACCCACGAGGACACGGCCATGCTGCTGCGCTGGGACCTCGAGATTCCGGGAAGCATCGTGCCCGTTCCCTCGCCGGTGCCCGACTGGGAAGGCTGCGTCGCGGTGCCTTCGACGTCCCTCCCGCTCGCTCGCATCGGTGACCAGCTCGGCGCCGTCGACACGGTCGCCAACTCGGTCGCCTGGGCCAACGCCCAGACGGGTGGCAACCCGGGCGGTGGCGCAACGGGTGGCACGGGTGGCGCAACGGGTGGCACCGGTGGCGCGACCGGCGGCACGGGTGGCACCGGTGGCGCGACCGGCGGCACCGGTGGCGGAACCAACGCCGGCGGCGGCACGGGTGGCGGCACCGGCGGCACCGGTGGCGGCACGACCAATCCGCCGACCACGGGCGGTCCGGTCAGCCTGGTGCGCTCGGAGTACCTGCCCCTGCGTCGCGAGTGGCGCATCCAGGGCCAGCTCGCCAACACGGGCGCCGGCGTGGTGGTCAAGGTCTACCTCGGCGGCACGCCGGGCGGGCTCCTGATCGGCATGGCCAAGACCGACAGCACGGGTCGCTTCACCTTGATCAAGCGCAACCCGCCCCGCGGACTCAACACGAAGATCTCGTTCGTGACGTCCAACCAACTCGGCTTGCTCAACTGGACCTTCACGACCCTCTAGGCCGATGAAGGAAGCGAAGGTGCGCTGCGCGGAATCTCCTCGCAGCGCACCTTCGTCACAGAAACACCGCGCACCATGAAGAAACTTCCGCTCCTCGCCGCCCTCGTCCTCGCGCTGCCGCTCGCGGCCCAGTCGCAGGCTCCCGCCGCCGCTCCGGCGCCGGTGCAGGCCGCGGCGCAGTCTCCGGTGGTGACGCCGCTGCCGGCCAACGCGGCCCAGACGCAGCT
>CAITGX010000353.1 GCA_903892045.1 uncultured Planctomycetota bacterium | reverse complement strand
GACTGGCGGCACGACTGGCGGCACGACTGGCGGCACGACTGGCGGCACGACTGGCGGCACGACTGGCGGCACGACTGGCGGCACGACTGGCGGCACGACCGGTGGCACGACCGGTGGCACGACCGGTGGCACGACCGGTGGCACGACTCCGCCGCCTCCCCCGCCGCCTCCGAGCTTCACCTACGACATCGATCGCGCGGAGTACCGCGTGTCGAAGCGCGAGTGGCGCGTCGAGGGTGAGCTCAGCAACACGGGCGCGGGCGTGACGGTGCAAGTGTTCCTCGGCGGCTCGGTGACGGGCACGCTGATCGGGACCGCGACCACCGACAGCGATGGTGAGTTCGAGCTGCGCAAGGTGAATCCGCCCAAGGGCTCGCACACCACCATCAGCCTGCGGGCCAGCAACGGCGCGGTGCTGCTGAACCGGACGTTCAGCAACAACTAGCGCTGGCCACTGAAGCGGGGAAGGTGCGCCGCGCGAGCTCCCGCGCGCGGCGCACCCAGTTGTCTCGGTCACTTCGCTGGCCGTGAACGAGCACGGCGAGCCCGCCCGACGACCTCGGCAACGCGCTCCGGCAGCGCAAGAAGTGACGCCCCCCGCCGTCCGCGCCAGCGCGGACGGCGGGAAACGAAACCGCCCCATGGGGGGCAGAAAGGCAAGGCCGACTTCGACCTCTCGGTCCTTTTTCGAAGGCTGCGGAGCTGGGAGAGGCACGCGCGAGCCAGGACCAGCCCACGCGGCCACGCGCGCGCCATTCGCAGGAACTCGACGTTTTCATCGAGATAAATGGCACTTTTGGAGAACTTACGCGCGGCGATCGAGACCGCGAAGGACACGCCAGCGTTTCACAAACGCAACGGGGATACAGAAGCAATTTCCTAACTTTTCCGTCATAGGAGATTGCAAAGCTGTTAGGTTCGATGGCTCAGCCGCCGGTGCCCGCACCCGCACGCGACGCGTCGGCAATCTCTTCCCCCCCCCCAAGAACCTATGCCTTCCACCCCCGCCTCGAATCCCCGTTCGCGCGCCCTGATGTGGGCCCGCAGCCTGACCGCCTCGGTTCCGACCACCGGCCTCGTGCTCAGCGTGGCCCTGTCGGCCTCGGTCGCGTCGGCCCAGTCGATCCCCTCGGGCGGCCGCCCGAGCCCGCGCTTTGGAGCCCAGCCCTTCACGCAGCAGCTCCTGCTCGCGGAGGAGTTCGGCACGCGCCCCATCCCGCCGAGCGGCGAGCTCCCTGAAGGCGCCGCCATCCAGATCGAGTGCGGCGGCAACCTCGAGTCCTGCCCGTCGCCGCTCGCCATCGACTCGGCCTTGGCCTCGTTCCCGGCGCCTGCGCCCACGCGCGAGTGCAACCCGCTGCCTCAGAACCCGAACAAGCCGCTGCTCGAGCAGATGTTCGGCCGCTCCGTGCCCTACGCGCCGGCCGACGGCCGTCCGCCGGGTGAAGGCTGGGCGCACCAGCGCTTCGACGAGTTCCCGCCTCAGGTCTTCTTCCAGAGCGCGCAGTCCGGTGCGCGCGTGAACAGCGGCCTGCGCAACCAGTTCCAGCGCCACGGCTATGCCTCGGGCGAGTTCGCCCCGGGCGGCCTGTACCACAACACGGCCGGTCTCCCGGGCTTCGAGGGCACGACCGCGGGCATCGCACCCCAGATCCACCCCAACTTCCCGGTGCAGGATCCGCGCGCCCTGTGGACGTTCGACGGCACCTTCCCGGCGAAGCTGCTGCAGGCTCGCGTCGGCGAGGGCCTGCTCTTCCGCCACCACAACGCGCTGCCGGTCGACCCGGCTGCGAACATGGGCTTCGGGTCGCACACGATCACGACCCACCAGCACAACGGCCACAACCCGGCGGAGAGCGATGGCTACATGCACGCCTACTTCTACCCGGGCCAGTACTTCGACTTCCGCTGGCCGATGATCCTCGCGGGCTACGACACGATCAACGTCGGCGCCACGGATCCGCGCGCCGGCCGCCCCGACGGCAACGGTGGGATCACGCGCGTGCGCGGCGACTGGCGCGAGACTCCGAGCTCGCTGTGGTTCCACGACCACATGCTCGATTACACGTCGCAGAACGTCTACAAGGGCAACGCCGCCCTGATGAACGTCCACAGCGCCGTGGACCGCGGCAACGAGGCGATCAACGACGGCGTGAACCTGCGCCTGCCGAGCGGCTCGGCCCTCGACTGGGGCAACCGCGACTACGACGTCAACTTCGTCATCGCGGACAAGGCCTGGGACACCAACGGCCAGCTGTGGTTCAACCCGTTCCAGACGGACGGCTTCCTCGGCGACACGATGACCGTCAACTGGCAGTACGCGCCCTACATGGACGTGCGTGCGCGCCGCTACCGCATGCGCATCCTCAACGGCTGCGTGGCGCGCTACACCAAGTTCGGCCTCGTGCGCGCGAACGGCGAGCCGGTCGTGTTCCACCTCGTCGCCGCCGACGGCAACATCATGGAGCACTCGGTGGCCTTCGACGGCACCAAGGGCACCGACCGCGGCGTCCTGCCCGCTCAGGGGATCGCCGAGCGCTGGGACATCGTCGTGGACTTCGCGCAGTTCCAGCCGGGCGAGCGCATCTACATGGTCAACCTCCTCGAGCACACCTCCGGTGAGAAGCCCAACCAGGCGATCCCGCTGGCGTCGGTGCTGAACGGCAGCTACGCCGCCCAGCCGGTCGACGACAACGGCGACGGCGTGGCCGACCGCTGGACCGGCGGCGACCCGTGCGTCGGCAAGATCATGGAGTTCCGCGTCCACGCCTACGCCGGACAGGACCTCTCCATGAACCCGGCGCTCTACACGGAAGGCGGGCAGAAGATGATCCCGCTGAACCGTCCGAGTGACGCGGAGATCGCCGCGGCGAAGCACCACGAGATGGTCTTCGGCCGCTCGGGCGGCACGGACATCCACCCGTGGACCGTCAAGACTGACGGTGGTGAGGGTCTCAACGCCGACTACCACCTCGTCTCGGTCGCGCCGCTGCTCGGTGAGCTCCAGGTCTGGAAGTTCATCAGCGGTGGCGGCTGGAACCACCCGGTGCACGTGCACTTCGAAGAAGGCATCACGCTCTCCCGCAACGGCCAGCTGCCTCCGATCTGGGAGCGCTGGGCGCGCAAGGACGTGTGGAAGGTCGGCGGCGGTCCGGACTCGACCAGCGAAGTGGAAGTCGCGATCCGCTTCCGCGAGTTCGCCGGCTCCTACGTCGAGCACTGCCACAACACGACGCACGAGGACACCGCGATGCTCCTGCGCTGGGACATCGAACATCCGGGTCAAGTCGAGCCGCTCCCCGCTCCGGTCCCGGACTGGGAAGGCTGCGTCGCGGTGCCCTCGCACTCGCTGCCGCTCGCTCGCATCGGCGACCGTCTCGGTGCGGCGGACCCCGTGGCCAACTCCGCCGCATGGGCTGCCCAGCAGGCCGGTGGCACGACCGGTGGCACGACCGGTGGCACGACCGGTGGCACGACCGGTGGCACGACCGGCGGCACGACCGGCGGCACGCCGCCGCCGCCGCCGCCGCCGAGCTTCAGCTACGACATCGATCGCGCGGAGTACCGCACGTCGAAGAAGGAGTGGCGTGTCGAAGGCGCGCTCAGCAGCACGGGCGCCGGCGTCACGGTGCAGGTGTTCCTCGGTCCTGACACGACCGGGACCTTGATCGGCACGGCGACGACCAATGGCCAGGGCGAGTTCGAGCTCCGCAAGACCAACCCGCCGAAGGGCACGCACACGAAGATCAGCATCCAAGCCAGCAATGGCGCGACGCTGCTCAACCAGACCTTCACCAACAACTAGCGAGTCCTGACACCACGGGGGTGCGCCGCGCGAGATCCCGCGCTCGGCGCACCCCGCTCCCATTTCACAACGCACCCAGCCGGGAATCCCCCATGCACGCCGCTCCGCTCCTCGCCGCCCTCGTCCTCGCGCTGCCGCTCGCGGCCCAGTCGCAGGCTCCCGCCGCCGCTCCGGCGCCGGTGCAGGCCGCGGCGCAGTCTCCGGTGGTGACGCCGCTGCCGGCCAACGCGGCCCAGACGCAGCT
>CAITGX010000352.1 GCA_903892045.1 uncultured Planctomycetota bacterium | reverse complement strand
GCGCGAGGTGCGCAGTCGTCGTTGCCGTGTGCCCCGGCCCTCCTCCGCATGTCGACGATCACCGCCGAAGAGCTGATCCGAGCGAACGTCGCGATCCCGACGCTTCCTCAGGTCGTGGCTCGCATCAACGCGCTCGTCGACGATCCGGACGTCGGGGTACGCGAGATCGGCGCCGCGGTGGCTGAGGACGCGCCCATCGCCGCTTCGGTGCTGCGACTCGCGAACTCCGCGCGCTACGGCCTGCGCGAGAAGGTCCTGTCGACGGAGCACGCCACGGCCGTGCTCGGCGTGCGCATGCTGCGCACGATCGCGATGCAGGCTTCGGTCGTGAGCCGCTACGACCACCTGCGCGGGCAGTCCGACTTCAACCTCGAGGCGCTGTGGCGTCACTCCATCCTCGATGGCTTCGCCTGCAGCCTGCTCGCGACACGCTCCCGCGCGCGGATCGAGCTCTCGCCCGAGGAGTTCCAGGTCGTTGGCCTGCTGCACGACATCGGCAAGGTGCTCTTGCTCGAGAGCAGCGCCGAGGCGTACCTCGCCTGCATGCGCGAGGCCCGGGAGCGCGGAGTGGCCGAGTTCCGCGCCGAGGAGGCCCGCTTCGGCTTCCACCACGGCGAGGTCGGCGCCCTGATCGCACAGTCGTGGGGCTTGCCGCGGCTCGTGGCCGAGTGCTGCCGCTTCCACCATGGCCCGAGCGAGCGCCTGCTCGCTTCCCCCACCCTCGCGCTGGTGGCCCTGGGAAACCAGATGGTGCACAGGATCGAGCAGGGCGATCGCCTCGGCGCGGAGGGCGTCTTCAGCCCTGAGGCCCGCGGGCTGCTCTGCCTGCGTCCGGAAGACGTGGCCGAGGTGGTCAGCCGCACCGACGCCATGCGCCCGCAGATCACGGTCTAGGCCTCTCGGCGTCCGGATTCGCGACCGCCGCCGACCCAGCCCGGCGTCTCGGGCTACTCTTCGGCGGTGCTCCCATGAACCCTGCCCAAGCCGCCCTGCAAGCGCTCGCCCGCCGCCATGGCGTGCCTTGGGAGCGTGCGCGGAGGCTGTTGCCCCTGATGGCGCGGGCCGTGGGCGCCTCGGAAGGGCTGCGGCGTGACATCGAATCCATCGTGGAATCGACCCTCAAGGCGGACCTCGTCGTGCTCAGGCTGGAGGCCGAGGAGCGCGAGGAGCGCGAGGAGCGCGCGCTGCGAGCGCTCGCGCCGCTGCTGGAAAACTGGCGACCGCGGGACGCCCGCCCCGACGCTCCCTAGGGGCCAAAGGCACAGGGCGCACCCGCTCGCGAAGAGCGGACGCGCCCCGTGGAATCCTGCGGGTCGGGAGCGAACTAGCGCTTGCGACCGCCGCCCTTCTTCTCGGCGCTCATCTTGACCTCGACCGGGGCGACCTTGCCCTCGGCGTCGACCTTGATGGTGGCCTCGGCCTTGCCGAGCTTCTCGTGCCAGAACTTGGCCTTGTGCTCACCCGCCGGCAGGCCTTCGATCGTGAAGGTGCCGTCGGCGCCCGAGACCGCGTAGTGGTTCGTGTTCGCCACGATCAGCCACGAGTTCATCCACGGGTGGATGTCGCACTTGATCTCGATGCGGTCTTCCTTCTCGAGCTTCTGGGTCTCCATCGCACCCGCGCCCACCATCTTGTTCAGGCCCTCGTTCTTCGAGGGGTAGGTGTGCACGTTGTGGGAGATGGCGTCCGAGTTCTTGTATTCGATCGTGGTGCCGACCGGGACGATCGCGACGTGCGGGTCGAAGCGGCAGGTCTTCTGGTCGAGGACAACCGGCTTCTCCGGGGCCTTGACAGTCGCACCGGCGACCTCGACGGTCACGACGACGTTGGCGATGCCGCCGTTGGCGCCGATGATCAGGCTCTGGTCCTGGGTGTCGACCGTGCCGCAGCCTTCCGACTTGGCGGCGTCGATCGCGAGCGGCTTGACCTCCGGCTTCTCGCCGTCGAACAGAACCTTGCCGGTCTCCGCGAGGAGGACCGAGCCGGTCAGGGTGCCGCGCACGGGCTCGGCGGGGAGGGTGAAGGCGGTGGCCAGAGCGGCACCGGCCACGATCGAGGCGAGGGTGATGTTCTTCATGGAGGGATGTAGGAGTCGGGACGTTCGGCCGTCACAGCTTGCGCCGCCGGCCTGCGGGGTTCCCTAGTTCATTGGCCCGGGGAGCCCATGTACATACGGTCGAAGTTGTAGAGCCATTCAAGGACGACCTGAACCTGATCCGCGTTGGTCGAGTTCGGGTAGCGGTCCTGATACTGCGGCGGCGTCGAGGCGAAGTTGGCCGGCATGGCCGTGCCCGGATAGATCACCGCAGGGTTGATGAGCCAGTCGCGCACCCAGTCCTCGCGCAGGCGCTCGCGCACGCGCTCGAGGTCAGGGGCCCAGGCGATCGGGTCCGCCGGCGGCGGGGTGCCGAGGCGGAAGTGGCACTGGAAGCAGTTGACGCCCTTCACGGCGATGGCCTCGCCCAGCTCGAGGTGGTTGGCGAGCAGCGCCTTGCGGGCGTCGAGGTGGCCCTTGGAACGCAGCACGGAGGCCTCGTAGGCCGGGTTCACGGCCGGACGGGTCGCGAAGCCCTTCGACTGGGCGTACGCGAGCACCTTCGGGAAGTTGGCCTCGGTCGCCATGGCGACGCCGTTCTCGATTTCCGAGAGCGTCGTCACGTCCATGCGGGCGGCCCTGGCGAAGTCGGTGCCGTCCTGCTTGGTTGCAAGGCGCGCCGCGCGGGTGAAATTGGCCGGCCACTCCTTGTTCGACTTCTGGGCGAAGTAGTCCGCGATCGCCTCGGCCTCGCCGGGGTCGTAGCGGAAGGAGGGCATGCGCACGCGCACCTGCGGACGCAGCGAC
The DNA here is from genome assembly GCA_903892045.1 of uncultured Planctomycetota bacterium. GTDB lineage: Bacteria > Planctomycetota > UBA1135 > UBA1135 > F1-120-MAGs118. The sequence continues at coordinate 36,983 of CAITGX010000352.1, read as the reverse complement.
ACGACGTCGTGCAGGAAGCTGAAGAACCAGTCGCGCTGCAGCTTGCCACCCTCGTCCCACAGGACCGGCGGAGCGAACGTCCAGCGGACCTTGTCGTAGGGCTCCGAGGAGTGGTCGCGGAGCTTGCCATCGACGTCGTAGGTACCCCACTCGTCGCCGGTGCCGCCGCTGACGTAGCTGTAGGCCTCGTCGCCTTCCTTGGACGGATCGAAGAGCTCGATGCCGTTCATGTAGTAGTCGGTCACGACGCGGATGAAGTCGCCGCCGTGCGGGGCCGTGGTCGCCACGAGCTTGTCGGGCGCAACGAATACCTTGTCGCCGACGCCCTTCTGCACGCCCGGCTCGGGCCGCAGCACGCGGAACGTCAGCTCGTCGCTCTCGTACTTCTCGGCGTCCGCCTTGATGGCGGCGAGGTCATGGGTCGACGGGACCTTCTGGTCCTCCGACATCGGCAGGATCTCAGCCGCGATCGTCTGGGCGAGGCCGTTCTCGTCGGTGAACGTGATCGTGCCCGGATCGATCATGTGGCACGCGGCACAGTTGTTCTGGCGCACCGCGCGCATGCCGGCGTCCATCGAGTGCTGGGCCGGCGTGGGGACCATCTTGGCGAGCTGCACTTCATCGTCGACGAGGCCGATGATGAAGGTCGTGATCGCTTGCTCTTCCTCGGCGGTGAAGCCGAAGTAGGGCATGCGCAGCTTCTCGCTGGGGTTCTTGATCTTCTGCTGGTCGAACGAGCGCGGGGCGTGCAGCTTCTGCATCAGCCAGCCCTCGCGGTAGTTCGGGTCGAGCTTGACGAAGCCGAAGTCGAGCTTGTCGACGGTCTTCGAGCCCCAGTTGGAGAGCTCGGCGCCGATCGGCATCCAGTCCAGCGTGCCCGAGATCTCGTGGCAGCTGAAGCAGCCGTAGTTGCCGACGAGCTTCTCGCCCACGGCGACCTTGAGCTTCGACAGATCGGCCCACTCGCCCTGCTTCAGGCGCTCCTCGACCGCCGCGCGACCGTCGCGAGCGAAGAACCAGCGCGCCTGCTCGGCGAGCACCTCGCGCATCGTCGACTCGGCCATGTCGACGAGCTTGGGGTTCCAGCCCTCCGGCACGTCGCGGAAGTACCCATCGGGGTCCTCCATGATGTACGCGGTGATGTCGGCCGCTTCCTGGTCCGACAGGCGCAGGTTCGGCATGCGCGTGTCTTCCCAGTACTTGGTCGGGTCCTTGAGCCAGTTGTAGAGCCAGTCCTTGGTGACCTTCGTGGCGACGCCGCGCAGGTTCGGACCGTGCTCGTTCTCGCCGGTGTTGGCGAGGGCGAGGTCCGCTGCCGTGGGCTCCTCACCGTAGGGGGCGAGGTTGTGGCAGGCGAAGCAGCCCGAGAGGCGCATCGTCTCGCGACCGCGGTGGGCATCGCCCTCGACGGGCATCGCCGGGAGCGGCTCGAGCGGCGCGCGGTCGACGAGGTAGGCCGTGATCGCGGCGATCGCGGCGCTGTCCCACTCGCGACCTTCGATGTTGCGGCCCTGGCCGTACTCCGACTTCACGATCGTGTCGCCGGGCGAGTAGTTGCCGCCCTCGATGTGGAAGAACTGCGGCATCCACGTGGTGGGACGGAAGGCCTTGGGATCCGTGATCCAGCCCGTGACGAACTCCGGCGTGAGCTTGGCCTGCAGGTTGCGCAGGTTCGGGCCCGGACGGCGCTTGGTCGGGAACCAGTCGATCTTGTGGCAGCTGTAGCAGCCGTAGCGCTCGACGAGCTGGTAGCCCTTCGAGACCGTCGGCGCGTCCTTGGAGATCAGCTCCATGGAGCTCTTGTGGCACTGCACGCAGGAGGCTTCCGTGTACTCGCTGGCGAGCATCGGGTAGTCCCAGTGGTGCTGCTTGTGCCAGTGGTACTCGTCGGCCCAGGCCGCCTGCTCGCCCGTGTCCGTCGGGCGGTGGTCGGCGCGCACGAAGTCGAGCGCCTCGCCCGAGCCGCGGTGGCAGATGGTGCAGCCGAACTCGTTGAGCGGGTGCGGCGACTTCGAGCTCACGTAGAGGTCGAGGCGCGGGTGCGTCGTGTAGGGCTGGGCCTCACCCTCGAACCCGGCGCGATCCGCGCCGAGGTGGCAGGTGTGGCACATGTCGATGCGCTTCTTCTTGGTGAAGTTGAGCTCGAAGGTGAGCTTGTCGAGCACGACCTTGTTCACCTTCAGGTTCGGCTTCACGAAGTCGAGGCCCGGGGCGTCGCGGATCACGTCGGCGACCTTCTCGGGCGCGCTCATGGCCGTGCGGTCGAGCTGCACGAGGCGCTTGCGCACCTGCTCGAGGTCGCGCGAGCCCACGGAGAGGGCCTTCTGGGCGCTGTCACGCTCGCGGGTGAGGTCCGAGAGCTCGATGTCGATCGCGAGCTTCTTGGCCTCGAGCTGCTGCTGGACGCCCATCGCCTCGTTCATGGCGAGCTCGACTTCGTCGAGCTTCTCCTGATCGAGGGCCGGGTTGCCCTCGTCCAGGCGCTTCTCCTCGAGGATGTAGCGGTCCCAGTTGTAGGCGCTCTTCTTCTTCTTCGCGATCTCGATCGCGTTCCACAGCTCGCCCCTCGCGAGCCGCAGGCGCTCGGTGACCTCGGCGATCTTGGCCTCGTTGGCCACGACGCGCTGCTCGGCCTCCTTGACCTTGATCGCGAGCTCCGCCTCGCGCGCCGCCGCGCCGGCCGCCGTGAGCTCCTGCTCCTTGGCGCGCGCCTTGCTGATCTCGATCTCGCGGAAGTCACGCTGGTAGTGCTTCCACGGCCGTTCCCAGTCGTCGACCATCATCCACACGAGCGAGAGCAGGATGGCCACGCTGGAGAGGAGGAACCACTTGTTCAGCGAAGAGACGCTGTAGTGGGTATCGCCACGATCCGCCATGGGGGTAGTCCGAGAGGTGCGGGGAGGTGCGTGAGGTTCGGAACGGCGCGCTGTCGGTTCAGACGTTGAAGAAGTACTCGGGCATGCCGATGAAGTACTTCAGGTTCACGGTCCAGCGCAGGCCCATCTTCACGGGGATCAGCGCGAACCACAGGAACAGGTGCATGAAGACGTTGAAGCGCACCATGCCCATTTCCTCGACCATCTTCTTCATCACGGTCTTGCCGAGCAGCGGAGGCAGGACCAGGAAGTAGCCGATCAGTGCCACGATGCCCGGGGCCTCGCGCACGAACGGGTTGTCCGGCCTCGGCTTGTCGAGTAGCTCAACCCAGAAGTAAGTCGAGAGGTCGACGTTGACCATCGGCTCGAGTTTGTGGAGGTCCCAGAACTCGAAGGGCCCGAAGAACGACCAGTTCGGCCCGCGGAGGAAGGTTCCGAGGATCACGAACGACACCCAGAAGAGCAGGAAGCCCACCCAGAAGAACGCGATCGCGAACGGGCGCTCCTCGAAGGTGTAGTAGCCGTTGCCCTTGGGGTTGAGGTCGAGGTACGGGATGGCGCACAGGCCGACCACGATGAAGCTCGGCAGGACCACGCCGGCGAGCCAGGGGTCAAAGTAGACCAGCAGCTCTTGCAGGCCGAGGAAGTACCACGGCGCCTTGGACGGGTTGGGCGTGCGGGCCGTCGCCGCCGGCTCTTCGATCGGGGCCGTGATCAGGATCGACCACACGAGCATGCCCGCCGTGAACAGGATCAGGCAGATGAGCTCCGAGTAGACGAGGTCCGGCCACGTGAAGACCTTCTGCTTGGCGAGCTCGCCTTCGAGCGTCGGCTCGCCGCGCTTGGTGCGTTCGTCGTTGATGACGGCGCGGCGCAGCGAGAGCCATGAGAAGAAGATCACCGTCACGAACAGGATCACGATCGGCACGTTGTCCGGCTTCGTGATGATCGCGTTGAAGTTCGGGTCCTGGAACGCGAACACGAAGTAGGCGGTCGACAGCGCGAAGAACGCCGTGACCACCCACACCTGCGAGAAGAACTTGCGGAAGTAGAGGATCCCGACCACGGCCAGGATGCTCGCCACGCTGTAGCGCGTCGGCTCGGTGAGCCAGTTCGAGAAGTTCTTGATGCCGGCCGCGATCGGCCCGTCGTTGACGGGCGCGCCGCCGCCACCCAGCAGAGTCGCAAGAGCGAGGTGCATCGCTTGGCTTCCTTAGAGGGGACCCGAGATGCCGCCGTCCTTGCGGACGCGCCAGAAGTGCACCGCCATCAGCGTGGCCGCGATCAGCGGGAAGCCCACGCAGTGCAGCACGTAGAAGCGCAGCAGCGCGCCTTCGCCGACGAAGCGGCCGGCGAGCAGGCCGAAGCGCACGTCGTCACCCGCGTGGATGAAGTCGATGCCGCCGAAGCTGACCAGCGCGGCACCCGGGCCTTCGTGGCCGAGGAACGGCGTGGCGCGGGCCATGTTCGTGCCGACGGTGATGGCCCACACGGCGAGCTGGTCCCACGGGAGCAGGTAGCCGGTGAACGACAGGAGCAGCGTCAGCACGAGCAGGATCACGCCGACGTTCCAGTTGAACTCGCGCGGCGGCTTGTAGGAGCCGGTCAAGAAGACGCGGTACATGTGCAGCCACACGCTGATCACCATCAGGTGCGCGCCCCAGCGGTGCATCTCGCGCATCACGCCGATCGGCACGTGCTCGCGCAGGGCGAAGATGTCCTCGTAGGCCTTATCCGCCGTCGGGCGGTAGTAGAACATCAAGAGCAGGCCGGTCAGCGTCAGGATCAGGAACAGGAAGAACGTCAGTCCTCCCATGCACCACGTGTAGCTGAGGCGGATGCCGCTGCGCCGCACCTTGACCGGGTGCAGGTGCAGGAAGACGTTCGAGAGCACCGCGAGCGTGCGGTTGCGCGGCGTGTCCGGATAGCCGTGCCGGAAGACCGACTTCCAGATCTGCGACTCGCGGATGTAGTTGAAGAGCTTGGTCATGGAGGAGGAGCGAAAGGCCGGTGCGGGACGGGGCGGGGGTCAGCCCATCAGGCGTAGGGCAGGTAGGCGCCGTCGAGCGACCACTGGCCCTTCTCTTCCTGGAACTTGGTGTTCTTGTCGATCAGGATCTGGCCGTCCTCGGCCAGCGCGATCTTGTAGCGCTCGAGCGGACGCGGGGCCGGGCCCTCGACGTTGACGCCGGTGCGCACGAAGCCCGAGCCGTGGCACGGGCACTTGAACTTCTCGTCGGCCTGCAGCCAGTTCGGCGTGCAGCCAAGGTGCGTGCAGACGGTGGAGAGCGCGTAGAAGCCCGTGGGCTCGCGCACGATCCACACGCCGTAGGCGGCCTTGAAGCGCTCGTCGACGGCGCCCACCGCGAACTCGGTCGGGTAGCCGGCCTTGAACTCCTGCGGCGGCTCGTAGAGCACGTTCGGCATCAGGAAGCGCAGCATTGCGCCACCACCGGCGGCGCCGGCGGCAGCGAACGCGGCCCAGCCCAGCCCGAGGGCCGAGAACAGGCCGCGGCGGGACACGTCGCCGCGCAGCGGAGCGGTGCGCAGGGGCGGCGGCTGGAGGGAAGGGTCAGCGGGAGTCTGGGGCTTCTCGTCGGCCACGGGGATCGGAGGGGATCGAGGTTGCGCGAGGGCTCGGGGGTGACCGCGTCGACTCGGAGGGGTGACCGGGGTCCCGGGAGGGAGCGTCGGTCCGGACCAGAATCGCTGCGGACGGAGGGACCGAGAGAATGGGGAAATCGGGGCCTCCGCGCAAGCCCCGCGGGCCCCGGATTCGCGCCCGCAAGACGCCTTCCGGGGCCCCGAAAAAGGCTCAGGGCGACTGCAACGCCCGCATCGCCGCTTCGCGCACCTGCGGGCTCGAATCGTCCTTGGCCACGGCCTCGAGCAGCGACCGGTCTTCCGACCGATTCAACCGCCCGAGGGCGGCCACCGCGTGCAGCCGGGTCGACTCCACCAGCCGCGGCGAGGCGAACTTGGCGGGCTCCGCGCTCTGGACCACGCTGTAGCTCGCCGGATCGACGAGCTCGCGCAGCACGGCCGCGCCGCGCGGGTCGCCCAAGTGCGAGAGCGAGATCGCGGCCTGTCCGCGCAGCTCGAGGGCCGGATCCACGAGCAGCCGGGCGAGAGCCTCCTTGGTGGGCTCACCGGGGATGTTCTGCAGCACCGCCGCCGCCGTCTGCCGCAGGAAGGACTCCTGGGAGTCGAGCAGCGGAATGATCTTGGCGGCCGCGCGCTCATCCGCGAGCCACGAGAGGCCCATCAGGGCCGACACGCGCAGCTGGCCATCGGGATCCTGCTCGTTGGTCGCTTCAAGGAAGATCGACAGTCGATCCAGAGCAGATGGATCCCCATAGAGCGCCGAGAGCTGGGCGATCGCGAGGCGCCGGGCGGTCGGCTCGGCGTCCTTGGAGACATCCTCCCACGCCCGGCCGAGGCGGTCGACGAACTCCGGCCCCACCGGCCACGGTTCCGGCGTGCCCGCGGCGCGCGCGCGCTGGTTCTCGAGGGCCTGCGAGACGAGGCTCATGGCCGCCTGCTTGCGCTCGTTGAGCCCGCCGTCGACGACGCGGCGCAGGTTCTCCTCGATCGAGGTCTCCTCCCCCGCCACGGCGCCGAAGAACACGAACACGAGCACCAGGACGCCCACCACCATGAACGGCACGACCACCAGCGGGACGAGCAGGTTCTTGTAGGGCGACTGGGGCGCCTCGGGCGCGGGCTGGGCCGGATCGGGGTCCGGAACTTCGATGGTGCGGTCGCTCAAGGGGAGGCTCAGGTAGAGGGGGCTTCGAAGGAGGGTTCGGCGTGGAGCGCCGCGCCGGATTCAACGCCGCGCGACAGGCAGGTCCGAGAGGCGCGCCGCCCGGGGCAGATCCCCCACCAGCGGCCGCAGGTAGTCGAGGAACGGCAGGGCCACGTCGTGGGGACCGGCGAGGAAGGCCGCTTCCATCGGCCGGGTCTCGCGCGCCACGAGGGAGAGCTCGCTGCGGCGGAAGCCGGCGCGATACGGCGCATCCGACTCGCGCACGATCGAGATCGTGCCGCTCGGGGCATCGCCCGCGAGCGCCACCCGGGCCGCGACCCGGCCGACCTCGCGCGCCTCCGCGGCGTCGACCGGCGAGGCCGCGCCGAAGTACGAGCGCTGCGCGTAGCCGAACGTGTCGGCCCGCACGCGCAGCTTCTCGCCCAGCTGGCTCTTGAGCAGGGCCGCGAGCTTGTCGCCGAGCGCGCCCGAGCCCGACAGCTGCACGTTGCCGTGGGAGTCGACCTCCTTGGAGTCCGCGAACAGGCGGCCCTGGGCGTCGTGGATGCCCTCGGAGACCGCCACGATGCAGCGACCGAGGCGCTTGTACACCGAGTCCACCGCGGCCACGAATTCCTGCGGATCGAAGGCGGTTTCGGGCACGTAGACGAGGTGCGGACCGTCGTCGAGGTGGGTGCGCGCGAGCACGCTGGCCGCCGTCAGCCAGCCGGCGTTGCGGCCCATCACCACGTTGATCTTGATGCCCGGCAGGCTGCGCACGTCGACGTTGTCGCCGAGGAAGCAGGAGGCCACGTAGCGCGCGGCCGAAGCGTAGCCGGGGCAGTGGTCCGTGCCGCGCAGGTCGTTGTCGATCGTCTTCGGCACGTGGTAGACGAACAGCTCGTAGCCGACGTCCTGGGCGATCGTGGAGAGGATGTGCGCGGTCTCGGCGGAGTCGTTGCCGCCGATGTAGAAGAAGTAGCGCACGTCGTAGCGGCGCAGCACCGACAGGGCGCGCTCGCACTCCTCGCGGGTCGGCTTCTTGCGCACCGAGCGCAGCGCCGCACCCGGGGTCTGGGCCACGGCCTCGAGCACGTCGGGCCGCTCGGCCCCTAGGTCGACGAACTGCTCATCGAGCACCCCCTTGAAGCCGTGCAGGGTGCCCCAGACGTTGTGGACCGACCCACTCGCCCGAGCCGCTTCCACGACCCCGACGAGGCTCTGGTTGATGACATGGGTGGGACCACCCGACTGGCCGATCAGGACATTGCCCTTGGGTGCGCTCACGGGACGTTCGAGGTTCCTTGGGGGAGGCGGGACAGGGGTAGGAGGAGCACGCGCGAGCGCGCCCCGACGCGAACCGCAGACCCTAGCTCCCACGGCGCCCCCATCCAAGCCGTCGAGAGACGTAGCGACGACCTCTTGATCCGCCTGCGCGCGCTGCTATGCTCCCCGCCCCTCGGGTTTCGCCCGAGACGGCGCGCAGGGACAGGACCCGCAACTGCCCAGAGCCCTGCGCCGCCCCGACTGACGCGATCCAAGGTGCCCTCGTGGCGGAATTGGCAGACGCACCAGCTTGAGGTGCTGGCGGGTAACACCGTGGTGGTTCGAATCCACTCGAGGGCACCACCTCCCCTACGCGCGGGATGGCCTACGAAGCGTCGCCGCTGGCTGCCTTGCCGCGAACCACCACGCGTGGACCTCCGCAGGCGGAGCCTGCTCGGGGGTCCCCTTGCAACGACGCCAAGGCGTCGTTGCATCGACGGCCGCTCCCGCGGCCGTCGCACGGGGCTTACCGGTTCGAATCCACTCGAGGGCACCACCTCCCCTACGCGCGGGACGGCCTACGAAGCGTCGCCGCTGGCTGCCTTGCCGCGAACCACCACGCGTGGACCTCCGCGGGGCGGGGCCGGAGCCCCGGCGGGCGAACGGGGCTCAGTCGGAGGCGGGGTCGAGGGGCGTGACGGCGGTCAGGGTCAAGTCGAAGGACTTGGGGTCGAGCGCGAGGGTCAGCAGCGCGACCGAGCAGGTCTCGAAGTAGGTGATCTGGCGGTCGAAGCTCGCCTTGAGGGCCGGGACCTGCTCGCGCAAGAGCTCGCGCTCGCGCAGGGCGAGCAAGGGGCCCACGATCTCGTTCAGCTGGCGCTGGGTCTCGGAATCGAGCTGGTTGCGGCGCTTGCCCGGGAACTGCTCGCGCAGCACGCGGTCTTCCTCGCGGGCGCGCTCGAGGTCCCAGTCGATGCGGGCCTTGGCCTCGTCGAGGGCGCTGCGTTCGGCGAAGGCGCGCAGGGTCTTGGAGAACGTGCGCGGGTTCAGCCACAGGAACAGGTTGGAGGCCGGCAGGGCCTCGCTGACCAGCTGGTTGAACTCGGGGCGATCGGAGAGCCGCTCGACGTCGAGCAGCGGGTTCGAGCGGTTGAGCAGGTCGCTGACGAGCTGGAACGAGTTGGAGATGAAGTACAGCTCGGCGTTGCGCGCCACGGCGATGTGGCCGGTGCCATCGATGAACGGCGACCAGAACTCCCAGGCCTCGAAGCCGCCGGACAGGTTGTTGATGAACACGCCGCGGCCACCGTTGCGGCCCTGCAGCCCGAAGCGGCCTTGGTTGTCGTTGACGAGCTTCTGCAGCTCGAGCAGCCGCTTGTGCGCGCGCTCGGAGCCCTCGGTCCACAGGACCAGCGCGAAGGCCGGCACGGGCACGTCGTTGTGCGGCGGGTCCTTCTCGGCGTTCACCGGGAAGTCGTTCGGCCGCACGATCAGGCCGAGGCGGCCCTTGAAGAGCGTGTTGAACTCCTTGATGGCAGCCGCGGCGCTGTTGTACTGGCCCGTGCTGCGCAGGGTCTCGTCGATCAGCTGGCGCTGGGCCGGCTCGAGCGAGGTGTACAGCTCGGTCAGGAACTCGCCGAGCTCGACCTCGAGGTGCGCGAGCAGCTGCGTGTCGGGGCGGGCGATGCGCGCCAGCTCGTCCACGATGGTCTTCGACTCGCGCCCGCGCTGGCGATACAGCGCCTTCTGGAAGGGCGTCATGGTCTCGCTCGAGAGCTCGCCGTGCAGGTCGACGACCAGACCCTGGTCGAAGCCGACCGTGCCTGCGATCGTGCGCACGCTGGCGAGCTGGAACATGCGCCCGAGCAGCGCCTCCCAAGGCTGGTCCGAGCCCGGGTCCGGGCGGCGCAGCGAGAGCTGCAGCTTCTCGATGGCGGTGCGCCAGTCGACGTAGAGCTCGAGGTCGTGGCCACCGCTCGTGCGCCGGGCCTGCGCGATCTCGTCGTTGTAGGTGGCGCTCAGTCCGAAGCTCTCCTGACCGCCGCGCGCACGCAGGTCGCTCGCCTTCTCGACGAGCTCGCGCGACGTGCCGACGATCACCACATCCTGGATGCGCCCCACGTGCAGCGGGCGAGCCAAACCAGCGCCCGAGAGCGTCACGAAGCCCTCTTCGGGTTTCACCACCAGCCCGCGCTGGTCGAGGCCCACGAGACTCGGATGCTCGAGCGCCGCCACGGCCAGCTTGCCCATCCACGAAGCGCGGCCGTAGACGGCCCAGTCGGCCTGCTCGAGCGTCAGGCCCTTGAAGTAGCCCGCGATCGCGAGTTCCTCTCCGCCGAGCACGTCGAGCGGATCGACCCCGAGTGCGTCGATCTCGGCCTTGAGCCGGTCGAGCTGCGCCTCGATCTGGTGCCGGGCCTCGAGCTCGGCGCGCTCGGGCGACTCGAGCCACGCGCGCCAGCCGGCGGTGCGCTCGAGCTCGGCCTGCACCGCGAGCCGCGGCACGCGCTCGAAGTCCTCGGCGAGGTTCGACTTGGCGGCGAAGAAGTCGATCCCGCGCGGCACGAGGGTCGAGACGTCCGCGTCGTAGTCCGACTCGGTCGGACTGAACACGAAGGTCGAGAAGGCGAAATAGCCCGCGAACAGGAGCACGAGCAGGAAGACGACGGCGTAGCGCAGGAGGCGGCGGGTCATGGCGAATGTGCGGTCAGAGCGTGACGGGGGTGCGCGCGAGAGTCCAGCTTGGTCCGGGTCCGTGGGCGCACTTGTCTCGACACGCCGCGCCTGCGCCCTCCAGTTTCGACGCCCCAAGCGGCCGCGCCTTCCCGCCTGCGACGATGGCCCCGCCTTGACCTCGGCGGGACGATGCCCGACGCTAGCTCGATCGGCCCCAGCTGGCCGCGTCCCCCGCACGCCAATGTCCCTCTCCCGCCGCGCCCAGTCGATCTCGCTCTCGGTGACGCTGGCCCTCGATGCCCGCGCCAAGGCGCTCGCGGAGTCGGGCCGCGACATCGTCAACATGTCCGTCGGCGAGCCGGACTTCCCCGCCCCGGCCGTGGTCCAGCAGGCGGCCTCGCGCAAGGTGCTGTCGGGCGACGTGAAGTACACCCCGGCGGCCGGCACGCGCGCGCTGCGCAAGGCGATCGGCGAGAACGCGGCCACGGTGCGCGGCATCGCGCCCTACGCCGTCGAGGAAGTCACGGTCTGCCACAGCACGAAGCACGCGCTCTCGGGCGCCGTGCTCGCGCTCGTCGATCCGGGCGACGAAGTGCTGCTGTTCCTGCCCGCGTGGGTCAGCTACGTCGAGATCGTGCGCATCGCCGGCGGCGTGCCGGTCAACGTGCCGTCGCGCGCCGACTGCGGGCCCGACTTCGAGGCCATCGAGCGCGCGATCACGCCGCGCACGAAGGCCGTGCTCTTCAACAGCCCGAGCAACCCGACCGGCTACGTCTGGACCCACGACGAGGTCCGGCGTCTGGCCGAGCTCTGCGAGCGCCGCGGCCTGTGGATCCTCTCGGACGAGATCTACCGCCGCCTCGTGTACGAGGGCGAGCCGAACCTGAGCCCGGCGACCTTGAGCCCCGCCCTGCGCGCGCGCACGATCGTGCTCGACGGCGCCTCCAAGTCGCTTGCCATGACCGGCTACCGCATCGGCTTCGCCGCGGGGCCGCGCGAGGTGATCTCCGGCATCGAGCGGCTGCACTCGCACCTCACGGGCGCGCCGAACACGATCAGCCAGGAAGGCTACTTGGCCGCGCTCTCGGGTCCCGAGCCGACGGAGATCGCGCACATGTGCGGCGAGTTCGATCGCCGCCGACGCTGGCTGATCGAAGCGCTGCGCGCCATGGGCCTCTCGGTGCCGTGGCCGCGCGGAGCGTTCTACGCCTTCCCCGACGTGCGCGCCTACCTCGACGAGCGCGGCACGCGCGGCTTCTGCGAGGACGTGCTCGAGCAGGTCGACCTCGCGCTCGTTCCGGGCACCGCCTTCGGCGTCGACACGCACGTGCGCCTGTCCTACGCGCTCTCGCTCGAGCGCATCCAGCTCGCGGCCGAGCGCCTGAAGCGCTTCCTCGAGCGCCACCCCCGGCGCGCCGCGGCCCTCGCCGCAGCGCACCGGTCGTAGTCGTCAGCGCGCCGCGACGGCCGGCTCGACCGGCGCGTAGAACACGCAGCGCTCGCGCCGGAAGTCGGCGCTGTACAGCGCGACCTCGCGGTCGTTCTCGACGAGGAAGCGGCCGTCCTCGGTCGCCGTGACCTCGGGCCAAGGCCCCTCGTCGCGGCCCATCGAGACCTCGCGATCGCGCAGCAGGTCGAACAGCACGCGCTGCCCGCCCCGAACGCCCGCGAAGTAGCGACCGTCGCAACCCTCGATCCAGCGCGGCTCGGTGGTGACCCACGGACCGTCGAGCAGCGTGCCCGACTGCGCGTCGAGGATGCGCACGCGGTGCTCGAGACCGCCCTCGCTGACGAGCAGCTTGCGACCGTCGGAGGACGCGCGCCACTCGAGGTCGAGCGAGCCGCTCTGCACGATGTCGCGCTGGGTGCCGTTCGTCATGTCGAAGCGCGTCAGGTACGTGGCCCCGCCGCGCGTGGACGTGAAGAAGCCGGCGCCGGGCTGCGGCGAGAGCGTGATGCGCGAGTCGCCGATCGACTCGAGGTCGACGTGCGAGCCTTCCGACGTCCAGCGCACGATGCGCAGGGTGCGACCGTCCGGCACATGGCGCTCGTGCACGGTGCCCCACTCCGTCGTCGATGCGCGCAGCTCCTCGCGCATCGCGTCGCGATCGCGCGTGAGACGCACCGTCTCGCCGGTCGCGGGGTTGATCCAGCGCATCTCGGGCACGCCGAGCTCGCGGTTCACGACCTCGACGCGCGCGTTGCCGCTCGCGTCCCAGGTGAGCGTCTGCGCGCCGTGGGGCTGCGCGTCCTCGATCTCGAGCGGCACGCCGTTCTCGACCGGCACGATCCAGCAGCGCGCCTCATCCGACCAGCCGCGCGAGCCGCTCACCGCCACCCATCGGCCGTCGGGCGACAGCGAGGCGTCGAGGCGGTAGGGCTCGCGGGCGACAGGGGCTGGCTGCGCGAACGGCCCGGAGTTCGTGGCGCAGAGGATCGATCCCAAGGACAGCACGCCGAGTGCGGCGCGCACGGTAGTGGACTTCTTCATGTGCTTCTCCCGAGCGTCTCATCGGGGGCGCACCGAAGCGTCCTTGAGCAAATGCAACTTTCTTCCGAGCGACCGCGATCAGCCGCCGCGGCCGGCCGTGTAGAGGTTGCGCGCCTGCGGGAACTCACCCGCCGCGATCTCCCCCACCTTGGCCAGCAGCTCGGGCTCGTCCGTGGCCGCGAACACGTAGAACTTCCACAGGTCGCGGTACGAGCGTTCGAGGTCCGCGAGCCGCGGAACCTTCGCGGAGTGCTCCGACAGCGGGCGCAGCTCGTCGTCTCCCGGCCAGCGCACGTGCGTGGCGGCTTCCTTGAGCTGCATGCGGCGCGCGGGGCACACGACCATGATCTCGATGTCGCGGCCCGTCGCGAAGCGCACGAGATCCTGCACGCGCTCTTCGACGGCCGTGCGCGCGGCGTGCCCCTCGAGCGCGAAGTACTTCGACACGAGCTCGGCCTGTGCGCCCTCGTTCTGCTGCCGCGGGAACACGCAGGCGCGCTTGGGCAGGCGCCGGTCGCGGTAGCGCTGCACGAGCGAACGAATGCGACGCCCGGTCGCGGGGCGCGCACGATCCCCGGCACGCTCGAGCAGGTCGAGCAGCGAGTCGTCCGTCGTCATGTAGAAGTCGTCTTCCGCGAGCAGCTTCTCGCGCAGGCACAGCTCGACCGCGCGCGCGAGCAGCGCACCCGCGGCCACCTTCGCGTGGTGGTAGTAGACGCGCTCCGAGAAGTAGTAGCGCGCCTCGAGCATGCGCACGATCTCGCTCAGGATGTCCTCGCGCAGCAGGTTGTGCTTGGCGAGATCGATGAACAGATTGCCGCTCGCGCGATCGACCTTGAAGTGCGACACGAGGCGCGGATCGATGCCGATCTTGAGGCCCGTGAAGTACGCGTCGCGCTGCAGGTAGTCGAGGATGTCCGAGCAGATCGTATCGGAGTTGATCTGACGCCAGTAGGCCGGCACGCGCTCGCCGCCCTGGCCCGCGGGGGAGAGCACCGCGAGCACGTCGCGCGCGAGCCCGAGTGCCGCGAGCTTCTGCCCGATCTCCGTCTGGGCCCCCAGCATGCGCTCGAAGCGGTACGGGGAGTCGTGGCGGTGCATCAGTCCCGCCTGATCCTCGACGTGGTGGCCGTACGGGATGTGCGTGATGTCGTGCACCAGCGCGGCGATGCGGATCACGCGCGCCTCCTCGGGACCGACCTTGAGTTGCTCGCGCGGATTGTCCGCGGCGGCGCGGCTCGTGGCGTCGATGATCGCCTGCGACAGGTGCACCGTGCCGATCGAGTGCTCGAAGCGGCTGTGGCGCGCGCCGGGGTAGACGAGGTCGGCGGAGCCGAGCTGCTTGATGCCGCGCAGCCGCTGCATCTCGCGCGTGTCGAGCAGCCCGAGTTCCTCGTGCGTCAGGTAGACGTCGCCGTGCACGGGATCGCGCACGACGCTGAAGCGCTTGTGGTTTTCCACCGGCGGCATCCTATCCGAAAGCCGCCGCCCGCAGCCGCTCAGTCGACGCGCTGGACGGAGCCCGCTCCGGAGACGCTCTTCGACAGCTTCGGCGAGCCTCGGTAGCGGACTTCCCCGGCGCCGCTGACCGAGGCATCGAGGCGCTCGCTCACCGAGAGCGAGACGTCGCCGGCGCCCGAGATCGAGACGCTGGCGCGCTTCGAATCGAGGGCGAGGAGGTTCGCGTCTCCCGCTCCCGAGATCGCCACGTCGAGCGCCTCCACGGTTCCGCTGGCGGTGACATCGCCGGCCCCGCGAATCGAGAGGCCGAAGCGCTCGCCACGCATGCCGACCAGCTCCACATCCCCGGCGCCATCCATCTCGAACGCCGTCAGGGTCGGGCTGGTGACGGCGACCTTCATGGGAAGGTGCGTGCGGTAACGGCCCGGTGCGAAGTCGAGCACGAGCACCCCGTCCTCGACGCGCGCACGGACGTGCTCGAGCAAGTTGTCGTCGCCCTCGACCACCACGGAGCGCGCCTCCCCCACCGTCGCGCGCACGTCGAAGCTGCCCTCGAGTCGCACGGCACGAAACTCGGATACATCCTTCGCCTGGGAACCGGCCACGCCGGAACCCTCCACGCGCGGGCCAGTTCCGTCGCCGGCCACCGACAGGGAACCGCTGCAATCGGCCGGGCCGACGACGATGACGCAGGCGGGCGCGAGCAGAGCCAAGGACAGCGAAAGCAGGTACTTCATGGTGAGGAGTGACTGAAGCGGCGAGGCGCCGAGGTTACGGACCGTGCGCCGGATTTTTCAGCGGCGCATCGAGCGCACGAGCGGGCGCTCGCCCGCCTGCTCGCGCTCGAAGTCCGCCTTGCAGGCCATGCCGCGCCAGCCCTCGTGGCACAGGATCTGGCCGCAGATGCCGCCGAGCGTGTTGCCCGGACCGGGCAGCACGAGCTCGTCCGGCGCGTGCTCCCGCAGCGCGACGCGCACCGACTTCGTGAAGTCGTAGGGATCGGTGACCTGCGTGGTGAGCGTGTAGCGCACGAGCTCGGACACGTCCGTGCTCCACGGCGTGAAGCGCACGCCGCGGCCGTCGACCAAGGTTGTGCGAGGCGCGCAGAAGCGCAGGCGCGCGAGCGTCTCGAGCGCGGCGTCGCTCACGGGCTGAACGAACGGCGTGTGATAGGCGCCGTGCTGCATCAGCCGGAACGGATAGGTGTTCGCGCCGAGCTTCACCTGTGGCAGGGTCGCGAGCAGGTGCTTGATGCCCTCCTCGGTACCGGCGAGCACGGCGAAGCCGCCGAGGTCGATCGAGGGCAGCGCATGGCCATGGGAGGACTCCAGCGCGGCGCGCACGGCGCGCTCGCGGGCCGCGTCACGGCGCCACTCGTCGTCGATCAGCGGATACAGGATCTGCCCACCGCCGGCGTGACGCTCCTGCAAGAGCGCCATTTCCTGCACGAGCCGGAAGCCATCGTCGAAGGACAGCGCGCCGCCGACCGCGAGCGCCGTGTACCAGCCCATCGAGTTGCCGGCCACCGCCACGCATTCGTCCTGCTCCATCGCGGATGCAGCGTCGAGCATGGTGACGAGCCAGATGAGCAGCGACACGTTCGCCGGCCGCAGGTGGAGCGCTCCGCTGAACTTCTCAGCCCGATCGAGCTCCGAGAGCGTCGGCAGGCCGTACTCGGCACGCAGCTCGTCCGCGCGCGCAACCCACGGATGGCCCGCGGGCAGCGTGCGCATCGTCTTCTCGGTGTACGAGCCCCGTCCGGGGCACAGGATCGCGATGCGCTTCATGCCATCCTCCGCGCCGCCTCGACGATCTCGCTGTCCTGCATGAGCACCACGCTGGTCGCCGAGCCGAGCGGCACGTACGTGTCCGCGGCGCGCACCGAGCGCAGCTTGCCGCCGACGCCGCGCTCCGCGAGATCCGCGAGCACGGCCTCGGCGATGCCACCGCCCGTCGCGCGACACTCGTCGGCGACGAGCACGCCCTTGCACTGCGCCGCGTGGCGCGCGACCGCCTCGAAGGGCAGCGGGCTGAGCCAGCGCAGGTCGAGCACGCGCGCGCGAATGCCGTGCTGCTCCGCGAGCACCTTCGCGGCGCGCAGCGACAGTCGCAGGCCGTTGGCGTAGCTCACGATCAGGAGGTCGCGCGCGTCCTCGTGGTACACGCCGACGTCGCCGGGGAGCAGCACGGCGCTGTCCGGCGGCGGATACGGGAACAGCCACTGGTTGTCGCCGTCCTCGTGCAGGTCGCGCTCGTGATAGAGCGCAATCGGCTCGAGGAACAGCACCACGCGCTGGCAGGCCTTGGCCGTCGCAACCGCGCCGCGCAGCATGCGCGCAGCATCGTCGCCGCGCGACGGCACCGCGATCATCAGCCCCGGGATGTCGCGCAGGGCACCGATCGAGTTGTCGTTGTGGAAGTGGCCGCCGAAGCCCTTCTGGTAGGCGAGCCCTTGCACGCGCACCACCATCGGGTTCGCGAACTGGCCGTTGGAGAAGAACTGCAGCGAGCAGGCCTCGCCGCGCAGCTGGTCGAGCGCGTTGTGGATGTACGCGAGGTACTGGATCTCCGGCAGCGGCAGGAGCCCGATGTGCGCGGCGCCCTGCGCGAGCCCGAGGATCGACGTCTCGTCGAGCAGCGTGTCGAACGCGCGCGCGACGCCGAAGCGCTTCTGCAGGTCCGCCGTGACGCCGTACACGCCGCCCTTCTTGCCGGAGTCCTCGCCGAAGAGCAGCACCTCCGGCCGACGCAGGAACTCGTCGTGCAAGGTCGAATTGACGTGCGCCGCGAGCGTCTTCTTCGTGGCGCTCGCTTGCTCTTCCGGCAGCGTGCCGAAGTGCGCCTTGCGGCGCTCGGGATCGACGCCCGCGCGCGCCTCCGCACGCACCGCGGCCTCGTCCCAGCGCGCGAGCGGCGCCACCACGGACTCGCGCGTCACGAGCCGCGGCCGACGCGTCGCTTCCTCCCCCGCCGCGTTCACGCGCTCGCGCGTGTCGCGCACGAGCGCGCGCATCGCGGCCGGAGTCGCCGCCCCGGTTGCGACCAGCCGCCGCGCGTTGCGCAGCAGCGGATCGCGCGCCTCGAGCGCCTCGATCTCCTTCAGGTTGTGGTACGTGGTCTCGACGTCCGAGCCCGCGTGGCCCCACAGGCGCGTCGTCTCGAGGTGCAGGAACGCCGGCCGGCGCGTGGTGCGACACCACTCGACCGCCTCGCGCACTGCGTCGTGCACCTCGTCGAGCTCGCCCGCCGCGCGGAAGTAGCGCAGGTGCTCGACCGCCCCGAAGCTCTCGCGGATCCAGTCGCGCGGCGTGGGCACCGAGATGCCGATGCCGTTGTCCTCGCACACGAACAGCACTGGGCACGGGCTGCCCTGCCGCGTCGCGTAGCGCGCGAAGTTGAAGCCCGCGAGCGCCGTGCAGTGGTTCGCCGAGGCGTCACCGAAGGTGCAGCAGACGATCGAGTCGTTGGGCAGCTCGATCTCGACGCCGAGGCGCCGGGCACGGGCGAGCGAGATCGCGAGTCCGACGGCCTTCGGCAGGTGCGAGGCGATCGTGCTCGTCTGCGGCGGGACCCACAGCGGTCGGCTGCCCCACACCTTGTGGCGGCCGCCGCTCGCGGGATCCTCGGCCGAGGCGACCAGCGAGAGCAGCGTGTCGAACACCGGCGTGCCGCCCGCGAGCTTGCGCGAGCGCGCCTGCATCAGGCCACCGGAGCGGTAGTGCAGGAAGCAGGGGTCCGTGGCGCGCAAGAGCGCGCCGAGCACGGCGTTGTTCTCGTGGCCGGCGCTCGAGATCGTGTAGAAGCTGCGGCTCGACTTCTTGAGCTCGCGCGCGGCGACGTCGAGGGCGCGCGAGGCCACTTGGTCCTCGAACAGCTCGAGCGCCGAGCGGGCGGAGAGGCCGGAGCCCGGGCGCAGGGGCTCGTCGGGCCCGAGCAGGGCCGCGGCGGGCGCTGCGGATTCCAGCCAGTCGTCCAGGGCCTTCTCGACGACGGCGACGCGGTTCGTGCTCATGGCGGGAGAGAGAGGATAGCGAGCCCGCCGCTCCCGCGTCCCTCAGGGAACGGGCTCGAATCGCTCCAGCACCGCCGCGCGCAGCCGCTGGGCCAGCTCCTTGCGATCGGAGTGCCGCTCGGGCCGCGGCAGGAACTCGACGCGCGCCTCGATGCGGCGCAGGCGGGCGAGCGCGCGGGCGTGGGGCCCAAACGGCGCGTCCCCCCACCAGCACACGTGGGTCGAGGCCGGAGGATCGCCCTGCGCGGTGCGGTAGCCAAGGCAGGCGGCCCAGACCTCGAGCCCGTCCTCGGCGGCGGGAGCGAGCAGCGAAGGCCGGAACTCGTGCACCGTGTCGCCGCGGTGGCTCGTGCCCTCGGGGAAGATCACCACGCCGATGCCCTGTCCTAGCGCGCGCGCGATCTGCGCGTTCATGGCCGGCAGGTCGCGGCGGCGCTCGCGCACCAGAAACAGCGTGTCGAAGTCGCGGGCCAACCGCCCGATGAGCGGCCAGCGCGCGATCTCGGCCTTGGACACGAACGCGGCGTCGACATGGGCGCCGAGCACGAGGATGTCGAGGTAGCTCAGGTGGTTCGCGACGAGCAGCGAGGCCGGGGGCGGAGGCGCGCCGACGAGCTCCACGCGCACGGCGAAGGCCGCGCACAGCGCGCGACACCAGCGCCGCATGATCCAGCGCCGCCAGCGCTTGCTCGTGCGCGGCGCGGCGAGCAGCGCGAGGTGACCGAGCCACCACGTCCCGTACCACCACGCCGTCGCCGCCAGCGCGCGCGAGAGCCGCAGGAAAGGGCGCAGGCGTTCCATGGTCCGCGATCGGAACTCCGCCCCGCTGCCGGGTCAACCCCGCCGCGGAATGAAAGAGATGCGAAACGACCGCCGGAACCGCGCGCGGTGGCCTCTAGAATCGGCTCCATGGCTCACGCCGCACGCCACGCCCTGCTCGCCGCTCTCGCGCTCGCCCTCGCGCAGTGCGGAGAGCCGCAGCGACCGCCCAACGTGGTGGTGATCGCGCTCGACACGCTGCGGCCCGATCACCTCGGCTGCTACGGGCATGCGCGCGGCACGAGCCCGAACCTCGATCGCTGGGCCACGCAGTCCGTCGTGTTCGACAACGCCCAGTCCGCGGCCCCGTGGACTGCGCCCTCGCTCGTCTCCGTGATGACGTCGCTCTATCCGAGCGTGCACGGCGTCTCGACCTTCCCGGACCCGGGCGCGATGAGCGAGCGCGTGACGACGCTCGCCGAAGTGCTGAAGTCGCGCGGCTACGCCACGGCGGCCTTCACCGACGGAGGCTACGCGAAGAAGCAGTTCGGCCTCGGCCAAGGCTTCGA
Organism: uncultured Planctomycetota bacterium; assembly: GCA_903892045.1. Taxonomy (GTDB): domain Bacteria; phylum Planctomycetota; class UBA1135; order UBA1135; genus F1-120-MAGs118. The sequence goes on along the minus strand of CAITGX010000352.1, from coordinate 17,125 downwards.
CGTCTACCCGCTCAACGAGGGCGACACGCCGGACGAGCATGCCTCCAACGTCGCCCACCCCAGCCGCCTCGCCCCCAACCTCGAGCGCACCCTGCGCTGGATCGAGGAGTTCAAGGACGAGCCCTTCTTCCTGTTCTTCCACACCTACGAGGTGCACGGCCCCTACCGGCCGCCCGAGGCGGACCTGCAGGCCTACCGGCCCGAGTATCGCGAGCAGGAAGAGCACGACCGGCTCGTGGCCGTGATCGACCGCTGGCTGGAGAAGCGCGAGATCGACGCCGACGGCGTGCGCCTGATCCTCAAGCACAAGGAGCACTGCAACGCGGGCAACGGTCCCGAGCAGGAAGGGCTCTACGCCAAGCTCAACGAGTTCGGGATCCGCACCTCGGATGCCGACATCATGGAGTTCTGGCGCGACCTCTACGACGCGGAGATCCGCCACGCGGATCGCGAGCTGCAGCGCCTGCTTGCGCGCCTCGAGCGCGCCGACCTCGCGGAGAACACGATCGTGGTGATCGTGTCCGATCACGGCGAGGGCTTCGGCGAGCACGGCTACGTCGGGCACGGCAACGCGCTGCACGACGAGGCGCTGCGCGTCGTGCTCATGTTGCGCGCGCCGGGATTTGCGCCGCGGCGCGTCCACGACGTCGTCAACTCGGTCGACGTGATGCCGACCGTGCTCGATCTCGCCGCCATCCCGCGCAACGCCCTGCTGCTGCAGGGACGCACGCTCGTGCCGGCCCTGCGCGGCGAGAAGCTCGCGATCGCGCCCGTCTTCAGCCACTCGCTCTCGCGCAAGGACCGCGAAGGCCGCCAGTGGTCCGTGCGCGAGGGTCGCTGGCGCTTCGTCTGGGACGAGGAGAAGCAAGCCGGGGCGCTGTTCGACCTCGAGAGCGACCCGCAGGAGCTCGCCGACGTCTCGGCCGACAACCCGAGGATCGCGGAGCGCATGCTCGGGCTCCTGCGGGCCCAGCGCGACGTCGACCTCGCCTTCCGCGAGCGCGCGTCCGGCCCGCCGCAGCGCTACCAGCTCGATGCGGACACGGAACGCGAGCTGCGCCTGCTCGGCTACGTCGAGGGTGCGAGCCCGGCTTCCAGCGACCCGCGCCCGCTCCCGCCGCCGAAGCTCGGCCAGTAGCGCGCGCGGCGCTTCCGCCTAGCGCTTGCGCTTCTTCGCGCCCTTGCGCTTCTTGCCCGACTTCTCGTGCTCGTGGTGCCCGTGGCCGTGCTCCGCACCGACGCCGATGTCGCGCATCATCTTGCGCAGCTCGAGCGAGTGCATCTCCTCGGCCGCGATCTGCGTGCGCGCGAATTCCTCGAGGTAGACGCTCGAGTGTTCGACGGTCTCGAGCAGCTCCTTGTAGAGCTTGAGCGCGCGCGCCTCGTGGGCCGCACTCTCCTCGAGGATGTCCTTCACCGCGTGGCGATAGGTCTCGTCGATCGACGCGATTTGCAGCGTCGGGTGCCCGCCAAGGCCAGTCAGGAGCTCGCCCGCCTGCTGCGCGTGCAGCAGCGATTCCGAAGCCTGCGCCTTCATGAAGGCCACGATCGGGATGCGATTGGGCCCGGTCACCATCAGCGAGTAGTGCGTGTAGCGCACCACCCCGGCGAGCTCGAACTCCATGATGCGCGAGAGGAGCTTGAGCGTGGACTTCGTGTCGAGGTCTTTCAGCGGCATTCTGGGAGCATATCGCCGCCCGCGCGGATCACAGATAGCCGAGCGCGCGCAGCTCCTCGAGCTGCGCCTCGGAGAGCCCGTCGAGCGAGACGCCCGAGCCGCCCAGCGCGCCCATGCGCGAGAGGCGCAGCGCGAGCCCCACCGCGCGCGGATGCGACGGCGTGTACAGGTTCGCGAGCTCGCCCGGGTCGCTCGCGAGGTCGTAGAGCTCGTGGCGTCCGGCCGCGGGCCGGTGGATGTACTTCCAGTCGCCGCTGCGCAGCGCGTACATCTCGCGGTCGCGCTTGAGTCGGTCCTCGCTCGCGTGGTGCACCTCCGCGTACACGTCGCGCGGCTCGCCGCTCGTCCGACCTCGCAGCGCGGGCACGAGCGAGCGGCCGTCGAGAGCCTGCGCCGGAGCCGGCAGCTCGAGCAGCTCGGCGAGCGTCGGCAGCACGTCGACGACGCGGCCGCGCTCGCGCACCAGCGTGCCCGGCTCGATACCCGGCCCGCGCAGCACGAACGGCACGTGCAGCTGTTCCTCGTAGAGGATCCCGTGCGTCCAGAAGCCGTGCTCGCCAAAGGCCTCGCCATGGTCCGCGAGCACGACGACCAGCGTCTCGTCGAGCGTGCCCTGTTCGCGCAGCCGCTCGACGATACGCCCGAGCTGCTCGTCCATGAAGCGCAGCTCGGCGTCGTACAGGTCGACGCGATGTTGCGGGACCGTGAGCGCTGGGATGCGCTGCTCCGGACCCGCGCGACGCAGGTTCTCGGGCAGCGGGAAGGACACGTTGCGCGCGAGCCACTCGCGCGGCGGCACGAACGACGGGTCGTGGGCGTCGAAGTAGTGCACGAGCAGCGCGAACGGCTCGCGACCGTGCTCGTCGAGCCAGCCGAGCACCAGCTCGGTCGTGTCGTCCGCCGGACGCTGCGGAGCGTCGGTGGCGCGCTCGATGCCGTGCCGCTCGAAGCTCGGGGCGAGGTCGTCGTGGTAGGTCTCGAAGCCGCGCGCGAGTCCGTACTGGGCCCCCATCGGCTTGGCGCTGACGAAGGCCGCCGTGCGACGGCCACTGCGCTGCCACAGCTCCGGCAAGCTGGCGACGTCCTTCGAGAGCGTCTCGCCGCCGACCGCGAACAGACTGCGCACCCCATGGCGGTACGGCAGCGCTCCCGTGAGCAGCGTGCTCGCCGACACGGGCGTGAGCGACGACTGCGAGCGCACGTCCTCGAAGCGCGCGCCCTCGGCCGCGAGCCGGTCGATCACGGGCGTCGTCTTGCGCGCGTAGCCGTAGCACGAGAGGTGATCGGCCCGCGTCGTGTCGAGCAGCACCACGAGCACGTTCTTGGGGCGTTCCCCCGAGCCGCAGGCCGCCGCGCAGAGCGCCAGGGCCAGGGCGAGGAGTCGAGGTCGGAGCATCGCGACGGAGTATAGGCCACGGGCTCGCGCGTGGCCCTCGGGTCGCCCGGAACGTAGGCTCTCGAATCTCCGTGGCCGAACGACGCCCGCTCCGCAGCGAGATCCTGCTCGCGCTCGCGCTCCTCGCGCTGGCCTGCGGACTCGCCTTCGCGACGCGCGAGCGACGCCACGAGGGGCGGCTCGGCAGCGACGAGCCGGAGTGGATCGCGATCTCGATCCTGCACTGGCAGCAGCTCGTCGGCGGCGCACCGCCTGCGGGAGCCGAGCTCGACGCGCCGGAGGAGCGCTCCGCGAACCCGTGGAAGCAGGGCGTGCAGCGCACGACCTTCGGCTACATGAACCCCTGCCTGCCCAAGCTCGTCTGGGGCGGAGCGCTCGTCGTCGCCGGCCACTCGGAGGCCTCGCCGCGCGCCTTCCAAGTCTTCCACCGCGACGACCCGCAGGCCGGAAAGGCCGCGCAGGCGGCGCTGCTGCCCGCTGAGCCGCTCGCACGCCGTGTGATCCTCGCGCTGAGCGCGCTCTCCGCCGTACTGCTCTTCTTCTGCGCGCGCGAGCTCGTTCCGGGACGCGCCGGCGCGCTCGCCGGGCTCGCCGCTCTCGCCGCGTGGTTCGCGACGCCGCTCGTGCAGGCGACCTCGAACTACCTGCGCACCGACCACTTCATGCTGCCCTTCTGCCTCGCGGGCCTGCTGGTCGCACTGCGTCGACCGCGTGCGACGCTGGCATGGGGAGCGTCGCTCGGGCTCGCCTGCGGCCTCGCCGTGTCGAGCAAGTTCAACGGGGGCCTGCTGTGCGCGGCCACGGCGGCTTGGGCCGCGCTCGCCGTGCGGCGCGACCCGTCGCAGTGGAAGCGCGCGACGCTCGCGCTCGGGCTCGCCGCCCTGCTCACGGTCACGTGCTTCTACGCACTCAATCCGCGCCTGTGGGGCGAGCCGCTCGTCGGCGTGCAGGACATGCTCTCGCGCTGGGACAAGCTGCTCGCGTACTTTCAGGACGAGCTCGCGCCGCGCACGGGCGTGGCCGTGGCGCGCACGCTTCCGGAGCGTCTCGCGCTGTTCGCGCGGACCTTCGCCGGCGGCGGCTTCGTGCTGGGCTACGCCGGGGCGATGCTCGCGACCTGCGGGCTCGCGCTGCTCGCGTGGCGGGCCGCGAAGGGCTGCTCCCACGCACAGGCCACGCTCGCCTTCGCCGTGATCTTCGTCAGCGGAACGATCGCGTGGCTGCCGCTCGACTGGGAACGCTTCTACCTCACCGCGACGCCGGCGCTCGTCCTGCTGCAGGTCGCGCCGCTGGCGTACGCCGCGGAGCGCTGGCTCCCGCGCGTCAGCGCAGCTTGAGCCGCAGCGAGAGCGCCGTCGCGTCCGCCCCGAGGGGCGTCGAGTCCAAGGTCGCGAGCGTGTCGCAATCGATGCGCGCGACCACCCCGCCAGGCAGGGCGGCGTACAGCGTGCGTCCGTCGGAGCCGAGCACGGTCGCGAACGGCACCGCGCCCGAGATGGCTCCCGCCGCAGTGAGAGCGCCGCTGGCGCGATCGACGGAGAAGGCGCTCAGGCTCGCGCCGTGCGCACCGCCGACGATGAGGCGCTCGCCCTCGGCCGTGAAGAGCAGCGTGGTCGCTCCGCTTCCGACCGGCTGGAATCCACCGGGCAGCAGGTACGGCAGCCCCGTGGGCGCGTCGAGCGCGAACACGTGCACGCTCGAACCGGCGTCGTCGAGGACCGCGAGCAGCGTCCCGTTCGCGTCGATCGCCAGCGTGCGCGGGGTCGCGCCAAACAGCGTGGTCCCCCACTCCACCAACTCTCCCGTCGCCCAGTCGATCGCATAGGTCTCGAGGGACGAACCACCGGTGCAGGCCACGTGCACGAACTCGCCCGAGGGATGGAACGCGAGCGCGAGCGGGCCATCGGGAAGCAGCATCTCGCCACCGGCCACGAGGGAGCCGTCGACTTGCACGCCAAAGACCCGAAGCCTCGCCCCCGCGCCCTCGATCACCTCGTAGGCAAAACGGCCCGAAGGATCGACGTGCAGGCCACTCGAGCCCGGACCGGCCACCGTCGCGGCGCGCGGCACGAGCGTGCCGTCCGCGGCGATGTCCGCGACCTCGCTCGGAAGGCCCGCTCGCGTGACATAAGCGACGGGCATCCAGGGGTGAGGCTCGATGCGAGTGATGAGCTCGGCACCGGTCTCCGGAGAGGGCTTCGGCACGAGCGTGCCGTCGAGCTCGATGGTGCAGACAAGCGGCTGGGCGCCGCCGGCCGCGAACAGTTCCTGCGCGACGCGCACGTCCGCGCGCGAGCCCGGAACGAACGCCATCGAGCGCGCCCCACCGCGCTGGGCGCAGATCGGCGCCGCGGAGGGCGAGAGCGTGCCATCGGCGGCGAGTTCGTAGGCGAGCCAGCCGTAGTGCTCGACCAGCGCGTGCACTCGCGCACCATCCGGCGTGACGCTCAATCGGCTCGCGGCACGCTCGCAGGCGAACGGCGACGAGGGCACGGGCAGCAGGCTGCCATTCGCACCGAGCGTGCACACGTCGAGCAGGCCTTCGAAGGAACGCGCGCTGACGACGAGGTCCGCGTAGGGGTGAGCCCAGACAGCGCCCGCACCGCTGCCGGTGGCGAGCGGCGAGCCCGACACGGGCGACAGCGCGCCGCTCTGGGGGTGAATCGCGAACACGCGCAGGCCACCGACGAGGTCGGCGCCGATCAGGTAGTCGCCGTCGCGGGCGACCGCGAGCGAGGCGAGCGCGCCGACGCCGGACAGGCGCGTGGAAGCGCTGGGCGCCCCGTCAGGGGCGAGCAGCGCGAGCGTGGCCAGCTCCGCGTCGAAGGCGCCCGACACGAAGGCGAAGCGGCCCTGCGGATCGAGCGCCAGCGCGGTCGGCTCCGCGGGCAGGTCCGTTGCTTCGCCCGCGAGCGAGAGAGCGCCGCTCGAGGGATCGACGCTCCAGCAGAGCAGGCGCGGCTCGGCCGTGAGCGCGTAGACGCGCGTGCCGACCGCCGCGAGCGCGATGGCGGCCGCAGTGCCCGTGCCGACGACATGCGCGCTCGGGAGCCAACGGCCTTCGGCGCTGCGCAGGTACGAGCGCAGTGCGGCCCGATCGCCCTCGGCGAGGAACAGCACGCGCCCGTCGGGGCTCGCGACCACCTCGCTGGCCGCCGTGTCGTCCCCGAGCGCGTGCTCGAACGCGACGAGAGCACCGCTCTGCGTGACCGGCAGGTACGTCGACAGGACCGGCTCGCCGTCGTTCAGCACGATCGCCGCGCGCGCCCGCGGGAGGCCCACGTCGAAGGCGAGCGCGACGTCGACCCATGCGTCGCGGCAATCGCGCGCGCGCACGGTCACCGCGAATGGCTGGGCCAGAGCGCTGGAGTCCGGCGTCCCCGCGAGCGCGCCGCTCGTCGGGTCGAGTGACACTCCAGTGGGCAGCGCACCCGCGACGATCTCGAAGTGCGCGGCCCGTCCACTGGCGAGCTGCGGCGCGATTCGCTCGTGAACACCAATGGCAAGCGGCAGGGTCGCGCCGCCGTAGTCGAGGCCGGCGAGCGCGACGTCGCGCACCTCGAAGGTGACCTGCGCGCTCGTCTCGCCGGCGGAGTTCGAGGCGCTGATCGTGTAGGTGCGCTCGGGCGCGGACTGCTGCGGCGTGCCGCGCAGGACTCCCGTCACCGAGTCGAGCACGAGCCCCGCGGGCAGCGCGGGGGTGACGCGGAAGCGTGTCGGAGCACCACCCGCGACGCTGGGCACGAGCTCGGCCAGCGCGAGGCAGGTCTCCGGGACGCTCGCGAGTGCCGGATAGGAGAGCGACTGCGGCGGCGTGCCCGCGCCACCCCCACCTCCCCCGCCGCAGGCCCCCACAAGGGCCAGTGCGCCGAGCGAACTCAGCGAGCGCGAAGAGAGGGGTAGCCGCATGTCGTGGATTTGGACGGAAAGAGAGTAGGACCCGGGCAGGGTGCTTCCAACACCTTCGTCAGCCGGAAGCGACGCCTTGAGCGGTCGCCCGGCGCGGCTCTGGATCAACGAACCGGGGGCCCCCAGCGGACGCCGGAGGCCCCCAGAAGCGGAAGAAAGCGGCGCTGCGGCCGGTTGGGCTCAGACCTTGGCCGCGGCACGCTGCCGCAGCTCGGCCACCACCATGTCGCCCACTTCCTGGGTGTTGTGGGCGCCGGTGTGCACGCCCTTGAGGCGCCGCGAGCGCAGCAGGTCGGCCACGATGCTCTCGATCGCCACCGAGGCCTGCTTCTCGCCGAGGTAGTCGAGCATCATCGCGCCCGCGAGGATCGCCGCGACCGGGCTCGACACGTTCTTGCCGGCGTACTTCGGGGCCGAGCCGTGGATCGGCTCGAACAGCGAGACCTTGCCCGGGTTCAGGTTGCCCGAGGCGGCGATGCCCATGCCGCCCTGCACCATGGCGCCGAGGTCGGTGATGATGTCGCCGAACAGGTTGGTCGTCACCGCGACGTCGAACCACTCGGGGTTCTTCACCATCCACATGCAGGCCGCATCGATGTAGGCGTGGTCGGTCTTGACGTCGGGGTACTCCTTGGAGACCTCGGCGAAGGTGCGCGTCCACAGGTCCTGCGCGCGCACCGCGTTGGCCTTGTCGATCAGCGTGAGCTGCTTGCGCGGGCGCTTGCGCGCCAGCTCGAAGCCGTAGCGGATCACGCGCTCGACGCCGTGGCGCGTGTAGACCATGGTCTGCACGGCGACTTCGGTGTCGTGTCCCTTGTGGGTGAAGCCGTGCGAGCCCGAGTAGGCGTCCTCGGTGTTCTCGCGCACGATCACCATGTCGACGTGCTCGGGCTTCTTGTCCTTGAGCGGGCAGAGCGCCTCGTCGTACAGCTTGATCGGACGCAGGTTGACGTACAGGTCGAGGTCGAAGCGGCACTTGGCGATGATGCCGTACTCGATCAGGCCCACGGGCACGCGCGGGTCGCCGATCGCGCCGAGGTAGATCGCGTCCTTCTGCTTCACCTCGCTGAAGGCGGCGTCCGGGAAGATCTCCTTGGTGGCGAGGTAGTGCTCGGTACCGAAGGGGTACTCCGTACGGCGCACGCGGAAGCCCCAGATCTCGGCGGCGGCGTCGACGACCTTCAGGGCCTCGCGGGTGACTTCGGGACCGATGCCGTCGCCGGCGATGACTGCGATCTGATGTTCGGCCATGACTGCTCGAGATTCGGGGGAGTTGAAGGGGACTAGCGCGCCGACGAAGCGGCCGGGGTACGGAACATGCCGGGGCGGAACGAGGCGATCTTGCCCTCGATGGCGCTCGCGGCGACGGTCAGCGGCGAGGCGAGGTAGAGCTTCCCCGGACCGCTGCGACCGGTGAAGTTGCGGTTGATGGCGCTGACGGTGACCTGCTCAGGCCCGCTCGACACGCCCGGACCGCAGCCGATGCACGCGCCGCAGCCGGGGTTGATGACCTCGACGCCGGCGGAGGCGAAGAGCTCCATGTAGCCCTTCGAGCGCGCGTAGTCGCGCACGCCCTCGCTGCCGAACTGCAGGTACATCTTCACTCCCGGCGCCACGCGGCGACCGGCGGCGAGCGCCTCGCGCACGACGGTGGCGTACATGTCCATGTCGTGCTCCTTGCCCGCCGTGCAGGAGCCGCCGTAGGCGATGTCGATCTTCACGTCGCCGAGCTCGGCCACGTTGGCGCCGTAGGTCGGGTCCGAGGGCTTGGCGACCATCGCGCGCAGCTTCGAGAGGTCGATCGTGTGCACGCCGCCGTCGTAATGCGCGCCCTTGTCCGCGGACACGAAGCGCGCCTCGATGTCGGCCTTGGACATCGACAGACGGCGGGCGGCGAGCCAGTCGAGGGTGTGCGCGTCGGCCTCGCAGATGCCGGAGCGAGCGGAGCACTCGGTGGCCATGTTGCACAAGGTCGCGCGCTCGTCCATCGAGAGCGACGCGAGGCCCGGACCTCCGAACTCCATCACGCGATCGAGCGTGTCCTCGCGCACCGCGAAGGTGGCGAGGATGTGCAGGATCACGTCCTTGGCCGTGCAATCGCCCGGGAGCTTGCCCGTGAGCTCGAAGCGGATCGACTCGGGCACCTTGACGAAGGTGAAGCCCGAGTAGGCGAGGCCCGCGTACTCCGTCGCGCCGACGCCCCACGTGAGCGCGTTGTTGCCGCCGCCCATGCAGGTGTGGCTGTCGGTCGCCTGGATGAAGTCACCGGGGTCGACGAAGTGCTCGCGCGCGACCTGGTGGCAGATGCCCGGGCTCACGCCGTCGCGCGCGGAGTAGTCGCGCACGCCGGTGTGCTTCTGGAACTCGCGCTGCAGGCGGCGCAGGGTCTCGATCTGCGCCTCGAAGGGCTTCATGCGCGGCACGCCGGTGGCGTACAGGAGGTGGTCCTCGAACACCGCGAACTTCGCGGGGTTGGTGACCTTGTAGTTCGCGCCGTACTCCTGCTGGAGGAAGTAGTGCACCTGCGCGGTGGTGAACTCGTGGCTGTAGCCGCCGTCGACGTTGACGAGGCAGGCGTCGCCGGGCTTCACGCAGCTCGCGCGGTCGCCGCCGACCAAGTGCGTGGCGATGATCTTCTCGGCCATCGTCATCGCGCGCGGCGCGTGGCGCGGCGGCGCGACCTTGACCTCGCCGGCCTTGTACTTGGCGCCGAACTCGAACAGGCCGCCGGCCTCGAGGATCGCGCGCGTGACCGCGTCGTAGCGGGCGGTGAATTCCTCGAGCGGAATCTCCTCCCCCGCCTCGAGTCGGCGCAGCTGGTCGTAGTCGCCCATCAGCTGGCCAAGGTTGATGTTGTTGCGCGCGTGGATCGGCGCGAACGAGTGCGCGATCACGAGCCCGATGCCCGACCACTTCTCGGCCTGCGGCGCGGTCTCGCGCGACGAGCCGGTGCCCTTGCGCTGACCGCTGACGATGGCCTCGAAGCCGCCGTCGAACAGCGCGCGCGTGCCAAACACGCGCTGGTTCGTGGGGTCCATGAGCCCGGCGTAGGCGTCGAGCGCGATGTCCTCCGGCTTGTGGCGGAAGCACACCCACGCGGGCGTCATCGCGTCCGTGTTGATGTCGTCGAGCAGCTCGGCGGGGTTGACTTCACCCATGCGCACGACGAGCTCGCCACGCAGCTGGGCGCGGATCTTCTCGACGTCCTTGAACATGTAGAGGACGCGTTTGCCCTTGGAGAGGCGCACCACGCGACGGCCATCGGCCCGCGTGTGGATCACCGGGTTCGGCATCTCCCTAGGCCCTCGGGTTGCGGACGAGGATCGCGATGCCCTGCCCGCCGCCGATGCAGGCCGAGGCCATGCCGTAGCGCAGGTTCGCGCGGCGCAGCTCGTACATCAGGGTCAGCACGAGGCGCGTGCCCGTGGCGCCGAGCGGGTGGCCGAGGCTCACCGCGCCGCCGTTGACGTTGCAGCGCTCGCGGTCGAGGCCGAGCTCCTTCTCGCAGGCGAGGTACTGAGCCGAGAAAGCCTCGTTGATCTCGACGCGGTCGAGCTGCGCGAGCTGGACGCCCGTGCGCGCGAGGCAGGCCTGAATCGCGGGAACGGGGCCGATGCCCATCTCGCGCGGGTCGCAGCCCACCACCGCCCAGCCCACGATCTCGGCGAACACGTCGAGGCCATCGGCCTTGGCGCGCTCCTCGGTGGTGACCACGACGGCCGCGGCGCCATCGACGATGCCGCTGGCGTTGCCGGCGGTGACGGTACCGTCCTTGCCGAAGGCCGCGCGCAGCTTGGCGAGGCCCTCGAGGGTCGTGTCGGGCTTGATGTGGTCGTCGGTGTCGACGACCTCATCGCCCTTGCGGCCCTTGATCGTGACCGGCGCGATTTCCTCGGCGAAGCGGCGCTCCTTGACGGCCGCGGCGCCGAGCTGATGGCTGCGCAGCGCGAAGCGGTCCTGCTCCTCGCGGCTGATGCCGAGGCGCTTGGCGAGGTTCTCCGCGGTCTGCGCCATGAAGAGATCCGCGAGCGGATCCTTGAGGCTGCCGAAGAGCATGTCGACGAGCTGCGGCTGCACGCCGAACGGGATGCCCGAGCGCGTGCCGTACATGCAGAACGGGGCCTGCGACATGTTCTCCATGCCGCCGGCGAGCGCCATCTGCGACTCGCCGAGCAGCAGCATCTGCGAGGCGCTCACGATCGACTGGATGCCCGAGCCGCACAGGCGGTTCACGGTGAGCCCGCCCGCCGCCTGCGGCGCGCCCGCACGCAGGCCGACGTGCCGCGCGCCGTAGATCGCGTCGGGCGAGGTCTGCAGCGCGTTGCCGATCACCACGTGGTCGATCGAGCTGGCCGCGACCCGCGAGCGCTCGAGCGCGTGCTTGCACGCGTGCGCCGCGAGCTCGATCGCGCTCAAGTCCTTGAACTTGCCGTAGCCCGGGGTTCCGACGTACTCGCACATCGGAGTGCGCGCGCCGCCGACGATCACCAGTTTCTTGCTCATCGTTGCCTGCCGGATGCCGTTCGCTGTTCAACGGCGCGGGAACGAGCGGCGGCCTTGCATGGCCGCACGACCGTTCCCGGCCTTCGTTTCGTGGATGTCGCGCAAGGAGCGCGCGCTACTGGTTCTTGAACTCCGCCTTGCGCTTCTGGAGGAAGGCCGCCATGCCCTCCTTCATGTCCGCAGTGGCCGCCGCGAGGCCGAACATGTCGGTCTCGATGATCTCGCCCTCCTGCTGGCTCATGTTCGTGCCGCGGCGGATGGTCTCCATCGCCAGCCGCAGCGCGATCGGAGCGCGCGAGAGGATCGTCTTCATCAGCTTCGTGGTGCCTTCCTTGAGCTCCGCGGGCTCGAACAGGCGGTTGACCACGCCGACGCGCCAGGCCTCGTCGGCCGTGACCATGTCGCCGGTCAGCACCCACTCGCGCGCCACGCCGGGGCCCGCGATGCGCGCGAGGCGCTGGGTTCCGCCGTAGCCCGGAATGATGCCGAGCGAGACCTCCGGAAGGCCGATCTTCGCGGTCTTCGAGGCCGTGCGCAGCGTGCAGGCGAGCGCGAGCTCGCAGCCGCCGCCGAGGGCGAAGCCGTTGATCATCGCGATCGAGGGCTTGCCCATGGTCTCGAGGCGCGCGAAGACCTGCTGGCCGTAGAACGCGAGGTCCTTGGCGCCGAGCGGGTTCATCTGCGCGAGCTCGGCGATGTCGGCGCCGGCGACGAAGGCCTTCTCGCCCGCGCCGGTGACGATCACGCCGCGCGCGCTCGCGTCGGACTTGAGCGCGTCAAAGCAGCACGCGAGCTCCCCGAGCACCGCGGCGTTGAGCGCGTTCATCTTGTCGGGACGGTTGATCGTGACGGTCGCGATGCCGTCGACGATCTCGCACTGGATGAGCTTCAGCTCCATCTCACTGCCCCTTCGCGGCGGGCCGCGTGATCGTGACCTTCACGATCTTGACGGGCTTCACCGGCTTGCTGTTCTCGCCACCGCGCACGGTCGGCGCCTTGGCGATCTTGTCGAGCGTGTCATCGCCCGAGACCAGCTTGCCGAACGCCGTGTACTGGCGGTCGAGGAAGCCCGCGTCGCCGTGGCAGATGAAGAACTGCGAGCCCGCGGAGTTGGGGTCCTGCGCGCGCGCCATCGACAGGATGCCGCGCACGTGGGGCGTGTCGTTGAACTCGGCCTTGATCTTGTAGCCCGGGCCACCCATGCCCGTGCCATCCGGGCAGCCGCCCTGGATCATGAAGCCCGGAATCGTGCGGTGGAACACGGTCCCGTTGTAGAAGCCCTTCTCGGCGAGCTTGACGAAGTTCTCGACGTGGCCGGGAGCCTTCGCCGGGAAGAACTCGAGCGTCATGTTGCCCGCGGAAGTTTCGAGCGTCGCGGTGACGCCCTCGAGTGCGTGTGCCATGGCTACTTGCCTCCTCCAACCGGAACCGGGACGGGCGCGGGGCCCTGGGCGCTCTGGCTCGGCTCGGCCTTGACCCACTCGGGGCGCAGCACGACCGTGGCGCGCTCGATCTTCTGGGTCGTGGTCGGCTTGTCGCCCTGACCGCGCGGCGTGTTGACGATCAGGTCGACGATGTCGAGGCCGAGCACGGCCTCGCCGAAGGCCGAGTACTGGCCGTCCAAGTGCGCGGCCTTGTCGTGCATGACGAAGAACTGGCACGAGGCCGAGTTCGGGTCGCTGGTGCGCGCGGCCGAGAGCACGCCGCGGACGTGCTTCACGTTGGCGTTGAACTCCGCCTTGATCTGGCGCGGGCCGTTGCCCGTGCCGGTGCCCGTCGGATCGCCGCCCTGGATCATGAAGCGCGGGATCACGCGGTGGAACGTCGTGTTGTCGTAGAACTTGATGTACGACAGGTCGAGGTAGTTGCGCGAGTGCTCGGGCGCGATGTGGGGCCACATGCGCACGAGGATGTCGCCGCGGTTGGTCTGCAGCAGCACGAGGTACTTGTTCAGGTCCTCGAGCGGCATGCTCATGAAGTTCAGGCCCTCCGGGGCGGCCGTGAGCGCCTTGACCTCGACCGGCTTGGTGTCGGCCACTTCGGGCGCGAAGCGCAGCTGGAACTGGCTCGCGCTGCCCAAGTAGGGGCCGAGGTCGAGGTCGCCCTCGAGCTTGAAGCCGCCCGGCAGCGTCAGCGTGCCCGACTCCTCGCGCTTGGCGAGGGGCACACCGTCGACGCTGAAGGCGCCCGGCGTCATCAGCCAGCTCGACACCACCGTGCCCTCCTTGGGCGCGGTGACCTCGATGTGGACCTTGTAGGGCTGGCCCGCGATGAACATCGACGGGGCGTTCCAGCGGATTTCGGGACCGCCGACCGCGGTCGGCACGAGAGCGAGGAGAGAGAGGATCATGCGCGCTTGTCGCCTTCCCACTTGTAGAAGCCTTCACCGGTCTTCCGCCCGAGCTTCTTCTGCGCCACGAGGTCGCGCAGGATCTTGGGCACCTGGAAAGCCGGCTCGTTCGGGTATCGCTTCGTCCAGCCCTCGACGATGAAGAGGGTGGTGTCGAGTCCGACGTAGTCCGTGAGCTCGATCGGGCCCATGGGGTAGCCGCAGCCGAGCTTCATGGCCGTATCGATGTCCTGGGCCGAGGCGTCGCCGCGTTCGAGCATGCGCATCGCTTCGGTCATGTAAGGAACGAGCAACCGGTTCACGACGAAGCCCGGGGTGTCCTTGCAGGCCACCGGGGCCTTGCCGCAGGCGGCGCCGAAGGCCTTGGCATCCTCGAAGACCTGCGCGTCGGTGATGTCGGTGCGCACAACCTCGACGAGCTTCATCAGCTGCACGGGGTTGAAGAAGTGCAGGCCCACGAAGCGCGCCGGGCGGCCCGAGGCGATCGCCATCTCGCCGATCGGGAACGAGCTGGTGTTCGAGGCGAAGATCGTCGACGGCTTGCACAGCGCGCCGAGCTCCTTGAAGAGCGCCTTCTTGGCGTCGAGGTTCTCGACGATGGCCTCGATCACGAGGTCGCAGTCGGCGAGGTCCTGCTTGGACGTCGTGCCGCTGATGCGCGCGCGCGTCGCCGCCGCCTTGGCCTTGGCCTCCTCCTCGGTCGCCTTGCCGTCCTTGACGGCCTTCTCGGCGAGCTTCGCGAGGCTCTTGTCGATGCGGCCGAGGCCGCTGTCGAGGAACTTCTGCTCGGCCTCGAGCACGACCACCGTGCAGCCGCCCTGGGCCGCGACCTGCACGATGCCGTGGCCCATCAGGCCGCAGCCCACCACGCCCACTTTCTGAATCGCCATGGAGTCTTGTGTCCTTGTTCAGGGTCTCTCGAAGGCCGTCGCCAGCCCGAGCCCGCCGCTGATGCACAGCGTGGCGAGCCCGTTGCGCGCGTTGCGGCGCTTCATCTCGTGCAGGAGCGTCACGACGATGCGTGTGCCCGTGCACCCAATGGGATGGCCGAGGCTGATCGCCCCGCCGTTGACGTTGAGCCGCTCGAGCGGGAACTGCAGCTCGCGGTGACAGGCGAGCACCTGCGCCGCGAAGGCCTCGTTCAGCTCGATCAGGTCGTACTCGCCGACCTTCAGGCCATTGCGCGCCTCGAGCGCGCGCACCGCGGGAACCGGGCCGATGCCCATGACCTCGGGTGCCACGCCGGCCTCGGTCATGTGGCCGACCGTCGCCAGCGGCTCGAGCCCGAGCTCGTCCGCGCGCGTGGCGGTCATGACGAGCAGCGCGGCCGCGCCGTCGGTGATGCCGCTGGCGTTGCCGGCGGTGACGCTGCCCTGCTTGTGGAACACCGGCGGCAGCTTGGTCATGTCCTCGAGGGTCGCGCCGTCGCGCGCGTGCTCGTCGTTGCCGAACAGCGTCGTGCCCTTCTTGCTCGCGAGTTCGACCGGCACGAGCTCGTCCGCGAAGCGGGCGGCCTCCCGGGCGCGCTGGCTCTTCTGCTGGCTCTCGAGCGCGAAGCGATCCTGCTCGTCCCGCGAGATGCCGAGCTCCCGCGCGAGCTTCTCCGCCGTCTCCCCCATCAGCATGTTGGCCAGCGGGCACTGGAAGCCGTCCTTGTACATGCCGTCCACCACTGGCTGGTGGCCCATGCGGTAGCCGCGCCGGAAGTCCGGCAGCAGGAACGGCAGGCGGCTCATGGACTCGGTGCCACCGGCGATGGCGATGTCGGTGCGCCCGAGGCGGATCGAGTCGACGACGAGGCCGAGCGCCTTGAGGCCCGAGCCGCAGGCCATGTTGACCGTCCAGGCCGGCGTCGAGGTCGGCACGCCCGAGCGCACCGCGATCTGGCGCGCCACGTTGGGGCCGCCGCCCGCCTGACGGCCGTTGCCCATCACGACCTCGCCGACGCGCGCAGGGTCGAGACCCGAACGCGCGAGCAGTCCCTTGACCGCGTGCACCCCGAGATCGGCCGCGGAGAGCTCCGAGAGGCTCCCCATGAACTTGCCGATCGGCGTGCGGACGGCGTGGGTGATCACGACCGCCGGGCCTTGGGGGCGGGACGCCTTGGACACGCTTGCGGCCTCCGGGACTGGGGACGGGGACAGGGCATTCACCCGAGCCCGGGACGGTCCCGGAACTCGGTTCCGCGGGGCGCTCGCCGGGAGTTCGGTGGGTGCTCCGTGGATTTTCGAGCCAGCGAGAATAGGAACGCCCCCGCAAGGGCGCAACCCTGCCCGAGCCGGCCGAAACGACCGCCGCCCCGTGCGCCTCGAGCTACGTCCTGATGGCGCTTTCGCTCGCCGCCCGGGCGCGCCAGAATCCTTCCACCTTGCCGCCCGAGTCCCTCGCCAGCGCTCCGAGCGCGCCGACCGTTCCGAACGCCGGGGCGAGCATCGAGCGGCAACGCCGGGAGCGGGAGCTCGCAACCTTCGGCTCGCTGCTCGCGGATCCCTCCCCGCTCGTCCAGCGCGAGGTGCGGCGCGAGCTCGAGCGGCGCGGCAAGGCGGCCCTGCCGCTGCTGCGCGCCATCGCCCGGCAGGGTGAGGCTCGCGCTCGCACCGCGGCGCGGGCGATCCTGCTCGGCCATGGCCGGGTGCAGGTCGCCGGCCGGATGGTCAAGCTGGCGCTCGCCCCGGGGGCCGACCTCGAGCGCGGCCTGCTGCTCCTCTCGCGCTTCGAGGAGCCCGGACTCGACCTGCGGCCCTACGTGCTGGCGCTCGACGCCATGGCCGCCGAGGTGCTCAAGCGCCTCGAGGCCCGGCCCGGCCTGCCCAGCCGCGCCGCGCTGCTCGCCGACTACCTCGGTCGCGAGCTCGGCTACCGCGGCCAGCCCGAGGACTACCACCACCCCGACAACGTCTACTTGCACCGCGCGATCGTCCGCAAGCGCGGCCTGCCGCTGACCTTGACGGCGCTGTACCTGTTCGTCGCGCGGCGCGCGGGCATCCGCGCCGCTCCCGTGGCGCTCCCCGGGCACGTGATCCTGCGCATCTACGAGGCCGACGGGCGCGCGGTGCTGTGCGACCCGTTCCACTCGGGAGCCGCGCTCACCGACCGCGACTGCCTGCAGTACCTCGCCCAGCACGGCCTGCCCTTCGAGCCGCGCTGGTTCGCCGACGCCTCGGACCTCGCCATCTTCGGGCGCCACGTGGGCAACCTGCGGCAGAGCTACAGCCAGCGCGGGCTCGAGCGCGAGGTGCGCCTGCTCGCCACCGTCGGCCGCTGCATCGCCCAGCGCACCGCGCGCGAG
>CAITGX010000351.1 GCA_903892045.1 uncultured Planctomycetota bacterium | reverse complement strand
CTCGAGGGCGGCGAGCAACGTGGCTTCGTAGGCGGACTCGAGCACGAGGGTCGCGAAGCGTTCCCAGGAGCGCGCATCGACGTGCCGGTTGTAGCTCACCGGCAGCGCGGAGCAGAACGCCTGCGAGACGAGCTGTCCGCGCGCGGGACCGTCGGCCGTCACCTCGACGTTCCAGTGCACTCCGATGCGGAGCTTGCAGCGCAGCGCGTCGAGCTCCGACTCGCTCGCGGAAGCCAGCGACGCATCGATCGCAGCGAGCGTGGCTTCGTCCAGCAGTGCATAGCCGTTGCGCATGCGAATCCGGTCGCCGCACGGCAAGGCATGCGCGAGCTCCGCCAGCATGTCCAGCTGCCGATCCTCCGTCTGGCCGCAAGCGCTGCCCACGGGCGCGAAGTAGTTGCGAAACACCGTCGCGGGCGCAGCCGCCAGCGCGCACGCTGGACCTTGCGTGCGATCACCTTGGTAGCGCGTCACGCCGTCCTCGGGACGGACGTCGAAGTGCACCATCTCGAGCAGGTTGAACTGCGAGGCCACCTGCATCAGCGCGCCGCGAGCTTCCGGCAAGGCGTGCAGCCGGTGTGCATCCGCGCTGACGTTCTCGACCCGCAGCACTCCCCCTTCCGGCCGCGCGCGCGCCCGCAGCTCGCCCAAGCTCGGCGTCTCGAGAACGCCGACGCCCCACGACATCCCATTCGCGAGCGAGCGCAGCCGCCCGCCCTCGACCACAAACTTCCGGCGCGTCGAATCCCAGTCGCGCTCTTCGAATCCGAATAGCTCGCTGAACCAAGTCATCGCTTCTTGCGCTCCGCACTACGTCGCCTCGTCCAAACTGTTGGACAGATCTCGCACCGCGTCGGACTCTACGAGCTGCGCTGCTGCTTGTCAGGGCTCATGCAAAGCAATCGCCGCCCAGTGTCGCGAGAGTGAGGGCTTCCGTCCTCCTCGATGCATGGCCGAGAAGCCGATCATGGCGTCCATGCGTGCTGATTCGCTCCGACCATGGGGTGAATCGCGCGGAGTGTCGCACCACAGCCAGCGGCTCCTGCTGCGCTGCGTGATGGACTGTGGCCCGCACCGCATGGTGCCGCTCGGACTGTGGTGCGTCGGGTGAGCCCCCCTCGCGTCCATGCTCGCATGCAAGCGCAACCCTCCACTGCACTCTGGCGACGCGGGCTCGCAGTTGCAACTCGAAGCGGGAACGAGTTTCTATGGCAGCGGCAGAGCCCCACGTGGATCGAACGAGCTCCGGCCAGGCCGTGCGCTCTCTGCCGAAGCGTCGCAGTGCCAAGGCCATCGCTCGCGCCAGCGCGCGGCGCTGGGCCGGCTCTCTGGCCGCCCTCCTGCGGCACATGATTCAAGGTGGGGGGCCTCGCGGCACGAGGAGGCGCGGCGACTCCATGCCCTCAAACTCGCTCGCACCAGCCGCTACAGTGCCGCCCCCGTGAAGTCCCTCGTCGCGCACAAGTTTGGTGGCACCAGCGTCGCTTCGGGAGAGCGTCTCGGCGCCGTCGCGGACATCCTGCTTGCGCGCGAGGAGCGGCAAGTGGTCGTCGTTTCGGCGATGAAGGGCGTGACCGACGCGCTGATCGCGCTCGTGCATCAGGCAGCGTGTCGCGACGCAGCATGGAACGCCGGCCTCACGGCGCTGCTGGAGCGCCACCGCGAGGCGGCGCGGGCGCTGCTCGAACATCCCAAAGGAGTCGTGGAGCGACTCGAGGCGGAGTTTCACTCGCTGCACGACTTGCTCCACGCCCAGTCGCTCATCGGAGCGGTGTCGAGCGACTTGCTGGAGCTGGTGTCGGGACTCGGCGAGGTGTGGTCCTCACAGCTGCTGCACGCTTGCATGCTGGCGCGCGGCGTACGCTGCGTCTGGCTCGACGCCCGCGAGGTGCTCGTGGTCGAGCACAGCGACCTCGGGGCTCGCGTGGACTGGGAACTGTCGGCCGCACGACTCCGCGATCAGCTCCCGGATTCTCCCGAGCGCGTCGTCGTCACGGGCTTCATCGCTCGCGAGCGCAGCGGGCGCATCACGACGCTCGGTCGCAACGGCAGCGACTACTCCGGCGCGATCTTCGCCGCGCTGTGCGGCGCCAGCGAGCTGCATGTCTGGAGCGACGTCGATGGCGTGCTGTCCGCGGATCCGCGCCTCGTGCCGGAAGCCGTGCTGATCGACCGGCTCTCGTACAGCGAGGCCTGCGAGCTCGCGTACTTCGGCGCCAAGGTGCTGCATCCGCAGACGATGGCCCCGGCTTTCGAGCGCGGCATTCCGATCGTCGCTCGCAACACCTTCCACCCCGCGCACCCCGGCACGCGCATCAGCGCGGAGAAGGACACGAGCCGGCCCGTGAAGGGTGTGACGACGATCTCTGGGCTCGCGATCCTCAACCTCGAGGGCGCCGGCATGATCGGCGTCCCGGGAACGGCGGAGCGCGCGTTCGAGGCGCTGCGGCACGCTCGCGTCTCCGTCGTGATGATCTCGCAGGGCAGCTCGGAGCACTCGATCTGCTGCGTGATCCAAGAGCGCGATGCCGACGCGGCGCGCCGTGCCGTCGAGCAGGCTTTTGCGCGCGAACTCGCAGCGGGGCAGGTGTCCGCGGTGACCGTGCAGCCCGGCATCGCCGCCTTGGCAATCGTCGGGGATGGCATGACCGGCACACCCGGCGTGGCGGCTCGCCTCTTCGAGGCGCTGGCACGCGCGCGCGTGAACGTGCGCGTGATCGCGCAGGGCGCGTCCGAACGCAACATCTCCGTCGCGATCGATGCCGCGCACGCTCGCAAGGCGCTGCGCGCTGTTCACGCGGGCTTCTACCTTTCTGCACAGACGATCTCGATCGGCGTGATTGGCCCGGGGCACGTGGGGCAGGCGCTGCTGCGCCAGCTTGCGGCCGCGCGCGAGCGCCTGATCACGACGGCGGGCATCGACCTGCGCGTGCGCGCCATCGCCACGCGCAGTGCCATGGCGCTCGGCGATCCGGTGCTCACGCTCGAGGATCCCAAGGCGCTGCTCGCGCGCGAGGGGCGCCCTGTCGACCTCGCGCAGCTCGTGGAACACGTGCAGGCCGAGCATCTGCCGCACGCCGTGATCGTCGACTGCTCCGCGAGCGACGCCATGGCGGATCGCTACGAAGGCTGGCTCGCACGCGGCATTCACGTCATCACGCCCAACAAGCACGCGGGCTCTGGACCGTGGGAGCGCTACGCGGCCATCAAGTCTCGCAGCGCTCACTTCCGCTACGAATCGACGGTCGGGGCCGCGCTCCCGGTCATCACGACCTTGCGTGACCTGATCGATACCGGGGACGAGCTGCGGGTCGTCGAAGGCATCTTCTCCGGCACACTCGCCTACCTCTTCAACCGCTTCGACGGCACGACGCCGTTTTCCGAGCTCGTCCGCTCGGCCCGCGAGCTGGGCTACACCGAGCCGGATCCGCGCGACGACCTCTCGGGCCTCGACGTCGCGCGCAAGCTCGTGATCCTCGCGCGCGAGGCGGGCTGGCGCATGAGCCTCGAGCAAGTGGAGCTCGAGAGCCTCGTGCCCGAGTCGCTGCGCTCGATCTCGCTGGACGAGTTCCTGCGGCGCCTCGGCGAGCTCGACGCACCGATGACGGAGCGCTGGCGTGCAGCGCAGCGCGAAGGTGGACACCTACGCTACGTGGCGCGGCTCGACGCCAGCGGCCGCGCGCAGGTCGGACTTGTGACGGTGCCGCCGCAGCACGCCTTCGCCCACCTGCGGCTCACGGACAACGTCGTGCAGTTCAGCACGCGTCGCTACTCCGAGAATCCGCTGGTCGTCCAGGGACCGGGCGCAGGTCCCGAAGTCACGGCCGCGGGAGTGTTCGCCGACCTGCTGCGAGTCGCGGCAACCTTGGGAGCCAAGTCATGAGAGCTACGGCCTTCTCGCCGGCGTCCGTCGGCAACGTCGGCGTCGGATTCGACATTCTCGGGCATGTCGTCGAGGGCGCGGGCGATCGCGCCACCGTGCGACTCACGGGCGACGGCCGGGTGCGCGTGCTCGCGGTTCGAGGCGCCGTCGCCGACCTGCCGCTCGAGGCGGAGCGCAACACAGGTGGGCGTGCGCTGCTCTCGATGTTGAAGCATGCCCCGGCCGGTACGGGCTTCGAGCTCGAGCTCGACAAGGGCATCGCGCTCGGCTCGGGCATGGGCGGTTCCGCGGCGTCCGCTGTCGCCGCGGTCGTGGCCGCGAATGCGCTGCTGGCTCGGCCGCTCGGCATGGCGGAGCTCTATGACGCGGCCATGGACGGGGAGGCGGCCGCGAGCGGCAGTCGACATGGAGACAACGTCGCACCCATGTTGCTCGGCGGGCTCGTGATCGCGCCGTCGCATGGCGCTCCCGTGCGCGTGCCGGTTCCGGACTGGTTGCACGTGGCGCTCGTTCATCCGCACTTCGTGCTGGAGACGCGTCGCGCGCGCGCGGCGCTGGCGGGCAGTTACGAGCTGCACGGGTTCGTCGAGCAGAGTGAAGGCCTCGCGCTCGTGCTCGCCGGCTGCTACGGCAAGGATGCCGCGCTGATCCGTCGCGGCCTGCGCGACGTGCTCGTCGAACCGCGCCGAGCACCGCTGATCCCGGGTTTCGCGGGAGTGCAGCGCGCGGCGCTCGACGCGGGTGCGCTGGGTGCGAGCATTTCGGGGGCGGGGCCGAGCGTGTTCGCCTGGTGCGAGTCTCGTGCGACGGCCGAGCGCGCGGCGGCAGCGATGGCCGCCGCCTTCGGCGCCGTCGACCTCGCGGCCGACACGTTCGTGGCGCGGGTCGACGGACCCGCCGCTCGAGTGGAGTCGCTCGGTTGAAGCTCGAATCGCTGCGTGGCCACGGAGAGCGCACATGCAGTGCGTAAGCACGCGCGGCGGGAGCGTCGTCTCGCTCTCCGAAGCCATCGCGGCAGGGCTTGCTCCGGATGGGGGACTGTTCCTTCCAGTGCAAGTGCCGGTGCTCCCGCCCGCGCCGACGAGCGCGGAATCGCTCGCCGTCGTCGCGAGCTGGCTCCTGCGGCCGTTCTTCGCTGACGAGCCGCTCGAAGCCCACGTCGACGCGATCTGCGCGAGCGCGTTCACGTTTCCGGCGCCGACGCGCTGGCTCGAGCCCGAGACAGGGCTGCTCGAGCTCTTTCACGGCCCCACGGCGGCCTTCAAGGACTTTGGCGCACGCTTTCTCGCCGAGTGCACGGCACGCATGCCGGTCGAGGGCCGCATTCGCACGGTGCTCGTGGCGACGTCGGGTGACACTGGCGCCGCGGTCGCGGCCGCCTTCCACCGTCGAGCGGGCTTTCGCGTGCTCGTGCTCTACCCGGACGGCCGCGTCTCGGCGCGCCAGGCGCACCAGCTCGGTGCTTTTGGCGACAACGTGCACGCGTTCCGCGTCGCCGGTACGTTCGACGATTGCCAGCGCATGGTGAAGGCCGCATTTCTGGATCGGGAGCTTCAGCGTCGCGCGCCGCTGCTCTCCGCGAACAGCATCAGCCTCGGCCGGCTGCTGCCGCAGATGGCCTACTACGCGCAGGCAGCGCTGCAGACTCGTGCCCGCGGCCTCGCTCCGGTTTCCTTCGTCGTGCCCACAGGCAATCTCGGCAACGCCTTCGCCTGCCTGCTCGCGCGCGAGCTCGGACTGCCGATCGGTCGCGTCGTGCTCGCGACCAACTCGAATCGCGTGCTGGTCGACTTCCTCTCCACGGGCCGCTACGAGCCGCGCGCGAGCGTCGCGACGCTCGCCAACGCCATGGACGTGGGCGCCCCGTCGAACGTCGAGCGCCTGCGCGCGCTGTTTCCGGACGCGTCGAGCGTGGTCGAGGCCGATGCGGTCGACGATGCGACGATTCGTGCGACGATCGCGAGCATCTGGCAGCGCCACGGCGAAGCCATCTGCCCGCACACGGCCTGCGGGGTCGCGGTGCTCGAGCGTCTGCGCGGCGCCGGTGCGCAAGGGCCGTGGCTCGTCGCCGCCACCGCTCACCCCGCGAAGTTCGACACGATCGTCGAGCCTGCGATCGGCGCGCCGTGCCCGCCCCCCGAGGCGCTCGCCGCGCTGCTCGCCAAGCCTGCGCACGCCACTCCGATGCAGCCCTCCTCCGAGGCCTTGTCGAACGCGCTGCTCGAGCTCGCCTGACGCGCGGGAGGGTTCAGAGGTCCGTGTAGCCGTCCTCTCGCAGCGAGTCCACGGCCTCCTGTCGCTGGAAGTAGGCGCCCAAGATCTCCCATTCCACGATGCCCCAGCCCCCTCCGCTCGCGGCGTAGAGCAGCCACACGGTCTTGCAGCGGCTGCGCTTGAACTCGGTCAGATACACCGACCTTCCCTCGTTGAGTTCCCCATCCTCGCTCTTGGTCCGAATGACGTGCTCGCGCAAGAAAGCGCGCTCCGCGTCCGTGAACGGTGCTCCCGCTCGAACCGCCTCCACGCGCTCTTCACTGGAGCCCTCGAGATCCTGGATCCAGTCGGCGAGCCAGTCGCGGTTGTCTTCGCAGTAACGTTCGATCGATTGCAAGTCGGCACGTTCGAGCCAAATCCCGTGGTCGGACCATTCTCCCGAGTTCTCGGAGAGCCACTCCTCGATGAGCTCGTCGTGCTCGTCGCTCGACTTGCCGTCCGCCAACGCTCGCACCGCCTTGTAGATCTCGCTCATCGCTCCAAGCTCCGTTGCATCGATGCAGGAACTGCGCGGACACTGTCTCGATTCGTCGCTCTCGTGTGGCAGGTGATGCCACGTGCGGGAGAACGACTGCGCCGCGCGACTCTGGAATGGTAGCTGCAAGTGGACTGCGTGACCGCGGGCAGGATGTGTCATGGCGCGCGCGAAGCGGCATTTTCGCGCCACGCTGGGGCAAGGAGCGTTGTGTCGCGCTAGCGTGAGCGCATGAACGTCTTTCGGTTCCGCCGTCTTGGTCCGCTCCTGCTCGCCGCGTCCGCTCTCGCGCAGGAGCCTGCGCGCGAAGGCGAGATGAACGGCTATCTCGGCGTGCCGCAGGAACGCGTGCCGCTCGACTTCGGCGGTGGATTCTCGATGCACGTCGCGGCGTGGCCGCTGCTCGGAGCGTGGCCCGGCGAGCGCTTCCAGACCGGCCTGTTTGGCACGTGGATGTTCGCCCAGCTCGGAGCGGACAAGCCCAAGGAAGGCCATTACTCGGACGTGGAGGGCGGACTCGGCTGGTGGCGCGACACGCGCTTCGCGACGCCCACGCCGAAGTTCATCATGGGCGGCGTCGCGCTGGAGTTCGTGCAGTGGGCGAACGGACCCGGTGCCGGCAAGGGTCGTGACTGGGACAAGCCGTCGGGCAAGTACGGCGTCGCGCAGCTCTCGCCGTGGGTGCTCTGGCCGCCGGACGGACTCAACCTCGCGCAGGGGACGAACGGCGAGCTCTTTGGCTATGGCTACTTGCCACTCCCGCTCGTCGAGCCGAAGTCGAAGACCGCAGGCGCGGACGTTCCGAGTGGCGGCCAGTGCTGGACGCTGTTCCTCGACACCGCGAACTTCCGGGGACCGGTGGCGTTCTTCACGCCCTTCTTCTTCACCGAAGCGACCGTGGCCGAGCCGCGCTTCGCGGGCAAGTTCCTCGATGCGCGCCCGTCGGATCCCAACCGCGCGCTGCAGATGGAGACGCAGTACGTGCCGGCCTACGTCGCGACGGACGAGCAGGGCACGCTCCACGCGCGCGTGGCGCCGACACGCTTCCCGAGCGATGCCGAGGGGCGCTCGACGCTCGTCCATCGCATTCGCTCGTATCGACGCGACGCGCTGTGGGATGGCGTGAGCGCATGGTTCGCCGGCGGTGCGGCAAGCGACGGGCGCGTCGATGGGTCGAAGAGCATCGTGCACACCATGAATGGCCAAGGCTGGTCAACTTGGCGCATCCAGGCGGACGGCACGCCCAAGGATGAGCGGCTCGACGTCGACTGGAGGAGCTTCGCGCGTCCCGAGGTGCTCGAGGGTCACACGTTCTGCTGGATGTGGGACAAGGCAGCGGTGCGCATCGCTGCGAATGGCCTAGCGACCCTGCCCGAGCACTTCGTGGTCGTCGCCGAGGAAGGCAAGAAGCCGCGCTGGCGCCCCGCGCCTGCGGACATGGAGCTGCCGCTCGCCCTGCGCGACGTCTCGTTCGTGCCGCCGGAGAAGAAGCGCCCCGATCCGTACGTGACGCCGACGGAGGGCGCGTGGGCCAAGCCCGGTCCCGCCGCGGGCCCATTCCGCGCCGAGCTCGGCGACGGAAGTGTCGTCACCTACCGCTGGTACCGCTTCTGCGACCAGCCCGCGCTGCAGCACGCCGATCTCTCGCTCGCGGAGCGCGAGCGCATGCAGAAGAAGGTCGAGCTGCTGCACCGGAGCTGGACCAAGGAGCGCGCGTACCTGCCGACGGCGACCACCGGCAAGCTCGCGTCCCTCGACGCGAGTGTGCTCGTCACGCCGCCGAAGGGCTTCGAGGTCGGCTACGTGCCGATCGTCACGCGCCAAGAAGCGAAGTAGTCCGACCTTCTGGGCGAAGCGTTCCGAACTCGGCGCCGTCAGCGCGACTCCAGGTAGCGCTTCGCCAGCAGCTCGCCGAGCGCGACGATGCCGGGGGTGGTGATCACGAGCTCCTGCTCGCGTCCGGGCAGGTCGAAGGCGCGGATGTGGCGGAGGTTGGGGTCCGCGGCGGCGAGCTGGGCGAGCTGCGCGGTGACGTCGATGGAGCGCACGTGCTCGGTGTCGGTGGGGGGCTGTTGGCTCACGAACCAGCGCAGCGCCGGTCGCCCGAGGTCCTTGCGGCTCGCGGCGATGAGAGCGGCGAGCTGCTCGATCGACTTGCGGCGATACGGCGCGAACGACATGTCGTTCTCGGCGAGGTGATAGAAGATCCCCGCGAGCTCGACTTCCTGCCCGCGCGCTTCGAGATCGCGCTGTGCGGAGCGCACGAACTCGAGGAACTGCGCGTAGAGGTTGCGCGATGGCGTCTCGCTGCCATCGGGCGTCCAATCGACGAGCTGCGAGCCGCTGTGCGTGAACTTCGCGATGGCGAAGGGTTCCTTCGAGCCGCGCGCGAGCGTCGCGCCGAAGCTGAGCTCGGGACCGAAGGTGTCGTAGCAGCCCGCGGGACCGAGCGGTTCCCAATCGGCCGAGACGTGGAAGCCGCCACCGAGGCTGAAGCGATAGGGGACGCGCGGGTTGGCGTCGCGGAGCTTGCTCCCGCGGCTCAGGTCTTGCACGAACGCGCGCTCGCCCTCCATGTTGCGATGCCCAGCCAGCACGAAGAGCCGCACTTTGCTGCCCTTTGTCCACGGCCATGACTCGAGCGGCCGATCGCGCTTCGGCTCCTTGCCGAGCGTGCGCAAGTACGCGTCGGCGTAGCTCTCGCCGTGCTCGAGCTGGCCGAGCGTTCCGTAGTGGTAGTGCAGGCCGCCGTCGCCACCGATCTCGATCGCGATGTGCGCTGTCGGCACGAAGTCCGCCAGCGGATCCTTGTCCGTGACGTCTCGCTGCGCGAGCCCGATGGCGTTCATCTCGGCGCGGTGGTCCATGCCCCACACCGTCTTCGTGCACAGCTCTCCGACGTAGAAGCGCAGCTCGGGCGCCTTCAGGTCGCGGCGCCAGCACTCCATGAAGCGCGCGAGGTTCTTCGCGTAGCCCGCGCGGTAGTTTTCCTGGAACATGTCGTTCTCGCCCTGATGCCAGCAGAAGCCCTCGAGCCGGTAGCGCAGGCCTCGGCGCTCGAGCTCCTCGAGTGCCTTGCGCGTCCACTCGAGCGCGAGCGGGTAGAGGCGGAAGCCGCTGGGCTCGTCGGGGTTCCAGTCGCCGCCGAGCGTCGTGCCGCCTGCGGCGACCTTGATGATCGCGATCGGCGCATCGACTTCCCGCGCGACACGCCGCGCGAAGCTCAGCTCCGGACCGACCATGTCGTGCACCGGCTGCAGCTCGACCCAGCCCTTCGACTCGGCCTTGTCCTCGCGTCCTATGCAGTAGGAGAACAGCACGTCCCGCTGCGGCTCTTCGATCCCCGCGAAGGGCGTATAGAGCTTCGCGTCACTCGCGCGCGAGTCGGCGCCGACCATGTTCGATTGCCCAGCGAAGAGAAATACGCGCACGACCTTGTCGTCGCGCTGCGCAGGCGCCGCGTACGCGCTCGGCATGAGCAGGCACAGGAAAATCCAGATCGCCGACAGCCTGGATATGCGCCGCAAGTGATCGAGCCGAGCGGCCCGTTGAAGAAGTGACTGATGGCGTCGTCGTGTGCTTCGCCGTGGCTTCATCACGGCGGTCGGGATGAGCTCAGCGGACATGACGACCGCCTCCGCCGTTCCTCTGTCGCGGTCGTAGCTCCATCCAAGCTCGCATTGCCTTGCTCAGGGATGTTTTCGACGGGCTGCAACTCGGCAAGTTCATGTCTGGCTCCTCGGGAGCGATGGTACGTCCTGCCTCGCCCCGGTGCCCGTGACGAGCTGCCCCCGGCGCCGCTCGGGTCAGAGAAGCGTACTGCCTCCATCGCCGGCCGTGGGCCCGTGTAGAGTGCTGGGGTGAGACGACTTGCCGTGACCGGGTGCGCGCTGCTCTGCCTCTCGGCTGCGCAAGGCTCCGAGTCGGAGCCTTGGCTGACCTTCGAAGGAGGAGAGGGACCCGGCAAGGGCAAGCGCATCGTTCTGATTGCGGCGGACGACGAGTATCGCTCGGAAGAGGCTCTGCCGATGCTCGCCCGCATCCTCTCCCGGCGCTTTGGCTACACCTGCACCGTGCTCTTCGCGATCGATCCGGCCACCGGCCTGATCCAGCCCGACTTCCAGCACAACATCCCCGGCACGCACTTGCTCGCCGGAGCCGACATGCTCGTGATCCATGCACGTTTTCGGCTGCTTCCTGACGAGCAGATGGCACCCATCATCGAGTACACGAACTCGGGGAAGCCGATTCTTGGTCTGCGGACCTCGACGCACGCCTTTCGAGCGGGAGACGGAGCGAGCGGCCAGTTCGCGCGCTGGGCTTGGGACAGCGAGAATCCTGTCGGGGGATGGGGACAAGCTGTGCTCGGGGAGACCTGGATCAGCCACCATGGTGAGCATGGGCGCGAGAGCACACGTGGCATCGTGAATCCGGAGTTCGCTGCACACCCCGTCGTGCGTGGCTGCGCGGATATCTGGGGCCCGAGCGATGTGTACAGCGTGGTGCATCTCGGTGCCGGTGACACGGTGCTGGTGCACGGGCAAGTGCTCGAGGGCCTGAATCCGACCGACGCGCCGGTCGCGGGTGCTCGAAACGATCCACCCCAGCCGCTCGTATGGACCCGCGAGTACAAGGCCGAGACTGGCAAGACTTCACGCGTCGTTTGCACGACGATGGGCGCGGCCGTCGACTTTCAGAGCGTTGGCCTTCGACGTCTGTGCGTGAACACCGTTCTGTGGGCAACCGGAGCGGAGAGCGCCATCGCGCCGGAAACGGACGTCGCGTACATCGGCGAATACGCGCCGAGCTTCTTCGGCTTCGGCAAGTTCGTTCCCGGCAAGCGGCCCGCCGACTATCGCTAGGCTGCGGCGGCCCGGCTCGAGTCCGCGGCCGAACCTGCGCCCCGGAAGCCACGTCACCAGCCACGCGGCGCACGGATTTCGGTAGATTGCTCCCCAGTCTTGCCCTGCCACCCCTAGCCCCGGAGCCCCGAACATGCACCTTTCCACCCATAACTGGATGCGGGCCGAGCCCCTCGAGGTCACCCTGCGCCGAATCAAGCGTCTGGGCTTCGAGAGCATCGAGATCAGCGGCGAGCCGAAGCAGTACGACTCGAAGACCTCGCGTGCGCTCCTCAAGCAGCACGGCATTCGCTGCTGGGGCGCGGTCACGCTGACGCTCGGTGAGCGCAACCTCGCCGCATCCAACGAGTCGCAGCGCGCAGCCTCGATTGCCTACGTGAAGTCGGTGGTCACGATGGTTCACGAGCTCGAGGGCACGGAGTGCACGATCGTGCCTGCCACGGTCGGAAAGGTCGTGCCGGACGGCACGCCCGAGGAAGAGTGGAAGTGGGTGGTCGACGGCCTCAAGGAGGTCTACGCGCACGCTCAGAAGTGCGGCGTGAAGATGGCCATCGAGCCGCTCAACCGCTTCGAGACCTATTTCCTCAATCGTGCAGACCAAGCCTTGCGGCTCGCGCAGGATGTGGGGCCAGACTGCGGCGTGTGCCTCGATGTGTTCCACATGAACATCGAAGAGGCCGACATGCATGCGGCGATCCGCAAGGTCGGCAGCCGGCTTGCGGATGTTCACGTCGCGGAGAACAACCGGCTCGCGCCGGGCATGGGCAGCATCGACTGGAGGAAGTTCGTCGGCACTCTCAAGGAGGTCGGGTACAAGGGCGCGCTCACCATGGAGGCGGTGGCGCCGGTCGACCG
>CAITGX010000350.1 GCA_903892045.1 uncultured Planctomycetota bacterium | reverse complement strand
GCTGCCGCACCGCGAGCGCGCGCGTGCGCTCGTCCTGAGCGAGCTGCTCGAGTGGGATCGACATCGTTCCACCGCCGGGCAGCGCGAGCGTCACGCTGCTCGCTCCGACCGACAGGATCGAGGAGTGCGAGTGCGACTGGCTGGGATCGCGCGGATCGTGCGCGAGCGCGAGCGGGGCGAATCCGGCGAGAGCAAGCAGCGCGCCGAGCTTCACGCGTCGGCTCCCTGCTGTCCGCCACCGCCACCGCCACCGCCACCGCGCCGCGGCTTTTCGCCGCGACCCCGGCGCTCGCCCGGATCCGTCGGCGGAGGAGTGGGCGGTGCTGGCTCCGCAGGGCTCTCGCCGGCCTTGGTCGGCATCTGCGCCTTCACGGCGACGAGGTAGGCATCGAGCTTCGCCAGCAGCTCTTGGACCTTTTCGGGCTGCTCGCGCGCGACGTCGTGGCGCTCCTCGCGATCCTTCGCGATGTCGTGCAGCGTGATCGCACCCGTGTCGTAGTTGCGCACGAGCTTCCACTCCTGGAGGAAGATCGCCGAGGCCGGGCCGCCGTTGTCGAGGTCGTAGTGCGGGAAGTGGATCACGATCTCCTCGCGCGGGCGGGCGATCTTGCCGGCGCCCGTGCTGCGCAGGACCTGTGCGAGGCTGCCGCCCTCGACCGCCGTGAGTGCGTCGGGGTTCTCCGGCTTCCCGAGCGGCGCACCCGCGAGCTCGAGCAGCGTCGGCAAGAGGTCCATACCCGTGGCGCGCTGTCCGCAGATCGTGCCTGCGGCGATGTCGGGTCCCATGGCGAGGAACGGCACGCGGATGCCGCCTTCACGCACGCTGCCCTTGCCTCCGGTGAGCGGCGGGTTCGCGCTGGAGCCATTGCGCCCGCCGTTGCCGCCCTGGTTGCCGTGGTCGGTGCTGAAGAAGATGTAGGTGTTCTTCGCGATGCCGAGCTCCTCGATGGCGGCGAGCACCTGACCGATCGCCTTGTCCATGTCGCGCACCCCCGCAGCCGACGCCAGCGTCTTGCCCGAGAGCCTGGGCAGCGCGGCCATCGTCTCCGCGTAGCTCTCTGGCGTCGATTCCTCCTCGGCGCCGACGCCGTAGTGCGAGAGCTGCAGGAAGAACGGCTTCTCGGCCTTCACCTGCGCCTTCATGAACTCGATGCCGCGCTCGGTGATGGCGAAGCACTGGCGCGGGTTGGGCGCGCCGCGCTCCGGACCCTGATTGGTGTTCGGGCCGTCCGACAGGTCGAAGCCGTGCTGCGTCGGATCGAGTCGGCCGACGTGCCACTTGCCGAAGTGCGCGGTGGCGTAGCCTTGGCGGCCGAGCAGCGTGCCCGTGGTCGGCACTTCGCTGGGCAGCTCCTTGAGCGGTGCGGGCGGCACCACGCGCTGGCCCGTGTCGGAGACTTCCTCGCCGCTCCCGCGGCGCTCCTTGCCGCCCTCGTTGACGTAGGTCATGTGGAGCTTCGCCGGGCTGATGCCGGTGAAGAAGCTCGCGCGCGACGGCGTGCAGCGCGGCGCCGACACGTAGAACTCGCTGAAGCGCATGCCTTCCTTGGCGATGCGTTCGAGGTTCGGCGTCAGCCCCACCGGACGCGCGTGGCTCGGCTCGGCACCATCCATGTCGACGGAGGTGGCGGACCAGCCGTGCGCCTCGCCGAGGATGAAGATGAAGTTCGGCTTCGACTTGCCGCTCGTTTCCTCGGGGTGCGCAGGAGACAGGGAGAGGGACAGGAGCAGCGCGAGCGCCGCGAGCAAGGCACGCTTCATGGGGAGACTCCGAGGCGTGGCGCGTGTCCCGCGACGCAGCCTGATCAGTTGCCGCGCCGCGCTCCGGCGCCGTTTCCATTGCCGCCGTTGCCGCCATTCCCGCCGCGGCCACCCGCCGGCGCGCCGGCACCGCCGCCGCCGTTGTTCCCGCCGCCCGGATTGCCGCCGGGATTGCCGCGGCCCGCGTCGCGGCCGCGGTCTTCGCGCTCGTTGCGCGCGTTGTACTGCTCGAGCTGCTCGGGGCTGAGGATGCGCGCGAGCTCCTCGCGCTCGGCGTCGCGGGCTTGCTCGCGCGCCACGCGGTACGCGTCGCGCTCCATGCCGGCCTCGCGCTGCTCGCGCAGGTCGTCCTCGATCTTCTCCTGCGCGATCATGTGCGCGCGCAGGTCGTTCACCTGCCCGGGCGAGAGGCCCAGTCGCTCGGCCATCTGCGTCAGGCGCTCCTCCATGCGGTCGAGCTCGCGCTGCTCGCGCGCGCGGGCCGCCTCGTCGCGCTCCGCGGTGCGGATCGCCTCGAGCGCCTGCTCGACCTGCGTGTAGACCTCGCCCGTGCCCGAAGCCCCGGCCCGAGCGCCCTCCACTTGCAGCTTCGCGGCCGCGGCCGCAGCGACCTCCTCGACACTGGTGACCGCGGCGCGCGCCTCGCCGACCGGGCGGCTCTCGAGCGCCTCGACCCGCGCGCGCAGCTCCTGATTCTCGCTGCGCAGGGCGGCGACCTCGGTTTCGAGGCCGCTGGCCACGGCTTGGACCTCGCCGCTCGCCATGGCCGCAGCGGAGCTGTTCCCCGTTTCCGCGGCAGGCCGCGCCATGATGCCGACGACGACGGCCGAGGCAGTGCCAGCGGCCACGGAAGCGAGCAGGACGGGGAGCAGCGGGGTCTTCATGGCGTGCGACTCAGGGGTACGGGATCCGCCTCTCAACCCTCCCCGCGGGCCCGGGTGCCGCCCAATCTCGCCCTTTCCCGAGTTCGAGAGCCCCCCGGTGGCCACGGGGCCCTCAGCGCCGCTCGAGCCGGGCCCGGACTCGCCAGGCCTGCTCGAGGTCGAGGTCCGCCAGCTCGCATAGGCGCTGGAGCCGCGCCTCCCGCACGGCCTCGTCCAGCGCGCGCCCGATGGCCTGTCCCTCGCGGAGCTCCTCGTCCCGCAGGGTCGCCATGGCCCGTTCGATCCGCGCCGCGAGCTCCATCCCCGCCGCATCGCCTTCGACCGGGCCATCGCCGGCGAGCACCTCGAGCGCGCAGGTCGCGAGACGCTCCAGCTCTTCCTCACGAACTCCCCGCGCGGCGTGCGCGAGCACCTCGAGCCGACGCAGGCGCAGCTCGGTCAGGCTCGCGCTCGCGGAGGGAACTCCGTCGTCGCG
>CAITGX010000349.1 GCA_903892045.1 uncultured Planctomycetota bacterium | reverse complement strand
GGTCGCTCGGCTTGGGCTCGCAACAGCGCCGCGACGGCGCGGTCGCCTTTGATGGCGTTGATCGGCTGCAGCACCAGCGCGGAGGTCGCGGCGAGCCCGATGCACCAGGTCGCCGCGACGCAGGTGGCCCAGTCCTGCGCGGCTCCGCGACGCCAAGCGCGCCAAGCGAACCCGAGGCCGCAGGCGAAGATCACGGCGACGAGCAGCGCGCGCAGCCAGAGGGTCGGCGTGGCGCCCGTGACCTGGAAGTAGCCTTCCAGCTTTGCGGCGAGCTCTGCATCCCGCGCGGCGAGGGCATCGACGAACGGCAGGGCCAGCGCGAAGAGCAGCGCGAGCAGCGCGAAGAGCGCGGTGGGCACCAGCGCCATCCAGCGGCCGATCGCTCCGGAGCGCAGCGCGTTCGCGAGCGTGCGCGCGCCGAGCAGCGCGAGCGCCGGATAGACGCTCATCAGGTACAGCTCGCGCTTCGCGGGAGTGATCGAGAAGAACAGGAACACCGGCGCGAACCACAGGAAGGCGCGCACGAGGCCGCGGTCGTGCTCTGCACCGCGCCGGGCGGCGAGCCATGCGCGCGCCCCGGCCACGACGCCGATCGCCACCGGAACGCTCCACGGCAGCAGGAACGCGGGCAGCTGGATCAGGTGCTGCCACGGCGGACCATGGTGCGCCGTGCCCTCGATGGCGCGACCGAGGTGCTGGCCGAAGAAGAGCGGCTTCCACAGCGCCGGTTCCTGCAGCGATGCGAGCACGGCCCACGTGGCGACGGGCACGATCGTCAGCAATGCGGCGAGCGCGATCGCGGGCCAGCGCGCGTGCGCGCCGCTTCCGCGCTGGCGCTGCCACGTCCAGACCAGCAGCGGCAGACCGATGTTGACCAGCGCGGGCGGGCCCTTGGCGAGCATGCCGACGCCGCCGAGCGCGCCAGCGAGCAGGGTCCAGTTGCGCGCCTCGCGCTCGCTCGCCGCGGGCTGGGCCACGCAGAAGATCGCGCCGACGCAGCCCAGCGTGAGCAGCGGGTCCAGCGCGAGCCGGGAGCCATTCCAGAAGATCAGCACGAAGCCGAGGAACAGCACCGGAGCCCAGCGCTCCTCGAGCTCGCCGAACCACTGGCGCGCGAGTCGCGCCGTCATCCACGCCACGGCGGCGATCGACACGACCGACACGAGGCGCATCGCGAGCTCGCTCCAGCCCGTCAGGGCTCCCGCCAGTCCGGCGAGCCAGTACACGAGGGGTGGCTTGTCTGCGTAGAGCGTCCCGCAGCGGCGCAGCACGAGGAACTGGTCCTCGAGGAAGATCCACTTGGCGATCATCGCGTAGCGGGGCTCGTCCGGCGCCCACAGGTCGCGCGTCGTGGCGCACAGGAGGATCGGTACGAGCAGCCACCACCAGGGCGGGATGCGGGCGAGGAAACGGGGCGGCGTATTCACGGTCTGGGGTCCGTTGCTACGCTCTGGATACCGTCAGGGACCACGAAGAGCGAGCGATGCCCGCCAGAACCTCCCCAGAGCCGCAGGTCGAGCCCGTGTCGCGCGACCAACGCACCGACACCGTCGAGCTCAGCCTCGTCGCGCCCGTCTACAACGAGAAGGACAACCTCGGTCCGCTCTACCGGCGGGTGTGCGAGGTGTTCGGCGACCGCACGCGCTGGGAGCTGGTGCTCGTCGACGATGGCAGCACCGACGGCTCGACCGGCGTGATGAAGGAGCTGCGCCGCAACGACCCGCGCGTGCGCTGCGTGTTCTTCGCGCGCAACTGCGGCCAGACGAGCGCCATGCGCGCCGGCATCGAGAACGCGCGCGCGCCGCTGGTCGCGACCCTCGACGCCGACATGCAGAATGACCCCGCGGACCTGCCGAAGATGCTCGAGCTGCTCGGCGACGCGGATGCGGTCGTCGGCTGGCGCATGAAGCGCAACGATGACTTCGTGCGCCGCGCGAGCTCGAAGATCGCCAACGCGATCCGCAACTGGCTCTCGCACGACCAGATCCGCGACACCGGCTGCTCGCTCAAGCTGTTTCGCACCGCCGCGATTCGCCAGGTCCCGCTGCACTTCGAGGGCATGCATCGCTTCATGCCGACCTTGATGCGCTACCTCGGCTTCAAGGTGCTCGAGCACCCTGTCTCGCACCACCCGCGCCGCGCCGGCGTCTCCAAGTACGGCGTCGCCAACCGTGCATTGCGCGCGCTGCGCGACCTCTTTGCCGTGCGCTGGATGCGCACGCGCATCCGCAAGCTCCCGATCGTGGTCGAGGAATCCGACGTGAGACGCGCCTGATGGCGGGGCCCGCGCTGCCGCTGCAGGTGGCCGGCTGGATCGGCAACGCCTGCTTCTTCTCGCGCTTCTTCGTGCAGTGGTACAAGAGTGAGCGCGCGGGTCGCAGCGTCGCGCCGCCGGTGTTCTGGTGGCTGTCGATCGTCGGCACGGTGCTGCTCGGCGCGTATTCGTTCTCGCGCGAGAGCTACGTGCTCGTGCTCGGGTACGCGATCAACGGGCTCATCTACACGCGCAACCTGCGCCTGCGTCGGCAGGGAACGGCGACCCTCGGGGCTGCGCCGCTCGCGATGCTCGGCGTGCTCGCCTTCGCCCTGCTCGTCGGTGCCGCGGCCTACGAGGTCCGCAACCGCGCCGAGGCGGAGGTGGGCTGGGTCGCCGTGGCCCTCGTCGGGCAGAGTGCGTGGTCCTCGCGCTTCGTCGTCCAGTGGTGGGCGAGCGAGCGCGCCTCCGAGAGCCACTTTCCGCGACTCTTCTGGTGGCTGTCCCTGTTCGGCAACGTGCTGTTGCTCGCCTACACCGTCCATCTCGGCGATCCCGTGCTGGCGTGGGGCTACGTGCCCGGTCCGATCGTGCAGGTGCGCAACCTGATGCTCGGCCGGGGCGGCTCGAGGAGCGACTAGGAGCCCGGCGGGGACGGTCGGCGCGCGTGTCCGACGCGAGGCTCCACGCCGCGGCCCGTCGAGACGGAAGGAACTTCGCGCCACTCCCCCGCGGGCCCCGCAAGGGTTGGGTTGGCCCCGCGCCTGCGTCGATCCCCGGCACCCGCTCTCGGTTAGATTCAGACGCGCCATGAAACCGCTCGCCTTGCTCGTCGCCATCGCGCTCGCCGCCAGCACCGCCCTCGGAGCGCAGGACGCTCTCGAGCCGCGCGTCCGCGCCCTCGAAGCCGAGCTGTCGCGCATGTGGATGCGCTTCGAACCGCCGACGGCGATCCAGTCGGTCGGCGCGGGCGAGTTCCAGGAGCTGGCGCAGGCCGAGCTCGAGCGTCTCTACGGCCCGGACTGGTTCGAGACGCACGCCTTCGTGCGGCAAGCTCTCGGCATGGACCGTACGCCGAGCCTCGCAGCCGTGCGCGCCGCCGTGGCGCGCGCGGAGCTGGGTGCATTCCCCGTGCTCTATCGCAGCGACACGCACGCGCTCGTGATCGACGACTCGCGGCGTGCCGAGGCGAGCGACGAAGACCTCGTTCGAGCACTGGCGATCGCCTCTCGCGATCGCTCGGGCGGGCTAGGGGCGTTGCTGGGCGAGAAGCGCACCTGCGAGAGTGTGCATGTCCGGCGCGCGCTGCTGGCGGGCGAGGGTGAGCTCGCGCTGCTCGCGCTCGCGGAGAAGAGCGCCGGCCGCGATCCGCGCCAGCTGCGCGCCGACGACCTCGACGAGCCGCTCAAGGCCGGGAAAGCCGACGTGCTCGTGCGCGAGCTGCATCGCGTCGGCCGCGATCATGCGCTGCGGCGCCTGCGCGACTTCGATCTCGAGGGCGTTCGCAACCAGCAGGAGGAGGCCCCGGCCTCGACGGAGCAGCTGCTGCACGCCACCAAGCTCTACAAGGATCGCCCGCGAGCGCTGGAGCTTCCGCAGTGGCCGGCGGAGCTAGGGCTCGAGCTCGTGCGCGAGGACTCGCTCGGGGAGCTCGGTCTGTACGCGCTCCTGATCGACAGCGGCATGGAGCCCGTGCCCGCGCGCATCGCCACGCTCGGCTGGGACGGCGACCGCTTCCAGTTCTGGCGCGATCCCGCGGGCAAGCTGGCGCTCGTCGCGCGCCTCTCGTTCGATCGCGTCGAGGACACGGCCCAGTTCGCCCGCGAGCTTCAGGCGCGCGCACTCGGCACGATCATCCCGCGCGGCTTCGCCGTCGACTGGGTGCGCTCGGAGAACGTGGCCCTCGTCGACGCGTTCGTGACCGGACTCAACGAGCTCAAGCCCGGCCTCAAGGCCAACCGCGAAGATCAGGACTCCACGATCCTGATCGAGAAGGACCTCGAGTCGCTCGTCGACCTGCGTCCGCGCGTCGAGGCCGGGCGCTGGGTTCTGCCGCGCTTCCAGCTCTCGATGCCGGTGCCCGAGGGCTGGCTCACGGACACGCTCGCAGGCCAGCCGTTCCTCGTCGGCCCGCAGATCGAGCGCTTCAAGGACAACATCGGCGTCGTGGCGCTCGATGCCGAGCGCGGGACGACGCTCGATGCGTGGCTCGAGCGGCAGCGCAACATCCTCTCGAACCAGAAGGAGCTCGTGCTCGACACGGCCGAGCGCCGCACGCTCGGCAATCGCGACTTCGCGTACCTGCGCTACCACGGCAAGGTGGAAGCCAACGAGCTCGACTGCACCACGCTCGCGTATATCCTCGATGGCCGTCCGATCGCCGTGACCATGTCGATCGCCAAGGACAACGTCGAGTGGCTGCGTCCGCGCGTGGAGAAGTGCCTGCTCGAGCTCAAGGTCGCGCCCGTGCGGCCCGCGGCCGTCAAGTGAGTCCGTGAGCGTCCTCGAAGGTGTTCCGACGCTCGCGGCCGCGAACGCGCTGGCCATCGATGGCGCTCCGCTCATCGACCTGCGCGCGCCGGTCGAGTTCGCCGCCGACCATGTCGAGGGTGCGGTCAACGTGCCGCTGCTCGACGACGACGAGCGCGCGCTCGTGGGGCTCCTGTACCGCCGCGAGTCGCCGCAGGTCGCGTTCGAGGCCGCGCGCGTGCGGGTGCGGAGCTCGGTGGGACGCATGGTGGAGGCGATCGCGAGCCTCGCCGGCTGGGCACCGACGGCGCGGGACGCGGCGCAGCTCGTCGACGAGCTCGCTACGGGCGGCATCGAGGCCATGGACCGGCGCGTGCGCGCGCGCATGGTCGCCGAAGCGCCGGTGAACCCCGTGTTCCTCTACTGCTGGCGCGGCGGAATGCGCTCGCGCAGCGTGACGGCGCTCCTGCGCGAGCTCGGGCTCGAGCGCGCGGTGGCGATCGAGGGCGGCTACAAGAGTTGTCGCGCACAGCTGCTCGCGGAGTTCGAGCGCTTCCGCGCGCCGCGCACGTACGTGCTGCGGGGGCTCACGGGCGTGGGGAAGACGCTCGTGCTGCGCGAGCTCGAGCGCCTGCGACCGAGCTGGACCCTGGATCTCGAAGCCGCGGCAGGCCACCGCAGCTCGCTGCTCGGCGCCGCTGGACTCGCTCCCGCGACGCAGAAGCAGTTCGAGAATCGCCTCGCGCAGCGCCTCGCGCGCGGCCTTGCATCCGGCGTGCTCGTGCTCGAAGGCGAGAGCCGCAAGGTGGGGGACGTGATCGTGCCGACGCCGGTGTGGAGGGCGCTGGAGTCCGGAACCAACCTCGACCTCGTCGCGCCGGTCGAGCGGCGCATCGACGTGCTCGTCGACGACTACCTCGCCACCGGAGAGAGCCGCGAACAGCTGCGCGCGAGCCTCGCCGAGCTCACGGCGCGCATCGCTTCCGACTGGGCGAAACCTCTCGTGCCCCTTCTCGACGCGGGCCGCGAGCGCGAGCTCGTCGCGCTGCTGCTCGAGCGCTGGTACGACCCGCGCTATCGCCATGCCGAGCAGGGCCGCCGCTCGAGCGCCCGATTCGACTCGTCCGATCCGCGGACCTGCGCGCAGGAGCTCGCCGCCTGGATCGAGCGCGACGCCGCCCGCGCGTGAACGCCCAGCCTTGGCTGCTAGACTCCGGCGCGCCATGAGCACCGCCGCACTGCCTCGCATTCACCCCACCGCCGTCGTCGATCCCGCC
>CAITGX010000348.1 GCA_903892045.1 uncultured Planctomycetota bacterium | reverse complement strand
GGCGAGCCAGCGCACGGGGCCCGAGCGCAGCACGCTCTTGAGGCGCTGGTAGCCGTGATCGAGGGTGCAGAGCTCGTCGCCGTGGACGAGCAGCGTGCGCACGCCCGCGCAGCGCCCGACGAAGCCCGCCGGGTGCACGCGCGCGCCCGTGCGCTGCTCGAACGTCGCTTCGAGCAGGAAGTCGCGATTGCCGTGGACCACGTCCAGTGCCGTGCCGGAGTCCGTGAGCGCCGCGAGCGCATCGAGCACGCGCCGGGCGCCCGCGAGCTCGGCGTGGGCCGGCCCGACCCAGGCATCGAACAGGTCGCCGAGGATCACGAGCCGCGGAGCGGAGCGCGCGCGCTCGAGGAACGCGAGGAACTCGTGCGGCGGCTGTGCGCTCGGGCCCGCGTCGAGGTGCAGGTCCGCGATCACGAGCGTGCCCGGCGCGAGCTCGACCTCGGGCCAGCTCGCGCTCGCGGCGTTGGCTGCTCTTCCTGCCGACATGCGGGAGAGCCTAGCACTCCGCGCGGGGGCGGCTACTCGTCCGACTCGCCCTGCGCGAGCAGCCCGTGGTCGCGCATCTTCTCCCACAGGACCTTGCGCGAGATGCCGAGCGCGTCGGCGGTCTGGGAGCGGTGCCCGCCGGTCTGCTCCAGAGCGCGCTCGATGTGGCGCTTCTCGGCCTCCTTCAGCACCTCGCGCAGCGGTCGCACGGGGCCCGCGACCTCCATCGCGCCGCGCCAGCGCGGGTCGAGCGGCACGAGATCGCCGAGCGCGAGCTCCCCGCCCGGCTCGCACAGCGCGATCGCGCGCTGGACCGCGTTCTCGAGCTCGCGCACGTTGCCGGGCCACGGATAGCGCTCGAGCGCGGCCATGGTCGGGGCGCTCAGCTTGAACGCGCGTCCCCCGCCGTGGCGCGCGAGCATGTGCGCCACGAGCAGCGGCACGTCGCCGGCGCGCTCGCGCAGGGGCGGCAGCGCGATCGGCACGACGTTGATGCGGTAGAACAGGTCCTCGCGGAACTTCCCGGCGCGCACGTGCTCGCGCAGGCTGACCTTGGTCGCCGCGACGACGCGGATGTCGAGCGCGCGCGTGGTCTCCCCACCGAGGCGCTCGAACTTGCGCTCCTGCAGCACGCGCAGCAGCTTGACCTGCATCGCGAGCGGCATGTCGTCGATGTCGTCGAGGAAGATCGTGCCGCCGTCTGCGAGCTCGAAGCGGCCCTTCTTCTCGCGGCGCGCGTCGGTGAACGCGCCGCGCTCGTGGCCGAAGAGCTCGGCCTCGAGCAGCGTCTCGGGGAGCGCCGCGCAGGAGATCGCCACGAAGGGCCGGCTCGCGCGCGGCGAGAGCCGGTGCAGCGCCTGCGCCACGCGTTCCTTGCCCGTGCCGCTCTCGCCCTCGATCAGCACGGTCGCGTCGTTGCGCGCCACGGTGCGGATGCGCTCGAAGACCGCGCGCATCGGCGCGGAGGTGCCGACGAAGTCCTCCATCGGCGTCGCGGCGGAGAGCTGCGCGCGCAGCTCCGCGTTCTCCTCCTCGAGGTCGCGCACGCGCGAGAAGGTGCCGACCATCTGCACGATCGACTCGTTGCGGAAGGGCTTCTGCACGTAGTTGACCGCGCCGATGCGCATGGCCTCGACGGCCTGGTCGATCGTGCCGTAGCCCGTCATCAGCACCACCGGGCGCCGCGCGTCGAGCTCCACCGAGCGGCGCAGCACGGCCATGCCGCCTTCGCCCGGCATGCGGATGTCGGTCAGCACCACATCCGGGCGCGCACTGTCGAGCAGCGCGAGCGCGCTCGCCGTGTCGGGCGCGTGCAGCACCTCGTGCCCCGCATCCTCGAGCGCATCGCGCAGCGTGATGTGGATGGTGACTTCGTCCTCGGCCAGCAGGATCCGCATGGCGCTCCCTAGCGCCTAGGCGAGGCCCGGGTCACGCGTGAGGAAGCGATCGCCCCCGGCGGCCGCGGCCTCCTCGAGGGCGGCCTCCGCGCCGGCGACGAGCTGGTCGAAGAACAGCGTCTGGCCGTCGGACATCGTCGCGCCGCCGACGGAGACCGAGATCGGGATGCGCTTGCCGTCGCTCTCGAACTGCACCGTGCGCACGCCGGCGAGCACGCGCTCGGCGAGCACCTTCAGCCCGGCGGCCGGCGTGTGCGGCACCACGGCCATCAGCCGATCGTCGGCGAGGCGCCCGAGAAAGTCGCAGCTGCGCGCGAGCCCCTGCAGCAGGCGCCCCACCTCGTCGAGCACCGCTTCCTTCGACTCGTAGCCGTACAGG
The DNA here is from genome assembly GCA_903892045.1 of uncultured Planctomycetota bacterium. Taxonomy (GTDB): domain Bacteria; phylum Planctomycetota; class UBA1135; order UBA1135; genus F1-120-MAGs118. Next base: position 12,183 of record CAITGX010000348.1, on the reverse strand, counting down.
TCGCGCAGGTGGCCGAGGCGGTCGATCGAGATCACGAGCACCGACAGCGGGTAGCGGTAGCGCTGCGCGCGGCCGAACTCGATGCGCATCAGGTGCTGGATCTGCGAGAGCGAGAACAGGCCCGGATCGCCGTCGGAAAACTGTGCGCTCTGGATGTCGGTCATGGGAAGCGAAGGTCCTTGACTGGGGGAGCTACTCGCCGCGCAGCAGCGCGGCGAGGCGATCGAGGTAGGCGTCGACGCTCCATTGCCAGCGCACGCGCACGATGAACAGCGCGACGCCGAAGAGCGCCATGAACACGACGAGCACGAGCAGCTGCATCAGCGCCATCGCGAACCAGTTGCTCGCCGCGCTGCGGATGCGCCGCGTCTGCCCGCGCAGGCCGCGCTGGACGGGGCTCATGATCAGGTCGCGCTGCAGGCGCGTGGCGCGCTCGAGGAGGCGCGGGTCGCCGGCGGGGACGTTGGAGCTCGAGAGCAGGTCCCGCGCGCAGGACTCCGGCTCGAACTCGCTGCGCAGGATCGCGTCCTGCCAGCGCCGCGCAGCCTGCGGCTCCGCGAGGCCGAGCTCGACGAGCAGGCCGGCCCGCAGCCGATTCCAGGCCGGATCCTCGCTCGCGGCGCTCGTCGCGACGGGAGCGACCGGTGCCGGCACGGGCGGCAGCTCGATCTCCTCGAGCTGCGCGTAGGCGAGCCCCGAGAACTCCAGCCGCGCCCCGCGCCACTCGATCACGTCGCCGGAGCGCAGCGCATGCTCTTCCGCCGCTCGCCCGTTGACTCGCGGCAACTCCCCGGCCCCGACGAACAGGAGCTTCGGCGGGCGGTCCCAGATGTGCAGCTGGTCCCCGTCCGTGCCGTCGAGGGCCACGTCGCCTCGGCGTCCGCCGATCGTCGTGAGGCCCTCGCGCAGGGAATGGCGGTGGCGCGTCCCGCGCGCGTCGGTGAGCTCGATCCAAGCCTGCGGCATGCGATAGGGATAGCGCATCGGCGTCCCTGTTGCACGCAAGGGGCGTGTAGTGCCGCCCGTGCGGCGGGACTATCCTCCCCCACCGGAGGCCCGCCGCATGTCCTGTCCCGTCCTCGCTCTCGCGTTGTCCCTGCTCGCCCCGAGCCTTGCCCCGCAGGAGGGCTGGACGGCCCTCCCGCAGCCCGCGGTCTGCGTGCCGAGCTCCGCGCCGGCGCGGCCCGTCGAGCGCCTGCTGCGCGGCTACCACATCCTGATCGAGGACGTTCCGCAGGAGCGCCTGCCGCGCCCCGCGGCCGCGGCGCTCGACGCCTCCGCGCTGAGTGCGCTGCTCGCAGATGAGTCGGCCCGCGAGGAGGGCGAGCTGCGGCTCTTCGGCGCGGCTCCACCGCTCCTCGCGCGCGGCTCGAAGGCGGACCTCGAGCGCGCTCGCGCGTCCCTCGCGGACCTCGATGCGCTCGGGAATGCGCTCGAGATCGAGCTCGCGGCATGGTGGCTGCCACAGGCCGAGCCGCTGCCCGCGTGGCCCGAGGACGCTGTCGCCCGCGCTCGCATCGGCTCGGCGCTCCCGCTGGGGAAGGCTGCCGTGCGCTCGGGGGCGAGCGTCGACCTCGGGGTGCGGCGCCTGCGGCGCTTCGTGGCGTCGTTCGAGGCCGAGGTGGCCTCCGACTCGAATGTCGCCGAGCCCCGCATGGGCCGCGTGGCGAGCGGTCGCACCCTGCACGTGCGCGCCTGTCGCGTCGAGGGCGGGCGCGCTGTGGTCGTCGAAGGGCTGCTCGACCTCGCGCTCGAGCTGCCGTTCCAGGAGTTCGACCCCGACAGCAGCGACCTCGGCGTCCTCCAGGAGCCCGAGGTCGCGGCGCTGCAACTCGCGTTCGCGGGCAAGGTGCGCAGCGGCGGCTGGCTCGCGCTCTCGATCACCGGGCACGGTCAGCACTCCGGCGTGCTGCTCGTGCAGGCCAGCGCGCGCCCCGATCCGGCCGCGCCGGTGCGCTGGCGCGGCTTCGACGTAGCCTCGCTCGCGGCACCGCTGCTCGACTGGCCCGCGCCGGACCCCGAGAGCGACGGGCTGATCGAGGAAGCGCCCGAGCCCGCGCAGCTGCGCGCACCGCTGCCCTCGGCGCAGCTCTCCAGCGCCGCCGCGTCGCTCCTCGGCTCGAGTCGGCGCGGCAAGCTCGGCTCGTTCAGCTCCAGCGGCTCCGCGGGAATCGTGTGGGGCGAAGGGCTGGTGTTCGTGCCCCTGGCGGAGACCGAGGCGCTCGCCGACGTCGAGGCACTCGTGCGCGCAGCGGAGTCGGAGCGCACGCGCTCCTACGAACTTGCGCTCACCCACGGTGCGCTCGCCGTGCGCATGCCGGCCTGCGAAGGCAGCTTCGTGCGCGTGCTCGCGGTCGAGGAGCGCACGGCGCTCGTCGACTACGACGTCGAGATCGCGGAGGAAGCGTGGATTCCGCTGCCGCGCATCGAGCGTGTGCTCTCGGGCCTGCTGCTCGAGGGGCCGCTGCAGGGCGGTGCCATCATGGCGCGTGGCTGGCGTGCCGAGGGCCGCCCGGACGAGCGCCTCGACAAGGTCCGCGCCAACCTTGGGGCGCTGCAGCTGCTCGATCAGGATCGACTCGTGCTCGCGGCCCGCGTGCCGGCCGGGTCCCAGCGCGAGCTGGTTTCGGCCGCGGACTCCCGTCCGGCTGTGAGCCTCATGCTCACCCCCGCGCGCTGACCCGACTCCTTCGCCCGCCGCGCCACTGGCGCCGTCTATACTCGCAGCCCTTCCCGCACAGGACCCAATCGCCTTGAGACTCGGACTCCACCAGTCGGCGCGCATGGAGCAGCGGCTCCTGCAGTCGCCCCAGATGATCCAGGCGATGCAGATCTTGCAGCTGCCGTCGCTGGATCTCGCCGACCGCATCGAGCAGGAGCTCAACGAGAATCCGCTGCTCGAGAAGGCGGAGGTGGGCTACGGCGAGGAGGGCGCGGAGTCGGGCGAGGTCGAGCGCACGATCGCGGACGCGCGCATCGAGGAACTCGAGCGCATCGACCGCGAGAGCTGGAACCGCGGGCCCGTGGGCAGCTCCGAGGAGTCCGACCGCAAGCAGGAGGCGCTGCAGAACGCACCGGACTCGGCCCTCACGCTCGCCGAGGCCATCTCGGCCGAGCTCGCCTTCTCCGATCTCGACGAGGCGACGCGCGAGGTGGCCGAGTACGTCGTCAATTCGCTCGACAGCCGCGGCTACCTCTCCGCGACCCCCGAGGAACTCGTGCGCGACTGTGGGGTGCCGGGTGCGAGCGCGGAGACCGTGCAGCGCGCGCTGGCCGAGCTGCGCCACCTGATCCATCCGGCGATCGCGGCGCGCGACCTGCGCGAGTGCCTGCTGCTGCAGCTCGAGTCGCACCACTTCGACGACCCGCTCCTGCGCGCGATCGTCGAGCAGCACTTGGACGACGTCACCACCAACCGCCTGCCGCGCATCGCGAAGGCGACCGGTCGCACGCTCGACGAGGTCGTGCAGGCGCTCGAGATCCTGCGCTCCTTCCAGCCCAATCCCGGCGCGAGCTACGGCGGCGAGGCGGCCGTCGCGATCCTGCCCGACGTGATCGTCGAGCCCGTCGAAGGTGGCTTCGACGTCCGGCTGGTGCGCGAGCGCGTCCCCACCTTGGTGCTCTCCCCGCAGTACAAGGAGTACCTGAAGCTCGCCAAGAAGGGCGAGGGCGAGCGCGACTGGGTGCGCAAGCGCCTCGAGAGCGCGCGCTGGTTCATCGACGCGGTCGAGCAGCGCCAGAGCACGCTCCTGCGCATCTCCCAGCGCATCTTCGAGCACCAGCGCGAGTTCCTCGACAAGGGTGTGCGCGGCCTGCGCCCCCTGCGCATGCAGCAGGTCGCCGACGAGATCGGCGTGCACATCTCGACCGTCAGTCGCGCGGTCTCGGGCAAGTTCGCCCAGACGCCCCACGGCACCCTCGCGCTCAAGTACTTCTTCACCGGCGGCACCGAGACCGAGGACGGCGAGGTCGAGGCTCAGGCCTCGATCCAGCAGCGCATCAAGGAGCTCGTCGACAAGGAGGATCGCCACAATCCCCTCTCCGACGACCAGATCGCGGCGCTGCTCTCCGAGCAGCACAAGATCCAGATCGCCCGCCGCACGGTGACCAAGTACCGCAAGGCGCTCTCGATCCCGTCCTCGACCCAGCGCAAGGTGTTCTAGGACGCGGCCCTGCGGAGCGCGGGTCCCGCCGGGCAGGGATGCGGCTCGTCGGGGTGGCTGCTATCCTCCCTGCCCCCGATCGCCGATCGGGACCTTCCTCCGAACCTCCTCCGATTCACGGCACGAACATCATGGGCGTCAAGGCCACGGAACTGCGCAAGGGCACGGTCATCGAGCAGGACAACGATCTCTGGCTCATCACCGAGTACATGCACCACACGCCGGGCAACCTGCGCGCGATCATCCACGTGAAGATGAAGAGCCTGCGCACCGGCGGCATGCGCGACATGCGCCTTGGTTCCGGCGACGTGCTCGAGGTGGCGTTCCTCGACAAGCGGAACTGCGAGTACCTCTACAAGGAGAACTCGGGCGGCTACGTGTTCATGGACAACGAGTCCTACGAGCAGTTCACGCTGCCGGAAGAGCTGATCGGCGAGAAGATGCCCTACGTGAAGGAGAACACGACCTGCGTCGTGACCTTCCACGGCTCGACCGCGATCGGCGTCGAGCTCCCCGCGGCCGTCGTGCTGACCGTGATCGAGGCCGACCCGGCCGTGCGCGGCAACACGGCGACGAACGTGAAGAAGGACGCGGTAGTCGAGACCGGCCTCAAGATCCGCGTGCCGATCTTCATCAGCAAGGGCGAGAAGGTGAAGATCCGCACCGAGGACGGCGAGTTCCTCGGGCGCGTCAACGACTGAGCGTCGCGGACGCTCGATTCCAGCACGACGGGCCCGCCTCGGCGGGCCCGTCGCGTTTCAAGGCTGTGCGCGGGCGGTCTCGCGCCCACGGGCCTCACGGCCGCAGGTACACCTCGACATCGAGCTCGCGTGGCGTCCATGCCACGGGGAAGGTGCGCACGCGCTCGCACTGGTCGCGCAGGAAGCGCTCGAAGCGCGCGCGTTCCTCGCTCGTCCAGTCCTTCAGGTCCTCGCGGTTCAGCACGATCCACAGGCGGCGCTCGCGCCGCGACCAGACGTCGACCAAGTGGTCCTCGTAGTCGGTGAGGCGCGCCAGGCTGGTCGCCTCGCGCAGCCGCGTGCTGCCCGGCGAGAGGTAGTACTCGCCCACCGGTGCCGCCATGCCGTACACGAGGTCGTCGGGGCCGCGGGAGCGAGCGACGAGCGCATAGGCTTCCTTCCAGCGCGGCCGGTCGCCGTGGCGCACGGTCATGTAGAGGGTGACGTCGATCGCGCCCCAGAGCAGCATGCCGACGAGCAGCCCGAGCGCGACCTTGCCGCGCGGACGATCGAGGGGTGCGATGCCGCTCGCCGCGGCGGCGGCCCACGGCAGCAGCACGAACACGTACTGCGCCGCGACGCGCGCGAGCAGCGCCGCGGTGAGCGCGAGCCCGAAGGACAGCGCGAGCACGAGCGCCAGCAGCAGGTCCGCCGGCCGACGCTGGCGCAGCGCCTCGAGCGCGACCCACGCGGCCGCGAGGCACAGCGGCGGGCCGAAGTAGAAACCCGAGGTCTGGGCGAGGTGCAGCACGCTCGAGCCCGACTTCTTGCTGGCGTACTCGGTCCACACGTCGGCGCCCCAAGTCAGCCCCAGCGCGAGTCCGGCGAACGCCAGCGCGGCCATCCAGCGCGTCGAGGGGCTCCACGGCAGCCGTGCGCCGAGGGCGCCGGCGAGCCACGGCGCGACGAGCAGGGCGGGCACGACGAGGCCTGCGGAGGGGTGCGCGAAGGCGGCCGCCAGCGCCAGCGCGACCCCGAGCAGGTAGCGCGAGCCGCCGTCGCCGAGGATGCCGCGCAGGGCCACGCCGACCCCGAGCACGGAGAGCGTCTGGGCCAGCGTGTAGTGGCGCGCGGACTGGCTCCAGAACAGGTGATAGGACGAGAGCGCCACCAGCGCGGCTGCCAGCCATGCGCGCGGCGCCCCGAGCAGCGGTCGGAAGGCCCACGCCGTGCCGAGAATCGAGAGCACTCCGAACAGGCAAGCGGGCGCGCGCAGGCTGGCCTCGCCATGGGGCGGCGGGAGCAGGTCGAGCCACACGGAGGTGAGGAACAGGTTGAGCGGGAAGTCCGTCAGCCGGGTCCACGACAGGGACTGGGCGTCGTGCAGCGTGAAGGCCTCGTCGATCCACAGCCCCCAGCGCTCGAGACCCACGAGTCGCAGCAGGCACAGCCCGACCACGATCCATGGCAGGGCGCGGACCAGCCCTGCCACCCAGCGCGGGCTCTCGCCCGATCCAGCCCTGCGCGTCCTCGCCTGCAAGCCAGAGGAGCCTTTCAAAGTACGCCGCGGTTGGCAACACTCCGTGCACCGATGAGGCTCTCCCTGCGCATCCTTCCCGTGTCTCTCGCGCTCTCCGCCGCGCTGGCGTCCTCAGGCTGCGTCTCGATCGAGTCCCCGCCCGGGGTGATGTTCGCCAGCCAGCCCTCTGGCGCGCGCATCATCGTCGACGGCGTCGACTCGGGCTTCGTCACGCCCTGCCACCTCGACCTCGGCCACCAGACGCACGAGATCGACCTCGTGCTCGAGGGCTACAAGCCCGCCAGCGTGCACATCGACGAGGGCGGCGACACGTGGCTCATCCTGTGGGACGAGGCCTGGATCAGCGCGCAGTCGTGGCGCTTCCCGCTGTGGCTCAATGCGCGCGATGGCCTGTTCCCCATCAAGGTCGAGCGCTCGAGCGAGCCCGAGCGCGTCTACGTGCGCCTCGGCCTCGTCGAGTCGCAGGATCGTCCGCGCCGCCCCGCGGGCGGGCGCTAGGACCGTGGGCGGTCGCGCGGCGGTCTTTCTCGACCGCGACGGCACGCTGCACCGCGAGCTCGAGCGCGCGCCGCGCAGCTTCTCTGAACTCGAGTTCTTCGCGAGCACGGGTCCCGCACTGCAGTCCCTCTCGCGCGCGGGGCTGGCGCTCGTGGTCATCACCAACCAGAGCGCCGTGGCGTCGGGCGACGTCAGCGTGACCGAGCTCGATGCGCTGCACGCCGAGCTCGCTCGGCGCCACCCGATCGCCGCGTGCTACGCCTGCCCGCACCATCCCGAGCGCGGCTTCGCGCCCTACGTGCGCGCCTGCAGCTGCCGCAAGCCGCGCAGCGGACTGCTCGAGCGCGCGTGCGCGGATCTCGACCTCGACCCGCGGCGCAGCTGGATCGTCGGCGACGCGCGGCGCGACCTCGAAGCCGGGCTCGCGCTCGGCGCGCGCGCGATCCTCGTGCTCACCGGCAAGGGCGAGCGGGAGCTCGCGAGCCTCGACGCCAGCCTGCGTGCGCGCATCTCGGTCGCGCGCGACGTCGGCGAGGCGAGCGAGCAGATCCTCGCCGCTCAGGGCAGGTAGCGGCAGAGCTCTTCCGAGAGCTTGCGCGCGATCGGCATCGGCAGTCGCGCCCACGTGTCGCGCAGGATCTTGGTGCGCGGGTTGGACGGCGTCAGCGCGGGCAGCGCGCGGTCGCGCACGAAGTGGAAGCGGTACTGCAGCGGCGTCGGCGTGAAGCCCTGATGTTCCTTGAACGTGTGCGCGCCCGAGTCGCGGCGGCTGCGCCCGAAGTCGAAGCGGCGCAGGCCCTGCTTCACGGCCCACTCCTGCAGGGCCATGTACATGAAGTTGCTGGCCGAGCACTCGCGGTCCGCGCCGTCGAGCGCGCCCGAGTAGTAGGCGAGGAGGTCGGCGCCATACACGAAGCTCATCACCGACGCGACCGGCTCGCGGCCGCGGTGCACCACGTGGATGCGCACGTCGTCGCCGAAGCGCTTGCACAGCGCCCAGAAGAACGAGTGTGGCAGCCCCGGCGAGCCGAGCTTGCGCTTGTTCTCGTGGAACATGCGCACGAAGTCGTCGAGGTACCAGCGGCCCTCGGTCAGGACGAGACCGTGCTTCTCGCGCGCCTTGCGCGCCTCGGCGCGGGCCTTCTTGGGCATCTGCGCGAGCACGTCCTCGGGCTTCGAGGGAAGCTCGCGCACGAAGGTCGAGTAGAGCTCCGACGGCGCGAGGGGCAGGCCGGGATCCTCGATGCAGCGCAGCTCGAGGCGACCGGCGCGGCCGCGCTCGGCTGCGGCCATGGCGGCCTGCACGAGGCGCTGCTCGATCAGCGTCGAGTCGCCGATCGGTCCTCCGTAGACGGCGAACGGCATCGAGATCAGGGAGCGGCGCGTGATCGGGCCTGGCGCGCGCATCAGCGGCAGCACGCCGACCAAGGCGCCGGCCCGGAATGCGAGCAGGTCCGCGGGCTCGTGTCCCATCTCGCGCTCGACGACGTCGCGCCAGCCCGAGAGATGGAAGAAGGTCCCCTTGCGGTGCGCGCGCACGTAGGCGTCGCGCGCCGCATCGTCCGCAGCCGTGCCGAGGCGCAGCTCCGGCTCGACCTCGCTCGCTGCGACCTCGGGCGAGGGCTCGGACGCGCTCTCAGTCGTCATGGCCGGGCTCATCGGGAGTCTCTTCGTCGAAGCGTCGCCCGATCCTGTACTCGCGCAGGTTTCGCGTCTGGGTGTAGTAGATGATGATCTCGCCGACGAGGCCGAAGCCGATCACCTGCACACCGAGCGAGAAGAGCATCAACCCGAGGAGGAACGCGGGCTTGTTCTGCAGCCCGTAGTCCGGGGTCAGGATGCGGTTGGCGATCGTGTACGCGAGGATCAGGCCACCCGCGAGCGAGAGCGCGAGCCCCACCGAGCCGAAGAAGCGCAGGGGCTTGATGCGGAAGCGCGTGAGGAACACCACGCCGACGACGTCGAGGAACCGGCGCGCGTAGACGCCGACGCCGAAGAAGCCGGCCTGCCCCCATTCCTTCAGGTGGCGCACGTCGAGCTCGCGCACGACGAGCCCTTCCCGCTGCGCGATCAGCGGCAGGAAGCGGTACATGTCACCGTAGATCTCGATGTCGGCGATGCGCTCGCGCTTGAAGGCGCGGAAGTAGCAGTTGAGGTCGTGGAAGGTCGACTTGTTGATCTTGCGCATCAGCGCGTTGAAGCTCGCCGACTGCAGCCGGTTGAGCCACGGGTCGACGCGCGGCTTGCGCCACGGCACGACCATGTCCGCGCCGGCGTCGAGCTCCGCGAGGAAGCTCCCGATCTCGATCGGGTCGACTTGCACGTACTGCGGTGTCGTGAACAGCACGGCCCCGCGCGCGATCTCGCGCGCCGCCTTGAGGCACTCCGACTCGCCGAAGTGGCGCGCGAAGTGCAGCTTGCGCAGCCGCTCGGGGAAGCGCTGCTCGAGCGCCTTCGCCCTCTCCCACGCCTTGCCGCGCACGCCGTCGAACACGAGCACGCACTCCCAGCTCTTGCCGAGCCGGTCGAGCTGGCCCGCGAAGGCCTCGACGACCTGCTCGATCTCCGCGTCGGGAGAGTCGATCGGGACGACGACGGTGACGTCGAGCTCGTTCATGCGGTGCCCTCGCGGCGCACGGGCTCGCGGCTCTGGAGCACACTCTCCTTGTGCACGCGACCAGCGTTGACGATCAGCTCGGAGAGCAGCCCGAGCATCAGGAAGTGCAGCGCCGGCAGGACGCACAGCACGAACGCCATGAACGGCCACTGCGGCAGGTTCTCGAGGGTCACGACGCGCCAGTCGATCTCGAGCGCGAGCAGCGCCAGCGCGAGGAATCCGAACGGCATCGAGAGGATGAAGAAGTAGTGCAGCGGACGGCGCGCGAAGCGCGCGATCAGCGTGATGGCGAACATGTCGAGCAGCACGCGCTGGGCGCGGCCGATGCCGTACTTGCTGTGGCCGAAGCGGCGCGCCCGGTGGTGCACGACCATCTCGGTCACGCGCGCGCCGCTGCCGCGCGACATGGCCGGCAGGAAGCGGTGCTGCTCGGCGTAGATCGGCAGCCGTCGCACGAGCGAGGCGCGGAAGGCCTTCAGCGTGCAGCCCGTGTCGTGGATCGGCGTGTCGGTGAGCCAGGCGATCATGCGATTGGCGATCTGGGAGGGCAGGCGTCGCAGGATGAACCCGTCTTGCCGATCCTTGCGCCAGCCCGCGACGATGTCGAAACCCTCGTCGATGCGCGCCACCATGCGCGGGATGTCGGCCGGGTCGTTCTGGAGGTCCCCGTCCATCGTGACCACGATGCGCCCGCGAGCGGCGTCGAAGCCGGCGGAAAGTGCGGCCGTCTGACCGAAGTTGCGCTGGAAGTGCAGCACGCGCACGCGTGGGTCGCCGCGCCGCAGCTCGCGCATGATCGCGAGGCTCCGGTCCGTCGAGCAGTCGTCGACGAGGATCAGCTCGTAGCTGCGCGCCGTCGGCTCGAGGGCATCCCGAACCTCGGCGTAGAGCAGCTCGAGGCTCTCCTCCTCGTTGAACACGGGGACGACGATCGAGATCTCGGGGCGTGCGCTCATGGCCTGTTCCGCGGGGTGCAAGCTACCCCCTCGCGCTCCCCGGGGCGAACGCGAGCCCGCAGGCGCTCGGGAAAGGGCCGTACGACTGGCCGCCGTGGCGGACCTCGCTAGGATGTCGCTCTACAAGGACGTCCCCGTGAGCTCCCCCCTCTCGCGCGCCGGTTCCACACGCCCCGTGTGCGCGCTCCTGCCGTTTTCCGAGCGCGAGGAGCACGCTCGCGTGCTCGCGGCGCTGGCGCCGGAGCTCGAGGTGCTGCGGCCGGACTCGCTCGGCGAGCTCGAGGCGCTGCGCGCACCGCTCGTGCGCGTCGTGATGCACGTGGGACATGGGACGAGCGTGGAGATCGGCTGGCTGGCGCGGATTCTTGCGCTCCGGCCCGGCTGGACCCTGCGCTGCACCGGGCCTGACCCTTCTTGCCGCGCAGCGCGCGCGCTGCTCGCCCTGCCGCAGGCGCGCTGGCTGCCGTGGCCGCTCGACCTGCAGGATTTTCGCACCTTGGCCGCCCCCCCCGAGGCCGCGCCCGCGATCGCGAGCCAGCCGGCCTTCCCGCGTGAGCACCTCGAGGTGCTCGCGGCGCTCGTCGCGGGACTCGAGCAGGCCTACGCGCTGCTGCTCGACCGTCGCAGCGGCGACGAGCTCGCGCTGGCCACGATGGCTCAGGAAGTGCGAAGACTGACGCACTTCACCCGCACGCTGGCGACGCTCGCGGAACCGCCGGCGCGCGGACGTGACGAGTTCGACCTCGTGGCCCTGCTCGACGAGCAACTCGCCGTGCTCTCGACCGGGACTCGCACCGGCGCGAGGCTGCAGGCGCGCACTCCTGCCGGGCCGCGCTCCCCGCGCTTCCCGGTGCGCGCGGATCGCCAAGTCCTCGCGCGCGCGTTCGAGACGCTGTTGCAGCTCGCGCGCCTGTGCGCGGGCGCCGGAGGAACGGTGCGCGTTCTGTACGCGCCCGTCGAGCCGGGCGAGGTCGAGGTGCAGGTGGAATTTCCTTCCGGGCCGCTCGCGGGGCTGGGGAGTGCCGCACTCGAGGACGTGGGAGCGCTGTGCGGGCAGCTGCCGCAGGTGTGGCCTGCGGACCTGCTCGCCGCGCGTTCGGCCATCGCCAGCCAGGGCGGCGTGCTGCGACTCGAGGCCGCGAGTCCCACCCTGGTGCGCGCGCGGGTCCGCCTGCCGGCGCTGTCGCCCTCAGCCCCGCCTCCGGCAGAGTCGCCTCTGGTGCCCGACTCCGCACCCGAGGCTCCGGAGCTTGCGTCGCCCCCCGTGCGGCCCGCGGCCGCGGGCACGCCGCTCGACCCGTTCGCCTGACGTCGCGTCCGATCCGGCGCGCACTTCAAGAGTGCCGAGCCGTGCTGTCGAAAAAGCTCGACGGCATGGGCGTGAACGTCAACAGCGGTCGACGAGCGGACATCCCGCGCGTGCAGGTCTGCCTGCCGCAGGGCGGTGAGCGCGAGGACCTGCTCGACGCGCTCGAGGCCGAGGGCTGGACGGTCGAGGCGCTCGAGGTCCTCCCCGATGGCCAGCTCGAGGCCGAGGTGCTGGTCGCCGACGCGCGCGGCAGCGATGCGCTGCTCGATCGATTGCGCGCGCAGCAGCGCGCCCCGGACGTCGTGCTCATCGCCTCGTTCGGCACGATCCAGGACGCGGTGAGCTCGATCCGTCGCGGCGCCTTTGACTACTTGTCGCGTCCGACGTCTCCCGCGCACGTCCTGCACGCGATCCGTCGCG
>CAITGX010000347.1 GCA_903892045.1 uncultured Planctomycetota bacterium | reverse complement strand
GCGGGCTTGTACGCCGCGGAGCTCGCCCGCGTCGTCGCCCACCTCGAGGCGGCGCTCCCGCTCGCGAGCGAGCCGATGCGACGCGCGCTCGAGGCGCAGGTTCGCTTCTATCGCACCGGCTTGCGTGCGGACCGCGTGGCCTACGACGTCGCGTGGGTCGCGGACACGCAGTCGCCGGTCGACACCGTGAACTCCTTCGTCGAGGTGTACGTCGATCCGCGCGGCGTGAAGGGCGCGTGGGAGGGCATCGTCAGCTACGAAGACCCGCGCAAGGCCGCGCAGATCAAGGCCATCGCGGCGAATGCACAGTGGTTCGAGGACCACATGCCCTACGCGCCCGAGTATCGCAAGCCGGATGTCGTCGGCATCAGCGCGCGTTCGATCGACGTGATCGTCGAGACCGGCGACTCGGGCCCGATCACTCCGATCGGCATCAACCTGCCGAACGACCCTTGGGTCCGCGAGCACCATGGCTCGAAGTCCGTGAGCCTCGCCAACGTGATCGAGGCGCAGGACCGCTCGGCATCGCCGCGGGCGCGCGCGGAGTTCACGTGGGACGCGGCGGAGCTCGCGCGCGCCGAGCGCTGGCAGTCGGTCACGTGGGACACGCTGGTCAACATGCACGAGGTGATCGGACACGCATCCGGCCGGCAGGCAGCGGACCGTCAGGGCGACGCAGCGCAGTGGATCCGCGAGCACTACTCGACGCTCGAGGAGGCGCGCGCCGACCTCGTGGCGCTGTGGTTCATGGGGGATCCCAAGCTGGCCGAACTCGGATTGCTCGAGGACGTCGAGGAAGCGTCGCTGGCCTGCTACGAGCAGTACGTGCGCAACGGCGGGCTCCAGCAGCTGCGCCGCGTACCCGAGGGCGACGCGCTCGAGGAGGATCACATGCGCAATCGCCAGCTCGTGGTGCACTGGATCGAGGCGCGTCATCCCGCGGCGCTCGCGCGCGTCGTTCGCGAGGGCAAGACGTACTTGCGCGTGCTGGACGCGAGCAAGTTCCGTGCAGCCTGTGGCGAGCTTCTCGCCGAGGTGCAGCGCATCAAGAGCAACGGCGACTACGAGGCGGCCAAGAGCCTGATCGAGCTCCACGGCGCGCACTTCGACCCGCGCCTGCGCGACGAGGTGGTCGCGCGTTACGCGACGCTCGACGTGCCCGCCTACAGCGCCTTCGTGTTCCCGCGCCTCGAAGCCGTGCGCGATGCGCAGGGCAACGTCGTCGACGCCGAGCTCAGCTATCCCGACTCGCTCGAGCAGCAGATGCTCGAGTGGAGCGGGCGTCGCTAGCGACGGACGTAGTCGAGCGCGACGATCGTGGTGCTCTCGTCGCGGCTCGGCTGCGCGCGGTAGGAGTAGTCGCGGTCGTCCGGCACGACCTGCACGTAGATGTGGCGCATCTGGCCGCCGACGGCGTGGCTGTGCCAGTCGTGGCCCACGCCGTTCTCTCCTTCGGCGACGAGGCCACCGCTGGCGACCGAGCCGTCCGCGCCGAACTTCCAGAACCACGGGCCGAGCTCCGCGTCGTTCCCATAGAGCGCGAGCGTGTGGTCCGCCAGCTCCGCGGCTCCGGCGGCCCCGAGTCGACCTTCCCATGCCACGAAGGGCCCGCACCAGCGGCTCCAGCGCGTGCGCGCGCGCAGGGATTCTCCATCGGGCGTCACCGTGGTTGCGTCGTACTCCGCGCCCAGCAGGGGAGCGAGCCGCGCCAGCACGTCGCGGGACGCTTCGCCCGACGCATGGCTCTTCCCGATGCCCGCCTGCACGAACTCGTTGCCGCGCGCGAAGAAGTCGCGGGCCATCGTCGCATCAACCGCGTAGTTGCAGCCGGTGGTCGTCATCTTCACGCGCTCGAGGGACACAGGATCGAGCCGGAGCACGTGCCAGCCCGTGGCGCACCACTTGCGCAGGAACTCCGGCGCGCCTTCCGGCGGCCACGTCCGGAACGCAAGCATCCGACCGGGATCGAGCGCGAGGATTTCATGCCGGATTCCGCGGGCGTCGCCGAGCGTCCCGGCTTGGTCGTAGTGCGTCAGGATGACCCCGCCGATGCGCGGCTCGATCGAGGCCTTGGCCACATTCCACAGGCGCGCGAGGCTCTCGGACGACGTGAGCTCACTCCAGATCCGCGTCGCGGAGGCATCGACGAGCCCGGTCGTGCGCTGCAGGTCCGGCGGCACGAGCTCGGGACTCGTGTCGAGGACCGGCTGCGCGAGCGCGGCGTCCGCTTCCGCGAGCTTCCAGCCCTCGGGCAGAGCGTCGACGCGCTCGAAGCGCTGCGCATCGACGAGGGCGCCTTCGTCTCGCGTCTCGATCGCATGCACGTTCGGTCCGTCGCCGCGAATGTACTTCACGACACCGCCTGCGGCTCGCGAGGTGGAATCGCGCAGCACCAGCGCGTCGTCCTCCCAGCGCAGCGTCGACTCGACGCGCGTTCCATCGACGGCGAATGTCCAGCAGCGCGTCCCGCGACTGCGCGGATCGAGCCCGTAGATCGAGCGTGCGACCCGCCGCAGCGCTCGCTCGTCGCCGCTCCAGAACTCCTCCAGCAGGAACTGGCCGCCGAGGATGGGCTCGAGCATCACGCGCTCGCGCGCCACCTTGCCGTCCGCGCTCGTGCGCTGGGCGATCCACTCGCCACCGACCCAGTCCTTCACCGCGGCCCACGCCAGCGCGCTCGCGCCAGTCGCTGCCGAGAGTTCGAACGATTCTTGCACCGCCGCGACCCACGCGCGCGCCTCGTCCGCGTAGCGCTCCGCCGCGAGCCCCAAGTCCTCGCCAGCCCCCTGCGCGACGGTCGTCACGACGACCTCGGTGCGGTCGAACGCGAGCGGTGCGAGATACAGCACGCTCCACACGTCCGACTTGCGCCGAGCGACGCGCTCGTCGATGCCCGCGGGCGGGTCGAACGCGAAGGCGAGCATCGCCTGCGTCTCGTGGACGAGCACGCGCCTCTGCGACCACAGCGCAGCTTCGCCGCCGCCACTCCACGCGATGCGACCGCCAGGAAGGAGCTCGACCTGCACGTCGCTCACGCCCAGCGCGCGCGCGATCGCGGTCGGCTCGGTGAAGGCGGCCCAGACGCCCTCGACGCCCGCCGGGAACACGATCGTGTCGGAGGCGACACGCGCGGGCTCTTGCGTGGGAACGGGCAGCAACAGCGGCAACAGTGCGACGTGCATGGCGAGAGACTAGCAGCCTCGGCAGCGCTAGTCCGTCCAGTCGCGGAGGTGACAGCCCGCGCCGCTCAGCTCGCCTTCTTGAACAGGTCGAGGAAGCGGTCCTCGTACTGCCGGAACAGCCCGTGACGATCGAGCTCGGTCTTCAGCTCGAGCGCGCGCGCACGGTCGCGGCGGGCCTGCGCAAACAGTTCTTCGATGCGCTTGACCACTTCCGGTGCGGGCGCGAACGGATCCTGCAGCTCGGGCTCGTCCGTTCGCTCGCCTTCCTCGCCGGTCGACTCGACGCTCCGCGCCGCGAGCTGGGCCGCGTTCTGCAGGTTCTCGAGGTGCTCGATCAGGCCCTTCTCGATGCGGCGTGCATCGGCGAGCAGCTCGGCGAGCCCGATTTCGATTCCGGACAGCTCCGAGAAGACGCGCAG
>CAITGX010000346.1 GCA_903892045.1 uncultured Planctomycetota bacterium | reverse complement strand
GCACGCTGTCCGCGTTCGACGAGGCCGCGAGCCGCTGCTCGAGACCGCGCACCAGCGACTCCGCGCGCTCCAGCTTGCGCGCCACGCGCTCCATCAGGTCGCGGCGCGCACGCGCGGAGGCGAGCTCGCGCACGGCTCCGCCGAGTACTTCCTGCACGAGGAACGAGAGCGGGGCGGCGGGTTCGGCGCGCGACTCGCTGTCCGCGGGCGCTGGTCCGAGCCGCGCGACGAGCCCCGGCTCCTGTGCGTCGGCACGCGGGCTGCCCGGCGGGGGAGTCCACGGGGCGCCGAGCTGCAGGCGCGGCGCGCTCTTCGCGGCGCCCGGCGGCGGAACGAGCACGTCGAGGACCTTTTCCGAGGGCCCGAGCAGCACGAGGTTCGAGTGTCGGCCGACGAGCTCGGCCACCAGCGAGCGGCGTTCGCCACGGATCGCGTCGTCGAACTCGAGCAGCACGATGCGGTCGCGTCCGGCCTGCTCGATGCGCCGCAGCCGCGCCCCGGCGAGCTCTTCGGCGCAGCGACGGAAGAACGGGCCCGCGGGGCCGTCGGGGCGCTCCTGGCGAGCGGTCTGCAGATAGAGGCGCGGGCAGTCTCCGTCCGCGGAGAGGTGCAGCTTGCGCACCAGCGTGCGCCCGTCGCTCGATGCTTCGAACTTGAAGTACAGCACTAGATCGCGCGGCGGGAGCGCGACCAACTCGGCGACGTGCGCTCCGACGACGAGCGGGGCGAGCTCGGCGACGAGCGCGCCGACCTCGAGCGCAGACAGGCCGCTCGCGCGGGGTGCGCTCACGGCCTGTCCTCTCGCGCGGGGCGCGGTCCGCGCGACGCGGGCGTCGTGCCCGCGTGCGCGCGCAGGGTGCGACTCGCGCTCAGGCGAGCTCCTCGGCGACGTTGTAGATCCACGGCGTCGAGACCGGGGTCCAGTTGCACACTTCGCCCGCGTCGCCGAAGAAGTTGGCGAGCTCCGAGGCGGCCGACTCGGGGCTGTCCGAGCCGTGCACGAGGTTGTTCGAGAAGCTCATGCCGAGGTCGCCGCGGATCGTGCCCGGGGCAGCCTTGCGCGAGTTCGTGGCGCCCATCATGCCGCGCACGACCTCGATCGCGTCCACGCCCTCGAGGGCGAGGGCGACGACGGGCGACGAGCTCATGTACTTCACGAGACCCGGGTAGAAGGGCTTGGCCTTGTGGGGCTCGTAGTGCTTCTCGAAGGTGCTCGCGGGGAAGTGGCGCAGCTTCATGGCGACGAGCTTGAGGCCCTTCTGCTCGAAGCGGGTGAGGATCGTGCCGACGAGGCCACGCTGGACGGCGTCAGGCTTGAGGAGGACGAGGGTGCGTTGGACGGCCACGGAAGGTGTTCCTTGTGGGGGACGATTCTGGCGACGCCGCGGCGCGGGCCGGGCGCGAAAATGGGGCGAAGAGTCTAACAGCGTGCCCGGGCCGGCCCAAGGCGCGTCGCCCGGCCCGGACGGGCCAGTTTTGTGGGGGCGGGAGTGTTGACTCGAACTTGCGCGCCACTATCCTCCTTGGCCCCGAAGTCGAACGGGCCGCCGCGCGCGACCCGTGAAGCGGAAGGGACTCGGTCGCGAGTCGGTCCACGCTCCCCGTGCGACGCTCCCGTCCGAGCGCTCTCCACCAATACAGACGACGAAGGAAGCGTGCTCGTGCCACCTGTTGGCGCGCGGCGCGTTCACGACGTGGACCACGACTCCCCGCAAGCGCCGCGCGCGCCCCGAGGGCCCGCGGATCCGCAGTACATGAAGTACGCGGGCGCGGGGTTGCAGTTCGCGTTGACCTTCCTCGCCTGCGGAGCGCTCGGCTGGTGGCTCGACGGAAAGCTCGGGACGGAACCGTGGCTGATGATCGGTGGCATCCTCGCTGGAGCCGCGGGAGCGATGTACTCGCTCATCGCGCGCCTCGGTGGCGGGCCCCGAGCGAGCAAGGGACCGCGAATGCGCTAGGGAGCACGCCTCCCGAGCCTCTCCATCCGGCGCTCGCCT
>CAITGX010000345.1 GCA_903892045.1 uncultured Planctomycetota bacterium | reverse complement strand
GGCCTGCCGCCGACCTCGCTCGCGACGCGCGATCCCGCCGTCGGGCTCGGCTCCTACGACATCCAGGAGCCCGCGCGGCTCCAGCGCGCCTTCGCCGCGGCACTCGCGACGCTGCGGCGCGAGCCGCAGGGACCGGCCGGAGTGTTCCTGTGGTGCTGGACGGTCGATCCCGAAGCGGGTCATGGCGTCGATCGCAGCTTCACGCTGCAGAACCGACCCGCGGGCGAGGTCCTTCCCGAGCTGTTCGCGGAGCGCTGAGCGTGCCCGCCGCTCGCACCCGTGCCGCGCAGGCCCCGCCCGTGGAGGAACTCCCGCTCCATGCCCTCGCACTGACGGAGCTCTCCGGCGTGGGCCCGGCCCGCGCGGCGAAGCTCGCGCAGCTCGGCGTGGGCAGCGTGCACGAGCTCCTGTGCGTGCTTCCGCGGCGACTCGAGCGCGCGAGTGCTCCGTGCACGCTGGCGCAGGCGCGTGCGCAGGCCAGCCTGTGCGCGCGCGAGGGCAGCGAGGACCTGCCCGACGAGGAGGATGCGGACGAGCTCGAGCCGGTCGCGAGCTGTCGCGTGCAGGGCACGGTGGTGCGCCAGCGCTTCTCGCGCTTCGGCGCACGCTCGCTGCTGCGCGTCGCGATCGCCGACGGCGCCGAGTCGCTCGAGCTCCTGTTCTTCAACCAGCCTTGGCTGCGCGAGCGCTTCCGGCCGGGAGATGTGGTGGAAGCGGAGGGGCGGCCGGCGTGGGCCAAGGGGCCTGCGCTCGTGGTGCGACGGCTCGGTGGCGCGTCCGCGCCGCTCCCTGCGCCGGGGACCCTGACGCCGGTCTACCCTGGGACCGAGGGCCTGTCGCAGGACATGCTGCGCGCGTTGTGCCGCAAGGCGCTCGAGCAGTTCGGCGCGCGCGTGCGCGAGCCGCTGCCCGCGGACTTGCTCGCCGAGCACGGACTGCTCGCGCTGCCCGAGGCCGTGCGGGAGCTGCACGAGCCCCGGGACGAGGCGCGTCACGAGCGCGCACGCGAGCGGCTCGCGCTCGAGCCCTTGCTCGCCCTGCGCGCGAGCCTCGAGGCGCGGCGCCGCGAGCGCGCGCGCACGTCGGCGCTCGTCGTGCGGGTCGACGAGCGAGTCGAGAGCGAGATTCGCGGCCTGTTTCCCTTCACGTTCACCGCTGGGCAGGGCGCGATCGCGCGCACGCTGCGCGAGGACCTCGAGCGGGGCCATCCGATGCGCAGGCTCCTGCAGGGCGACGTCGGTTCGGGCAAGACCGCGCTGGGAGCGTATGCCTGCCTGCTCGCCGCTCGCGCCGGTGCCCAAGCGGCGTTTCTCGCGCCGACGGAGCTGCTCGCGGAGCAGCACCTGCGCGGTCTCGCGCCGCTGTTCGCGCGCGCCGGGCTGCGCACGGCGCTGCTCTCCGGCTCGCTCCCGACGCGCGAGCGTCGCGCGACGCAGGCGGCGCTCGAGCGCGGCGAGATCGACGTCGTGTTCGGAACCCACGCGCTGTTCAGCGATGCGGTGCGGTTCGCGCGCCTTGGGCTCGCGGTGATCGACGAGCAGCACCGCTTCGGCGTCGCGCAGCGCGAGCGGCTGTTCGACAAGGGACGCGACGTGCACGGGCTCCTGATGACGGCGACGCCGATTCCGCGCTCGCTCGCGCTCACCGTGTACGGCGATCTCGACGTCTCGACCTTGCGCGAGAAGCCCCCCGGACGCTCGCCAGTTCGGACGCGTCGCGTGCTCTCGCCGCGCGAGCTCGTCGACGAACTCGAGCCGCGGCTCGAGCGCGGCGAGCGCGTGTACTGGGTCGTGCCGCGCATCGAGTCCGGCGAGGAGGACGAGGTGGGGGCCACGGAACGTCATGCGCGCATCGCGCAGGGACGCTGGGCGCGCCACGGCGTCGAGCTCGTTCACGGCAAGCTCGACGCGGCGGAACGCGAGGAGCGTCTCGCGCGCTTCCGCCGTGGTACGTCGGGCGTGCTCGTCGCCACGACGGTGATCGAGGTCGGCGTCGACGTGCCCGAGGCGACCGCGATCGTGATCGAGTCGGCCGAGCGGCTCGGACTCGCGCAACTGCACCAGCTGCGCGGCCGCGTCGGGCGCGGCTCGGCGCAGAGCGCGTGCTACCTGATGGGCAAGCGTTCGGCCGCGGCACGGCTCGAGTTGCTCGAGCGCACCGACGATGGCTTCGAGATCGCCGAGGCCGACCTCGCGCAGCGCGGCATGGGCGACTTGCTCGGCCTGAGGCAGGCGGGGGAGAACCGCGAGGGCATCGTCAGCGACGAGGTCGACCTCGGGTTGTTCGAGCTCGCGCGCAAGCTGTGCGAGCGCTCGCCGGGCCTGCTCGACGCCTACTCGGGTCGCCGCCGGCTGTCCTAGCGGCCCTTGCAGGACGTTCCGTCGCGAGGCGGGGCGGACGACAAGCCACGGCGCAGAGCGCTCCGTCGCAGCAAGGCGCGCTCGTGAACGGTCTCTCGGGGGCCGGGGTGCGGGGCCGCGCCGGCCGATTCCGGGCTTCACGGGCGTCGATCGCGTATCTTCTCGGCCCCTGCGGGTACTCCAGCAGCCCGCGCGCTCCCGCGACCGACCATGCACGCCCACCGCTCCCGCTCGGCCACCCTCCTGCTCGCACTCGCCGCTCTCGCGCCGCTCGGGCGTGCGCAAGTCGTGCTCCCGCCTTCACCTCCGGCCGCACCCAATTCGCAGCAGGGCGGGACGCCCGAGCGCGAGCGCAAGCAGGTCGAGGATCCGCGCGTGCTCCCGGACACTCCGCGCGGGTTCAACGCCAAGCGGCTCGAGCGCGAGCTCGAGCTGCCCGACGCGCGCCCGGTGCCGACGCCGCGCACGGCTCCGTCGTCGGCACCCGCCCTGCCCGAGCCGACGGCACCTGTGGTCGCCGCGCCGACGCCGGCGCCTGCTCCCGGGGAGGCGAACGCGGCGAGCTACGTGCTCGCGGAGGTGGCGAAGGTCCGCGATGTCGGAAGTCCGACGCTCGAGCAGGCCGCCACCAGCCTCGTGCGCATGGGCGAAGTCGGTCGTGCGGCCGCACTCGGCGCCTTGGCGAGCGACCATGCACCGACATTCTTGGTCGGGCTGCGAACGCTGCTGCAGAGCGGCGTGGCCGGTGATGCGGAGCGCGTGCTCGCGCGTCTCGCGGAGCGCATGCCGACCGCCGCGGCGTCCGCATCCGTGGATGCGCTGTGCGAGCTCGATCCGGTGCGCGCGAATCCGGACAACCTCGCGCGCCTGCTCGGGCACCGCCAGACGCCGGTGCGCGTCGTGGCCCAGCGCCGCCTCGCTGCGTTCGGCGAGGCGTTGCCGGTGGGAGCGCTCGAGGGCGCGCTCGCGCACAAGGACGCGGACACGCGCCTGCGTGCGGTGAGTCTGCTCGCGAGCTCCAAGGATCCGCTCTCGAACCAGCTCCTGCTCGAGCGGCTCGGCGACGCGAATGGCGCGGTCGCGCGCCGCGCCGTCGACGCGCTCGCCCCGCGCGCGGCCGATGGGCTCGACTCCGAGCTCGTCGCGCGCGCCTTCGCGGAGCGCGCGATCCTGCGCCGCGGCGCCTACGCGCTGCTCGCGCTGTGCGAGCGCGAGGACCTGCGGCTCGAGCCGGTGCTCGGCGCCACGCACGCGCCGCGACTGCTCGAGGGCCTCGCTTCGCGCGACTCGCTGGTCGCCGCCGCGAGCGCTGCCGCGCTCGCTGGCATCGGCTTCCGCAGCCCGGAAGGACTCGACACGGCGTGGCTCGATCTCGACGTGCCGCACCGGCTCGTGCGCGCGATCTCGGCCGAGGACTTCTCGCCCGACTTCAGCTCCGTGGTGCCGACCGCCGTGCGCCGCCTGCACCTGATCACGGGCCAGAACTTCGGCACGGACGGTCCGCGCTGGGTGCACTGGTGGAGCGCGCACGCGGAAGGCTTCCGCGCCGCGCGCGCGGCAATGGCCGTGCGCATCGAGGATGCGGGTTCGCTCGAGGTCGAGCTGGTGGACGAGCTCGGCCGTCAGGGACCGGTCGAAGTGCGGCTGGTCGGCGCAGACCGCGCACGAGAGCTCGAGGAAGCTGGCCAGCTCGACGCGCGCACGTTCGTGCTCGGGGCATCCGAGGCGCGCGGCCTGTGGGACGTGTTGCAGCAGGGCGGCATCTTCGGTCGCGAGCGCCTCCCCGGCGGCCGCGGCAGCTCGTTCGAGCCCGGGCGCACGCTGAGCGTGGAGTGCGCGGGCAGCCTCAAGTCGTTCCGCTTCGCCGGGGCGAACGCGGAGAGCTGGTTTGCGCGCGCCTGCGATGCCGTGCGGTCGCTCGAGGAGCGCAATCGCTGGCAGCTCTTTCCTGAGCCGGGCCTCGCGCTCTCGCGTCTCGCGCTGTGGGAGGCGGAGGCACCGTGGTGGGAGGGGGCGCGAGAGCCCCGTGAGCGTGCCGAGGCCCTGTGGCGTCGCGTGCTGCTGCGTGCGACGAAGCTTCCCGCGGACGAGCGCGACGCCGCCGTGGCGGAACTCGCTCGCATTCATGCGGAATCGGCTTGCGCGACCCCCGAGGACTTCCGCGGGTTCGTGGCCCTCCTGCGCGACGAGCGCTATTTCGGTGCGCGCGCCCGCACGTTGCTCGATCTCGCGATGGCCGCGGCGCAAGGCCGCGCCAGCGAGTTGCCGGCGGCCGCGGCGAGCGAGCTCGTCGACGTGTGGATCGCAGGACTCGGCGCGAGCGCGCCCGAGGAACTCGCGAGCGTGTTCTCCCGCGCCGGGCTCGAGTTCACCCTCGCGCGCGCGGCGGACGAGCGCGCGTTCATCCGCGCGGTCGCCGCGACGGCGCTCGTGCGCACGTGCGGCACGCGCGAGCTCGCGGCGTTGCGCGCGCTGCTCGAAGATCCGGAGTCGCGCGTCGTCGCGGCGGCCCTGCTCGCGCTCGGCGAGGCCAAGGTGGTCGCGGCGACGGGCGACGTGCTCGCGCGCACGCGCTCGAGCGTGGTCGAAGTGCGCGTCGCGGCCCTGCGCGCGCTCGGCCGGCTCGGTGGCGATGCCGCGCTCGGGACGCTGCTCGCTTCGCTCTCGGACTCCGATCCCGCTGTGCGCATCGCGGCGGCGGAAGGCATGACGGCCCTGCGCGATCCGGGCACGGTGCCGCTGCTCGTCTCGCTGCTCGCCAAGGGGCCCGAGGACGTCACCTACGCGCCCGCGCGCCGCGGTCTCCTCGCTCAGGGAAGCGCGGCGTGGGCCGAACTCCTGCGCATGGCGCGCGCGCCCTCGTCGAAGGCGCGTCGGGAGGCGGCCCTGCTCCTGTCCGAGCAGCTCGTGCCGCAGGTGGTCTCGCCGCTCCTGACCCTGCTCGCCGAGGAGCCCGGTGACGCGCGCGTCGCCGAGGAGCTGACCGTGCTCTCGTGCCTCGACCAGCGCGCCAAGTCCAACGCGTCGGCGGCGTGGTGGGCGTGGTGGGAGGAAGTGGTGCACGACGATCCGCAGGCCTGGCTGGCCGCGGCCGCGCCCCGGCTCGGGCTCGCGCCCTGCGAGCTCGGCGACCTGAAGCTCGGCAGCCCGGCGGGACTGGCGTTCCTCGAGCAGTGCGCGCGACGCGAGGAGAACTGGCTGTGCGAGCGGGCGCGGCGCGAGTTCGCGCGCCTCGCGGGCCGTGACGTCGGCGCCCTGCCGGCGCGCGGTCGCCAGCGCGACCTGTGGCTGTCGACTCTGCGCGAGCAGCTCGCGGCGCGCGGCAAGGACTGAGCGTGGGCCGACGGCGGCGCAACGATCGCGGACGCTGGATCCACCGCGTCTTCTGGCTCGGCGTGCTCGCGCTCGCGGGCTGGTTCTCGATCGAGCGCGTGGCTCGACCGGTGATGACGGCATCGGGCTACCGGCGCGTCGAAGGTCACGCGGAGCTGATTCGCGCCGCCGCCACCGAGTTCGGGCTCGACCCCAACCTGCTCGCGGGCGTCGCGCTCGCCGAGTCGAGCGGGCGTCCCGACGCGGTCTCGCCCGTCGGCGCCCTCGGCATGTTCCAGCTCATGCTGCCGACGGCCCGAGAGCGCGCGGCGCTGCTCGGTCTTCCCGAGCCCGAGCGCGAGGACCTGCTCGCGGATCCGGCGCTCAATGGGCGGCTCGCGGCGCACTACCTGCGCTGGCTCGGCCGTCGCTACGGCGGGAACTTCGAGGCCGCGCTGGTGGCCTACAACACCGGCCCCGGGCGCCTCGACGGTTGGATTCGCACGCACGGTTCCTATGATTCGTGGCGCTCCGAGAGCGTGGGGGAGAGCGCCGTGCTCGCCTACGCGCTGCGCGTGCTCGCCTATCGCGACGAATTCGCCGCCCGCGGCGTGATCGTCCCGACGGCGCAGTCCGGCGCCGCGGTGCTCTCGATCCCGATCCAGTCTGCGCTCCCAACGTCCGTGAACTCCGACGGGCCTCCCGCGCCCGCCCTCGAGAATGTCGAACTGCTCTCGCCTTCGCCGGCCGCTTCCGATCGCCCTTGAGTCTCGCTCGCGCGCGTGGACGCGCACGCTGCTGTTCGTGCTCCTCGCCTGGCTGGCGCCCGGCGCACCGCTCGCGGCCGCGCCCATGCGGCTGCAGGACGAGCTCCCGGCCTCCGTGGCCCCGAGCGAGCGCTTCGAGTCACCGAGCGAGACGATCGAGGCCTTGCTCGCGATCTACGACTTCGAGCGCACGCGGCAGCCCAAGTTCCTCGACCACGCGGCCCACGCGTTCCAGGCGCGCGAGGGCCTGACCGGTGGCGATCGTGCGCGCGAGTACGCGCGGCACCTCGGGCGCACGTTCGATCACGTGGCCCTGCTCGATCCGGAGCGCGTCGAGCGCGAGCTGGTCGAGATCGACGACACGCACAGGGAGTGGACCGTCGCCAGCGAGGTGGATCCTGACTTCGTGCTCACGATTGGCTTCGTGCTCACGGACGACCACGGCTGGCTGATCGACACGCGCACCTCGGCCCAGATCGACGGCTGGTACCGGCGCGCCGCGGACCTGCCGCGCATCGCCGGGATCGGCGACAAGCCGCTCTCGACTCAAGAGCTCGTGCGCAGCCTCGTGCCGGCCAAGCTCAAGCGCGGCGGGTTCCTGCTCGAGCCCTGGCAGTGGATCGGCTTCCTGATCCTGTTCCTCGTCGCGTTCTTCTTCGAGCGCATCCTGACCATCTCGGTTCGCCCGCTGGTGCGCAAGCTCTCGCGCTTCGAGAGCCAGACGCTGCCGCAGGAGATGCTGGCGCGCTTCGAGCGGCCCTTCGGTTGGCTGTTGCTGTCGTGGTTGTGGGTGGCGGGCATCCCGCTGCTCGACCTGCCCGTGAGCGTCTACTCGCCGGTGCGCATGACGGTGGAGCTCGTCACGATCGTGCTGACGGTGTGGACGGCCTACACGCTCGCGGACATCGCCTGCTGGCCGCTGCAGGTCAAGGCGGATCGCAGCGAGAACAAGTTCGACGACATGCTCGTGCCGCTCCTGCGGCGCACGCTCAAGATCATCATCGTGCTCATCGGCACGATCGTGTTCGTCTCGAACATCACGGGCGACCTGTGGCACATCCTGGCCGGTCTGTCGATCGGCTCGCTCGCCATCGGCTTCGCGGCCAAGGACTCGGTCGAGAACCTGTTCGGCACCTTCACGGTGCTGCTCGACGGTCCGTTCAAGATCGGCGACCTCGTCAAGCTCGGCGACATCGAAGGCACGGTGGAGGAAGTCGGCTTCCGCTCGACGCGCATCCGCACGCCCGAGGACAGCCTCGTCACGGTCCCCAACTCGCGCTTCATCTCGAGCCACGTCGACTGCCTCGGCGCGCGACGCGAGCGGCGCGTCAAGTTCAACCTCGGCGTCACCTACGACACGCCGGCGCAGTCGATCGAGTCGTTCTGCGAGGGCGTGCGCGAGCTCGTCCGCGCGCACCCGTACACGGCGAAGGACAGCTACCACGTGTGGTTCTCGAACTTCGGCGCGAGCTCGCTCGACATCGAGGTGATCTGCTTCATCGAGACCATCGAGTTCCCGACCTTCGTGCGCGAGCGCCACCGCCTGTTCCTCGACATCCTGCGGCTCGCGCAGCGGCTCGGCGTGAGCTTTGCCTTCCCGACCACGACGGTCTGGATGGGGCGGCAGGAGGACCTCGTCCATGCGGGCGTGCCCGGGGACCGGCGCGCCGCGCTCGACCAGGGCCGGGCGCTCGCCCGCGCGGTGGCCAGCGAGAGCGTGGGGACCCTTCAGGGCAAGCCGGAGCCGGTCCAGTTCGTCGACGGCGACCCCGACGCGATTCCGCGCTAGCCTGTGCACCCCATGAAGCTGTTCCTGCCCCTGTTGCTCGCCGCGAGCTCGCTGGCGTTCCTCGCCCCCTCGGAAGTCTTCG
>CAITGX010000344.1 GCA_903892045.1 uncultured Planctomycetota bacterium | reverse complement strand
GGCCGCGTCCTCGCCTTCGCCGAACAGACCGTCAGGGCCCTGCTTGGAGAGCAGGAACTCCACGCCGCGCCGCACGAACGGCCCGTCCACGGACCGGTAGCGATCCGGGCAGGTCGCGTAGGCTCGCAACACCAGCGCGGTGGTGGGGAGGTCGCCGTAGGCGCCCGTCACGGGGTCCTGCCGCGTGCGCAGCCAGCGCACTCCCGCGCGGATCGGATCGGCGAGGTTCAGCTCCTCGGCCGCAGCGGGGGGCGCGGGGGGCGCCCCGGCGGACTGTGCCGGGGCGGACTGTGCTAGGGCGGCGCTCGGCCAAAGTGCGAAGGACGCAAGTGCGAGGGCCAAGGCGACTCGATGCAGGGCGGCGCGGCTCGTCATGTGGAAGCTCCGTGTCGGGCGGGTCTCGTCGCTGATTCGTAACGCCTCGACAGGAGTCGTTGCAACGTGCACCACCTGATTCGGTTCAACTTGTACGCTAGCAGAATGATGTCCGAGCCCGCGCCGCCCGCCTCGCCCTCCGGGTTCGTGTCCCTCCAGCATGTGCGCTTCACTCCCGCGGAGTCGCTCGAGCGCGCACGCGCGTTCCGAGCCGAGCTCGCCAGCCGCCGCAGCGTGCGCCGGTTCTCGCGGGACCCCATCCCGGACGGCGTGCTCGACGAGTGCATCGCAGCCGCCGCGAGCGCCCCGTCGGGAGCGAACAAGCAGCCGTGGACCTTCGTGGTCGTGCGCGACCCGGCGACACGCCAGCTCCTGCGGTATGCCGTCGAGGAGGAGGAGCGGCGCTTCTACAGCGAGCGCATCACCGACCTGTGGCGCGAGGACCTGCGCCCGCTCGGCACCACGTGGGAGAAGCCCTACGTCGAGGAAGCGCCCGCGGTGATCGTGATGTTCCGCCAGGTTCATGGCGTCGAAGGCGACCGCCGCGTTCCGCACTACTACACGCAGGAGTCCGTCGGGATCGCCGTGGGGTTCCTGCTCGCGGCCCTGCACCACGCGGGGCTCGTGGCGTTGACGCACACGCCGGCGCCGATGGAGTTTCTCGAGCGGCTGCTGCAGCGGCCGCACAACGAGCGCGGCTTCATGCTGATTCCCGTCGGATATCCGGCCGAGGGCTGTCGCGTGCCCGACATCCCGCGCAAGTCGCTCGACGAGGTCCGCATCGTGCGCTGAGCCGCGCTCGCGTCCTCAGGCGAGCTTGACCGCGGTCCCGTAGGCGAGCAACTCCGCGCAGCCGCCGGCGATCTCGCAGCTCTCGAAGCGCAGGCCCACCACGGCGTCGGCGCCGCGCGCCCGCGCCTCGGCGATCATGCGGTCGAGCGCCTGCTCGCGGCTCTCGGCGAGCAGCTTGGTGTACTCCTCGATCTCGCCCCCGACCATGTTCTTGAGCCACGCGGCGGCATCTTCGCCTGCGTGGGCCGCGCGCACGGTGTTGCCGCGCACGAAGCCCAGCGTGGCCACGACTTGGCGACCCGGAATGCTGTCCGTGGTGACGACGATCATCGGCGAACCCCAGTGTACGGGTCGAGCGGACGGGTGCGCAGGCGCGCGCGCAGGGCGCGCAGGAGGAGCACGGCCGTTCCCACGACCGTGGCGGTCGCGCCCGCCTGCAGCGCGAGCGGCAGGGCGGCGGACCACAGGAGGTAGAGCAGCGAGGCCGCGCCGAGCGCGAGCCCCCCGAGCACCAGCGTGAGTCCGACGCCGAGGCCGGCGCGATGCACGTGGTCCTGCTCGAGCGCGCGCCACTCGGCGTCCATGGGCTCTGGACCGGCCGCGAGTCGACCGAGCACGGCCAGCTCGCGCTCGCGGGCCACGACTCGACGCAAGTCCTCGCGTGACTCGAGCAGACGCTCGAACTCGACGCGCTCCGCTCCGGACAGCTCGCCGTCGGCGTAGGCCATGGCGAGCAGCTCCTCGCGACTGGGCTCACGGGCGGCTTGCGCCACGGCGTCCTCCCTGGTGGCCGAATTCCTCGGCGTATTGCGGGCCGAGCGCGTCGCGCAGGCGGCGGCGGGCGTGGAACAGGCGCGACATCACCGTGCCTTCGGGGATCGAGAGCACGTGGGCGATCTCGCGATACGAGAGCTCGCGGTAGAAGCGCAGCACGAGGATCTCGCGATCGTTGGCTCCCAGTCGCGCGAGGGCCGCCCGAAAGGCGCGCGCGCGCTCGTCCTCGACGAGGGCCTCGACGGGATGTGCCGCGTCGGGGTCCGCGAGCTCCCAGTCGGAGAGCTCCTCTTCGCTGTCGCCGCGCGCGGACGCGCTCGCGGCGCGCACCTTGCCCTGCCGGCGCAGGAAGGAGTAGCAGGTGTTGCGCAGGATGCGGCGGAACCAGGGCAGGAAGTGCTCGCCCTCGCGAAAGGTCTCGCGCGCCCGATAGGTGCGCAGGAACGCCTCCTGCGCCAGCTCGAGGGCGTCGTCGCGCGAGCCGACGAGGGACTGCGCCAGCCGGAAGGCGAAGTCGCGCACGGACTCGGTCAGGCGGTCGAAGGCCTCGCGGTCTCCGGCGCGCGCAGCGAGCATCAAGCGGGTGGTCTCGGCCTGCATCGGGGTGGGGCCGTACGCCGTATCGGGGCCGTCCTTCACGTCGGGCCCGGATTTTTCGCGGCTCACGCCCCGGCCTCCGCGGCGAGGTCGAGCGCGTGCAGCGCCGCGCGGCGGCAGGCGCCCGCGGGGCCGAGACGGTCCGCCGCCAGCTCGAGGCCGCGCAGCGCGGCACGACGGCGCTCCGGGTCGCTGAGCAGGCCGACGAGCTGCTCGACGACCTCGTCCTGGGGGCCCCGGCCGCGGAAGCAGTGCTCCGGTACGACCTCACGTGCGGCGAGCAGGTTGATGGACGCGAACCACGGCGTCGTGAGCAGCGTCCGGTACGCGAGCGTGTCGCGCGCCTTGGCAACGCGATAGATGCACACGCTGGGCAGTCGATGGTGGAGGAGGTCGAGCAGCACGGTGCCGGAGACCGACAGGGCGGCGCTGGCGCGGCGCAGCGAGGCATGGAGCTCGCCGGTCTCGATCTCCACACGCTCGGAGGCCCGCTCGCGCGCGACGATCTCCGCGATGCGCCCGCGGTGCTCGACGTTTTCCTGCAGGATGCGCACGGCGAGGCCGGGCACGCGCTCTTGGACTCGTGCCGCGACCGCGAGCATCCACGGCAGGTTGAGCTCGATGACGCGCGAGCGGCTGCCGGGGAGGAGCGCGAGCTCGAGCCGCTCGCGCGCAGGAGCGGAGCGCGGAACCTGCGCGAGCCGATCCTGCAGCGGATGACCGACGTGCGCGACCTGCACTCCGCGCCGACGGAACCACTCGGGCTCGAACGGCAGGATGGTGAGCGCGCGATCGACCGAGCGGGCGTAGCCAGGCGTGCGCCACGGAGCCCAGCCCCAGTGCTGCGGTGTCACGAAGTGCAGCACCTTCACGCCGTAGCGGCGCGCGATGCGTCCGAGCGGCACGTGCAGCGCCGGCGAGTCGACGAGGATCGCGACATCGGGACGTGCCTCGCGGAAGTGCGCGGCGCAGCGCTCGAGCAGGTTCAGGTACCACGGCAGCGCTTGCAGCACGCCGTCGAAGCCCATCATCGCGCGCTCGACGGGATTGCCGAGCAGCTCGACACCTTCCGCCGCGAGCGCGGGGCCTCCGAGGCCCGCGAAGGAAGCGGCCGGCAGGCCGCGGCGCTCGAGCTCCGCTCGCAGGGCGCGCAGCACGTTGACCGCGTGGATCTGGCCCGAGTGCTCCGCGCAGGAGATCAGGACCCGCGGGCTGCGAGCGAGCGGGCGCGGGGCCGGATCCGGGTCGATGCGAGCGGGCGACTCGAGGAGCGCGGCGAGCTCGGACCGCAGCGACGCACGCCGCATGGAGAAATCCGCGAGGTGCAGCGGCGCGAGCGCGAGGTTGCCGAGCGCACGTGCGAGCTCGACGCGCACGGCGGTGCGCGGAGCGGGGCCTGCGGGACGGGACGACATGGGGCGGAAGCCTAGCAGCCGAGGGCGAAAAGCTCGCCACCGGCAACCTGGGCGGGAGCGTGGCGCGACGCCGCCTGCCGTAGCCCGGGAGCGCTCGCAACAGGCTCGCCGGCGCGTATCCTGTGCGCGTGGGACGCATGCTCGGTTTCTTCGCGGGCACGGTCGTGCTGCTGCTGGTGCTGCAGCGACTGCCGGGAGTCGGCGGACTGTTCCGGGGCTTCTTCGGATTCTGGTTGGCGGCGATCCTGTTCTCCGTGCTCGCCGAACGCATCGCGAGCGCGCTCTCCGCTCGCCGTCGCTTCACGCGTGCGGCGACGGACCTCGGTCACGTCGAGAGCGCCTACAACCAGGGCAAGCTGGGTTCGCTGTTGCTCGCCGGCGGCAAGTCCAAGGCCGCGGTCGATCCGCTGAGGCGCGCCTGCGCGGGCGAGCCCGAGTCCGCGGAGTGGGCGTACCGCCTTGGTCTCGCGCTGCTCGCGACGGAGCGCGCGGACGAGGCGCTCGAGTCTCTCGAGCGGGCGCTGACCCTCAATTCCGAGCACGCCTACGGCGAGGTGCACCTCGCGCTGGCTCGAGCCCACCTCGCGCTGCGCCGCGACGCCGACGCGCTCGCGACCCTCGCGCGCTACGAGCGCGAGCATGGTCCGAATCCGGAGAGCGCCTACCACCGCGGTCTCGCGTTCCGCATGGCCGGGAATCGGACGGCCGCGCAGGCCGCATTCCGGGAAGTCGGCGAACTCGCCGCACGCGCGGCGCGCTTCCAGCGCAAGGCGCAGCGGGCTTGGGTCTGGAAGGCGTGGCTCGCGCGCTTCTCGTGAAGCTCGCTCAGGGCGTGCGACGCTCGAACGACGCGAGCGACGCGAGGAACGCGAGCAGCGTGATGCCCAGCGGCGGCAGCAGTGCCCAGCTCTCGAAGCCGAGCTCGCGCTGGATGTAGAGGAAACGCTCGACATCGGTCAGGCGGAAGATCGAGAGGTGCGTGATGCGCTCGACGAGGTACGCCGCGAACTGGAAGACCGTGAAGAACAGCATCGCGAAGGCGATGCCCATGGGTGCGCGCGCGCGCGTCGAGAGGAAGAAGGTCACCGCGTAGACCGCGAGCAGCACGGCGCATTGCTGCACCGCGCACAGGAGCAGCGGGACGTAGGGCACCGAGTGGCCGACGAGACTGCAGAGCCAGGGAATCGTGAGCGTGGAGAGCAGCACGGGGATGCACACGGCCGCGGCGCCCTCGAGCCAGCGCTCGGTGAGAATGCGGCGGCGCGACAGGGGGCGCGCGAGGAAGATCTCGAACGTGCCTCGGTGGACCTCGCCCGCGACGGCGCCGCAGGCGAGCAGCACGGCCGCGGCGGTGCCGAGCGTGTTGCAGCCCTTGAAGAAGTGCTGGCCGGTGACGTACGCGAACACGCCGCCCTGCTCGAGCGTGTCGATCACGTTGCGCAGCACGGGGATGGGCGCCATCGCCTTGAGCGAGCTGGTGTGCTTCTGGAACTCGGGGAAGTACAGCACGGCGGGCACGAGCATCAGCTCGAGCACCACGAGGAAGCCCACCCCGCGCCAGAAGGTCGAGTGCAGCGCGCGGCCCATCAGCAGGCCTCCTCGACGCCGTACAGCCCGCGGTAGAGGTCCGCGAGCGAGGCCTGTCCGTAGTCGAGCGTGCGCGGCGCGCCGATGCCATCGAGGCTGGAGAGCTCGGCGAGGAACGGCCGCGGATCGTCGCTGTCGAGCTCGGCCACGAGCAGGTCGCCACGCACGCTCGCGCGCGCGCTGCGCAGCCGCCGCGCGAGCTCGTCGAGGCGCACCTCGGGTCCGAAGGTCGCGCGCACCAGTCGCCGTGCGCGGCGCGCGACATCGTCGGCGCGCTCGGTCGAGATCTTGCGACCTCCCGAGAGGAACACGAAGGTCGCGCACACGCGATCGACCTCTCCGAGGTGGTGGGAGGAGAGCAGGACGGTGGTCCCGCGCGCGGCGTCCTCCTGCAGCAGCTGGATCATCGTGCTGCGCTTCTGCGGGTCGAGGCCCTCGGAGGGCTCGTCGAGGATGCGCACGGGCACGCGCGGCGCGAGCGCGGCCGCGAACATGAGCTGGCGCTTCATGCCGTGGCTGTAGGTGTGCACGCGGCGCTCGATCGGCAGCTCGAAGGCCCGGGCGAGCTCGCGTGCGCGCTGGCGCGACTCTCGCTCTCGACCGCGCAGGAACCAGTCGAGGTGCTCGTCTCCGCGCAGCTCGCCGTACATGCCGATCTCGCCGGGCGCGTAGGTGCACTTCCGTCGCACGGCGGTGCCGTCGCCCTCGAGCGCCACTCCGGCGACGCTCGCGCTGCCGGCGTCAGGGCGCACGAGTCCCACCAGCATCCGCATCAGGGTGCTCTTGCCGGAGCCGTTCGGGCCCAGCAATCCCGTGACGCGCCCCGGCTCGATGTCGAGGTCGCAGGGCTCGAGCGCCACCTTGGCGCCGAAGCGTCGGCACAGGCCGCGCGCGCGGATCGATCCATTGCTCATTCGGCTCGCCATGCTAGCGAGCGAGGTGCCGCGCCCGGCGGGGAAGTCGTGTGTCGATCGCGCTGGAAGCAACGCCTGCGCCGTGGCGGCGCGCGCCTGCTAGAGTTCCGCGCGATGTGGACGATTTCGGTGCTCAAGCGCGACTCGTTCGGCCGGGTCGAGCTGCTCACGAGCGGCGATGGATCGCTTCGCCTGATTCGTCGCGTCGCGAGTGGGGGAGCGCTTCCGCTGTCGCGTCGCATCGCGCGTTTGTTGCTGCGGCGTGAGGAACGGGCGCTCGCGGCGCTGGCAGGACTGGCCGCTGTCCCGCGCAGCGTGGACGTGTCAGGGCTGCCCGCGCTGCCCGAGCGGGACGCGCAGCTCACGCTGGTGCGCTCCTACGTCGACGGAGCGCCGCTGCATCGTTGCGAGCGACTGCCGGTCGACTTCTTCGAGCGACTCGAGGAGCTCGTGCGCGAGCTGCACGCGCGGGGCGTGGCCCACAACGACCTGCACAAGGAGCAGAACATCGTCGTCGGTCCGGATGGGCGGCCGGCGCTGATCGACTTCCAGCTCGCAAGCGTGCACGCCGTCGACTCGCGCACGCTCGCGTCCCGCGCGAGCGATGACCTGCGCCACGTCGCCAAACACCGTCGGCGCTACCTGCGCTTCGCGCGCGTCGTCGATGTGTCGCCCAGCGCGGAGCTGCTCGCGAATCCGCCGCGCGCGCCGCGCCGCCGCGGAGTGGCGCTCGTGTGGCGCAAGACCGGCAAGCCGCTCTACAACCTCGTCACGCGACGCGTGCTCGGCCGCCGCGATGGCGAGGAGCGACGCGAGCTCTCGGGGCCGTGGCCTGTGTGGGTTGCGGCGGTCGGACCGCGCGAACCTCAGAGGATGTCGTCGCGGTAGACGAACTTGCGGCGCTTGGGATAGTCGCGCCGGTAGGCGACGAGACGCCAGAGCTGGTCGGGGCCGAAGGCCGCGAGATACTCGACCTGCTTTCCATCGGCCGCCTCGAGGGCGATGCGGCCGGAGACGAGTCCGACGAGCTTGAGCTCGTGCTCGGCGAGCGGGTTGACCATGAACAGGCCCGCGCCTTCCGCAGGCGTCGTGGAAAGGCGCGCGGGCACGCGCACGAGCAGTCCCTCGACGCGCGGATCGGCGAGCACCTCGACTTCCTCTTGCCAGCGCTCGCGGCCGACGCGGCCGACGAGCAGGAGGCGCGTTCCGGGCGCGGGCGTGTCGAAGGCGATGGGTACGCGCGGGAAGCGAATCTCCGGCTCGGCCGTGAACAGGCCACCGCCGAGGGGCTCGACCACGGCCTGCTCGGTGCTTGGGCCATCGCCGAACCAGGCCGTGACGTCGACCGGCCCTGAGCGCGCGCTGCGCCCGAGGAACACGAGGCCGTAGTCGGTGGCCACGCCGAGCTCGGTCGCCTCCGGTCCGCGCACCTCGATCAGGGGATCGGCGAGCTTGCGCGTCCCTTGGCAGGCGGTGGCGAGGAGGGCGAGGGCGAGCGCGTGGTGGATTCGCATGGCAGGTGCGGCAGGGGAGGCCTGAGCCTATCGACGCAGGGGCCGGTTCTCCTAGAGACTCGTCCGGAGGCTGGCGCTCACAGGCTCAGGATGTAGTTCTTCCAGACCCGCTCCAGCTCGTTCCAGTCCACGCCCGCGAAGGCCTTGTCGACGGCCTTCTCGAGGTCGTCGGTCTCGACCAGCGTGCGCAGGTAGGTGTCGAGGATCGGCTCCCACGCGGGGTTCCAGTCCTTGGCCTTCTTCTTGCCCGTGCGCAGGAAGTAGATGAACGACCAGCCCTGCGCGTAGTTCTCGCCGCCGCCGAGCTTGTACTTGTTCTGGCCGTAGTACTCGGCCTGGCTCCAGCGCACGAGCTCCTTCAGCGGCGCGTACTTGCCGCTCAGGTTCTTGGGGTCGATGTTCTCCTTGACCGTGCCGATGCGCCAGTTGAAGGGCTCGAGCTTGAAGCGCGAGCCTTCCAGCTGGAAGCCGGAGAAGAAGTCGCCGGTGCCCTCGTTGAACCAGCTGTGCGGCGAGAGGTTGCCGAAGAAGTAGAATACGTACTGGTGGAAGGCCTCGTGGTTGAGGACCGCCCACGTGTTGGCGCGCCCGCCGCCCTTCTGGTCGTCGTACAGCACGAGCTCCTCGGTCTGGAAGGACCAGTAGCCCGCCGAGCCGTAGAGGCCGGAGTACTTGAGGTACTCGTCCTCGCTCGAGCACACGCGCACCACGCTGCACTTCGAGCGCTCCATCGGGTCGCCCCCCGAGGCGCGCGTGCGCCGCGCGAGCTCCTTCTCGAAGTCCGCTTCGGTGGGCTCTGCCTCGCCCTCACCCTGCTCGGGGTTCTTCTTCTTCTCTTCCTCTTCCGCGGCCTCGCGCGCCTTGGCGAGCTGGCGCAGCTCGGCGGCCAGCGCGGGCGGGTAGATCTCCTCGTACTGCTCGCGGATCGCCTCGAGGCGGTCCATGAGCTCCTTCATGAAGAGCTTGTCGTCGTTCTTCGACGACACGAGGAAGTAGTTGGGCGTCTCGTACAGCTTCCAGCCGGGGTTCTTGGTGATCTCCGTCTGCAGCTCGGCGCGGCGTGCGTCGCGCATGGTCGCGCCCTTGGCGACGGCGATTTTCTTGCTGGCGATCTCGAGCGGCTTGAAGCTCTTCGCCATCGACTCGAGCGTGCCTTCCCACTTGCCCCAGCGCTTGTCGTCCGCGGGCGCGAAGCCCAGCATCACGATCTCGACATCCGGCTGCAGCTTGTACTCCCACGCGCACAGGAAAGCGGAGATGTCCTCCTTCTTGTCGAACACGTTGCGGTAGACGTGCAGCTTGGTCTCGACCTTGTTGACCTTGAGGTCCTTGCAGAGCTTGTCCTCGCGCTTCCAGCCCGACTTCAGGTTCTTCGACCAGGCCGCGAAGTTCGCGAGGCCACCGCCGAGGTTGATCTCGATCTTCTCGCCGTCCGCCTCGACCTCGATCGTCTCGCCGTCCTTGGCCTTGCGACGGTCGAACTTGAGCAGCTTGACCTCGAGCTCGAGGAACGGGCGCCCGGTCTTGGGGTCCATCAGCACGGACATGTCGCCGCCCGAGTAGCCGCCGATCTCGTTCTTGTCGTCGGGCTGCCCGGGCACGAAGGGCCAGTCGGAAGGCATCTTGATGCTGAAGCCCAAGTCGACCTCGTCCTTGTACTCCTTGCCCACCTTGGGCAGCTGCTGGGCGGGTACGAGCGGCGCGAGGACGACGAGCGTGAGCAGGAGGGCGAACGAGCGCAGCGACATGCAGGGAACTCCGTGGACGCGGGCGAGCGGCGCGGGGACGGCGGGCCCATGGGACGCTGCCCCCTGCCTTGGCGCAAGGGATAGGACGTAAAGGCTGGCGCAGGAAGGCCGGAAGGGAGGATTTCCCGGCCTCGCGGGCCAACGCGCGCGGCGCTCCTGACGTACCCTGCGCCTCCCTCCGGCGCCCCGCACGCCTCGCGCGGGCCGCGCCCTCGGTCCCACCCGGAGCCCCGTCCCGTGCAACGCCTCGTCCTTGGCCTGCTGCTTGTCCTCGCGCTCGTTGGAGTCGCCAGCCTCTGGTTCCTGCGTCCCGCCGAGCCGACAGCCACAGACGGCGCGGGCGCGAGCGCGCCGGACGTCGCGGTGGCCCGTGCGCCCGAAGCATCGCCCGCCGAGCCGAGTGCACCGAGGTCTCCCGAGCCGACGCCTGC
Source organism: uncultured Planctomycetota bacterium (assembly GCA_903892045.1). GTDB lineage: Bacteria > Planctomycetota > UBA1135 > UBA1135 > F1-120-MAGs118. Next base: position 12,995 of record CAITGX010000344.1, on the reverse strand, counting down.
TCCGCTCCTCGAGCGCACGGCCGTCGAGGTCACGACTCCCGTCCCGGCTCGCCCGGCTCGCGAGCTCGCCCGTGCCGAAGGGATCCTGCTCACCGGCAGAGTGCTCGACGAAGCCGGTGCGCCGCTCGAGGGCGCCCGCGTCAGCGCCGGCGACGCCAACCTGCTCGGCTTCCTGCGCTCGGAAGCGCGCGAGGGAGAGCGCACCGGCGAGGGCGCGACGGATGCGGACGGACGCTTCGGCCTGCGCGTCCGACGCGCTGGCGACCTGCGGCTCGAGATCCGTGCCGCGCGCCACGCTCCGTTCGATGTCTCGCGCGCGGTGCCGGCGGGTGAGAGCTTCGATCTGGGCGAGTTCACCCTGATCCCGGGCCCGATCGTCTCCGGGCGCGTGGTCGACAGTCGCGGCGCCGGAGTCGGCGGCGCGAAGTTGCGCCACGTGCGCAACGTCGAGGCTTCGGGTCTCGTCATCTTCGGCGACTTCGCCGGCAACGAGACCACGCTCGGGGAGACGCGCAGCGACGGCTCGTTCGAGCTCGACATCCTGCCCGCGGGCGAGCTCGAGCTGCGCGTCGATTCCGAGGCGCATCCGGTGCTGCGCCACAAGCTCGAGGGCGCGTTGCGCGCCGGCGAGCGGCGCGAAGGCGTCGTGCTGCGGCTCGAGGACGGCGGCGAGATCTCGGGCCTCGCGCTGGGGGTGCCGGAAGGCACGCTCGAAGTGCTGCGCGTGCTCGCCACCCGCAAGCGCTCCGGAGACGGCGCCAACGCGATGTTTCAGGTCGACGGCGAGCCCTTCGAGGGTGGCGGAGCGCTCGAGCAGCGCTCGACCCGGCTCGCCAAGGACGGCAGCTTCGAGCTGCGCGGCTTGCGGCCGGACACGAGCTACGACATCTCGCTGCGGCTCTACGAAGGCGATTCGCCGCTTGCCTTCGCGCCGCGCATGTCTCCGCGCGTGCCCGCGCGCACGGGGGATCGTCGCGTCGAACTCGCGTACCAGCCGGAGTCGGCGTTGCTCTTCACGGTGGTCGACGCGCGCACGAAGGCTCCGGTGGAGCGCTATCGCGTCGAGGGCGGGCTCGGCGCGGAGGCGATGCGGCTGCCGTACATGGAGTCCGGCGAGCGCGAGTTCGATCACCCCGGCGGCGTGGGCAAGCTCGGCAACCTGCGGCGGCGCGGCGACAGTGACAAGGTCTCGCTGTGGATCACGGCCCCGGGCTACCGCGAGTGGTCCCGCAAGGACCTCGCGCTCGGGCCGACGACCGAGACGGACATCGGCACGATCGAGCTGGAGCCTGCGCCGCTGCTCACCGTCACCGTGCTCGATGCGAGCTCGGGCGCGCCGGTCGTGGGCGCGCGCGTGAGCCTGCGCCGCGCTGAGGAGCAGCGCGGCGGCGAAGGCGTGTTCATCGCGCGCACCGTGAGCTTCGGCGCGTCGTCGGACAGCCCCGAGCCGCTGGAGTTCGGAGACGAGAGCAGTGCCACCGCGCGCACCGACGAGAGCGGCGTCGCTCGGCTCAACAGCTTCGAGGGCGCGCGCTGCACGCTCGCCGTCGAGCACGCGGAGCACGCGCCCCATCGCAGCGAGCCCTTCACCTGCGCGGTCGGCCAGCCCGAGGCGCGCGAGGTGCGCTTGAGCGTCGGTGGCAGCGTGCGCGTGACCCTCAAGGACGTGCAGGGCCGTCCGGTCGCGGGCGCGAAGATCGAGCGGCGCATGGCGCGCGTTCCGGGCGCTCCCCCCGCGCCCTTCTCCGGGCCCGACCGTCCCGAGGTGACGGACGCGAGCGGCGTGGTCGTGTTCCGGCACCTCGCGCCCGGCCTGCATCGCTTCCGCCCGGACTCGAGCTCCATGTCGTTCGGCGGCGGCGACGTGCAGTTCGTCATCGCCGGCATGGAGGGCGGCGAGCAGGAGCCCGGCTGGGTCGAGGCTGCGGTGGCCGAGAACGCGGAGACGGCGCTCGACCTGCTCGCCCCGCTGCGGGTGGCGCTGCGCGGAGTGGTCACCGAAGGCGGCGTGCCGCTCGCGGGCGCGCTCGTGACGCTCGAGCGCAAGGCCGACGACAGCGAGGAGAGCGGCCGCATGATGATGTTCGGGATGGGCGGCGGCCCGAGCGCTCGCAGTGATGGCCGCGGGCGCTACGAGGTCCAGAACGTGAAGTCGGGCGACTACACGGCGCGCGTGACGCACAAGAGCCGCGCGATGCCGGCCGAGGTCGACGTGACCATCGGCAGCGACGACCGCGAGCTCGACATCGCGCTCGACGTCGCGGTGATCGAAGGCCGCGTCACGGGCCCCGACGGCAAGCCGGTGGCGCGCGCCAAGGTGACGGTCGAGCGCCCGTCGAGCGGCCGTCGCACGGGCGCGGTGCGCATGGTGATGGCGTTCGCCGGTGGCGAAGGCGAGGAGAGCACGATGCTGCTCGGCGGCGACGAGCCCACGGCGCGCACGGACGAGGACGGGCGCTATGCGCTGCGCGGTGTGCAACCCGGCGTGAAGCTCGTGGTGAAGGCGGAGGCGAAGGGCTTCCGCAGCGCCAAGTCGGAGGAACTCGAGCTCGGCCCGAACGAGGTGCGCTCGCGCGTCGACCTGCAGCTGCTGCAGTCGGGCTCCATCGAGGTGAGCGTCTTCCGCGGCGGAGAGCCGCAGGCGGAGGGCATCGTCACGGCGCGGCTCGTCGGCGGGAAGCCGGGCAGCGATCCTTCTCCGGCGGTCTTGCAGGAAGGTCGCGCGCGCCTCGAGGACCTCGAGCCCGGACGCTGGAGCGTGACGGTGCGCACGTTCGGTCGCATGATCAGCGAGCGGGAGGACGGGGAATCGACGCAGGAGGTCGTGGTCGAGGCCGGCAAGACCGCCAGCCTGCGCTTCGATCTCTGAGCGGCGCCGTGGCGTCGCGCGCGCAGGCGCCCTAATCTCTTCGGCCCATGCACGCGCGCAACTACGACGCGATCCTGCTCGACCTCGACGGCACACTGGTCGACGAGGCGGATCGCATCCATCCGCGCACGCTCGCGGCACTGCGTGCGGCCAGCGAGCGCGGAGTGCGCGTGATGATCGCGACGGGGCGCTCCGAGCTCGCGACCATTCCGGTGGTCGAGCAGCTCGGCATCGTCAACCCGGCGGTGGTCTTCAACGGCGCCGCCATGTGGTGCCCGTCGAAGCGTCGCCTGATCGAGGAGCGCGTGCTGTCGGAGCGCACGCTCGCCCGCCTGGTGCGCTTCGGCCTCGACCGCGGCTTGATGACCGTCGCGATGTGCGAGGGCATCAAGTACTCGACCTCGCCGCGCAACGATGCGGAGTGGAGCGCGCTGCGCGACATGACGGCGGTCGAGTACGTCGACCCCGCGCGCATGCAGCGCCTGCGCGCCATGCGCGTGACGTTCTTCTCGAACACGCACGAGCGCAGCGACGACGTCGCCGCGGAGCTCGAGGCGGCTGTCCAGCAGCCGATGTACATCACGCACTTCCCGCTCAACTGCCTGCCGCACCATCGCGAGAGCAAGCTGCTCGTGTGCGACGTTCACCCGCCCTGCCGCGGCAAGGCCGAGGCCCTGCGCTGGCTGCTCGACGAGCACGCCATCCGGCCCGAGCGCGTGGTGGCGGTGGGGGACGCGGGCAACGACGTCCCGATGATGACGGAAGCGGGGCTGGGCTGCGCGATGGGGAACGCCTACCCCGAGGCGCTCGCCGTGGCGGACCGGGTGCTCGGCACCTGCGACAGCGGCACGATCGGCGAGCTGGTCGAGGAGCTGTTCCTCGGTCCGTCCTAGCCCGCGAGCTCAGCTGGCGCAGGGGCCGCCATTGGCCGCGCACGACTTGGTGTCGCCCGAGCACGAGCTCGAGGACGAGTCGGCGCTGGCGGACTTCTTGTAGGAGTCCGAGCGGTAGTCGGTCTGGTAGAAGCCCGAGCCCTTGAAGAGGATCCCGGCGCCGGTGCCGAGCTGGCGCACCAGCTTCGACTTGCCGCACTTGGGGCACTTCTTCTTCGGCGCCTCGCTCATCGACTGGAAGTACTCGACGGCGTGCCCGCAGGCATCGCACTTGTAGTCGTAGGTCGGCATGGCGGGATCCTAGTCTGCCTTGGGCGGGGCTTCTGCGGGGGAAGTTTCGCTAGCGGCCGGGGCTCTGGCCACCTGTACCTGGGCGGCGCGCAGCACCTGCCCGCGCCACGTCCAGCCGCGGCGCAGGGTCGCCACGACCTCGCCCGCGGCGTGGCTCGCGCTCGGGACCATGGCCACGGCCTCGTGCAGCCGCGGGTCGAACGCGCGGGTCTCCGCGATCGGCTGCACGTTCTCCTGGGCCAGCACTTGCTCGAACGACAGGCGCGTGAGCTCGACGCCCTTGGCGAGCGCCTTGCCGTCCTCGCTCTCGACCTTGGAGGCGAGCGCGAAGTCGAGGTGATCGAGCAGCACGAGCAGGCCTTGCAGCAGGCCCTCGAGCGAGCGCCGCACGCTGTTGTCGATATCGACCTGCGTGCGCTTGCGCAGGTTCTGGTAGTCAGCGCGCGCGCGCGCGAGCTGCGCGAGCAGGTCATCGCGCTCGCTGCGCAGGCGCTCGGCCTCGGGGATGGCGTCGGTTCCTGTGTTCGGTTCTGCTTCGCTCATGATTCGGCTCGCGCTCAGCTGAAGTAACCCACGATCTTGTCGAAGAACGACGTGTTGCCCGAGCTCTTGCGGTCGAGCTCGGCGAACTCCTTGAGGAGCTCCTTCTGGCGGTCGGAGAGCTTCTTGGGCACCTCGACGAACAGCCGCACGTGCTGGTCGCCGCGTCCGCGGCCCTCGAGCACCGGCAGGCCCTGTCCGCGCAGGCGCAGGATCTTGCCGCTCTGGGTGCCGGGGTCGATCTTCATCTCCGCGCGCCCGCGCAGGGTCGGGATCTCGACCGTGTCGCCGAGCGCCATCTGCGCGAAGGCGACGGGGATCTCCGTGATCACGTCCGCGCCACTGCGCTGGAAGATCTTGTGCTCGACCTCGCGGATCACGCAGTGCAGGTCGCCGCGCGGCGCGCCGGGGTCGCCCGCGTCGCCCTGCTGGCTGATGCGCAGGCGCATGCCTTCCTCGACGCCCGCGGGGACCTGGATCTTGACCTCGGCGCGCACGCTCTCGCGACCCGAACCGCGGCACTGCGTGCACGGCGACTCGACGCGCGTGCCCGCGCCGGCGCAGGTGGGGCAGGGCGTGACCATGGCGAAGAAGCCCTGCGTGCGGCTCACCTGTCCGCGGCCCGCGCAGGTGTCGCAGGTCTTGCGGGAAGTTCCGGGCTTGGCGCCCGTGCCCTTGCAGCCCCCGCAGTGGTCCTCGCGCTTCATCACGATCGTGCGCTCGACGCCCGAGTCGATTTCCTCGAGCGTGAGGTCGAGCACGATCTTGAGGTCGCGGCCGGGCTGGGGGCCCGAGCTGCGGCGGCGCTGCTGGCCGAAGAGGTCGCCGAACATCTGCCCGCCGAGGATGTCCCCGAAGGCGGAGAAGATGTCCTCCATGTTGTGGAAGCGCGGCCCGCCGCCGGCGCCGCCCTCGAAGGCGCGATGCCCGAACTGGTCGTACTGGCGGCGCTTCTCGGCGTCGCCGATGACGTCGTAGGCCTCGGCCGCCTCCTTGAACTTCGACTCCGCTTCCTTGTCGCCCTGGTTGCGGTCGGGGTGGTACTTGAGCGCGAGCTTGCGGTAGGCCTTCTTGATCTCCTCCTCGCTCGCGCCGCGCTCGACGCCGAGCACCTCGTAGAAGTCGCGCTTGTCGCTCATGTTCGCGGTCGTGTTCGAGTGGGGCGTGAGGTTCGTGGATTCGAGCGTGCCCCGGCGCAGCGCAGCGAGCGCTCCGCCGGGGCACGGTAGTCGCGGCGGATCTCAGGCGATCGAGCCTTCGACCTTGGCGGTGTCGTCCTTGAGCTCGGTGATCATCGAGTCCGTCGTGAGCAGCAGGCCCGCGATCGAGGCCGCGTTCTGCAGCGCGGAGCGCACGACCTTGGCGGGGTCGATCACGCCGGCCTTGAACATGTCGGTGTACTCGCCGGTGAGCGCGTTGAAGCCGTGCGAGCCGCCCTTCTCGCGCACGTTCTCGACCACCACCGCGCCGTCGTAGCCCGCGTTCTGCGAGATCTGGCGCAGCGGCGCCTCGAGCGCGCGCTTGATGATCATGGCGCCGAAGCGCTCCTCGCCCTTGAACTTCGAGTCATCGATGCCGTCGGCCGCGCGCAGGAGCGCCACGCCGCCGCCGGGGACGATGCCTTCCTGGATCGCGGAGCGCGTCGCGTTGAACGCGTCCTCGACGAGGAACTTCTTGGTCTTCATCTCGGCTTCCGTCGAGCCGCCGACCTTGATCACCGCGACGCCGCCGGTGAGCTTGCCGAGGCGCTCCTGGAGCTTCTCCTTGTCGTAGTCGCTCTTGGTGGCCTCGATCTGCGTGCGGATCTGCGCGCAGCGCTCCTCGATCGACTTCTTCGAGCCGGCGCCGCCGACGATGATCGTGCGGTCCTTGTTGATGCTGATGCGCTTGGCGCTGCCCAAGTGCGCGGGCGTGACCTTGTCGAGCGAGATGCCGAGGTCCTCGGTGATGGCGGTGCCGCCGGTGAGGACGGCGATGTCGCCGAGGTAGGCCTTGCGGCGGTCGCCGAAGCCCGGCGCCTTGACGGCGCAGACGTTGAGCACGCCCTTGAGCCGGTTGATGACCAGCGTGGCGAGCGCCTCGCCCTCGATGTCCTCGGCGATGATGAGCAGCGGACGACCGGTCTGGGCGGCGCGCTCGAGCACCGGGAGGAACTCGCGCAGGTTCGAGATCTTCTTCTCGTAGATGAAGACGTGCGCGTCGGTGAGCTCGGCGGTGAGCTTCACCATGTCGGTGGCGAAGTAGGGGCTCAGGTAGCCCTTGTCGAACTCGAGGCCCTCGACCACTTCGAGGCGCGTCTCGAGGCCATTCGACTCCTCGACCGTGACCACGCCCTCGTCGCCGACCTTCTCGAAGGCCTCGGCGAGCAGCTCGCCGATGACGGGGTCGTTGTTGGCGGAGATCGTGGCGACCGCCTTCTTCTCCTCGCGCTTCTTGACCTTGCGCGACTGCGACTGGATCGAGGCGACGGCCTGCTCGACCGCCTTCTCGATGCCGTTGCGCACCGCGATGGTGTTGACGCCCGTGGAGATCTCGCGCAGGCCTTCCTTGAAGATCGAGGCGGCGAGCACGGTGGCGGTGGTGGTGCCGTCGCCGGCGACGTCGTTGGTCTTCGACGCGACTTCGCGCACGAGCTTGGCGCCCATGCTCTCGAAGGGGTCGGAGAGCTCGATTTCCTTGGCGACCGTCACGCCGTCCTTGGTGACGGACGGGGAGCCGAAGGACTTCTGGAGCACGACGTTGCGGCCCGCGGGGCCGAGGGTGACGCGCACGGTCTTGGCGAGCTTCTCGATGCCGTCGCGCATCTTGGCGCGCGCCGCGTCGTCGAACAGGATCTGCTTGGCCATGGGATGGGGGTTCCTTGTGGGTGTGTGTGCTGGGATGTGGGTTCGTGTGGAGCGCGGGGTGCAGGCCTAGAAGTCCATGCCTCCCATGCCGCCCATGCCGCCGCCCATCTCGTCCATCTCGCCATGGCCGCCGCCCGCCGGGCCCTTCTTCTTGGGCTCGGGCTTGGCGACGATCAGCGCGTCGGTGGAGAGGAGCAGCAGCGCGACGCTGACCGCGTTCGAGAGCGCGGTCTTGGTGACCTTGGCGGGGTCGAGGATGCCGAACTTCAGCATGTCGCCGTACTGGCCGCTGTTGGCGTCGAAGCCCCAGGTCGGGCTCTTCTCGCGCAGGATGCGGTGCGCGGTCACGGTGCCGTCGAAGCCGGCGTTCTCCGAGATCTTCTGCACCGGGCGCGCGAGCGCCGCGTGCAGCACGTCGAGGCCCATGTTGTACTCGTCGTCGCCCTGCTTCTTCAGCTTCTTGGTGGCCTCGCGCGCGCGCAGGAGCGCGGTGCCGCCGCCCGGCAGGATGCCCGACTCGACCGCGGCGCGCGTGGAGTGCAGCGCGTCCTCGATCAGGGCCTTGCGCTCCTTGACCTCGACTTCCGTGGCGCCGCCGACGTTGATCTGCGCGATGCCGCCGGTGAGCTTGGCGAGGCGCTCCTGCAGCTTCTCGCGGTCGTAGTCCGAGGTCGTGACCTCGATCTCGGCGCGGATCTGGGCCACGCGGTCCTCGACGTCCTTGCGGGCGCCGACGCCGCCGACGATGGTCGTCGTGTCGGCGGTGATGACCACGCGCTTGGCGCTGCCGAGGTCGCGCATGCCGACCTTCTCGAGCTCGAGGCCGAGGTCCTTCATGATCGCCTTGGCGCCCGTGAGGACCGCGATGTCCTGCAGCATGGCCTTGCGGCGGTCGCCGTAGCCCGGGGCCTTGACGGCCACGCACTGCAGGATGCCGCGCAGCTTGTTGACGACGAGCGTCGCGAGCGCCTCGCTCTCGACGTCCTCGGCGATGATCACCAGCGGCTTGTTGGCGTTCTTGATCGCCTCGAGCACCGGCAGGAGCTTCTGGATCGTGCCGATCTTGTCCTCGAACACGAGGATCAGCGGCTTCTCGAACGCGACTTCCATCGCGTTGGGGTCGGTGACGAAGTGCGGCGAGATGAAGCCGCGGTCGAACTGCATGCCCTCGACGATCGAGACGTCCGTCTCGAGGCCCTTGCCTTCCTCGACCGTGATGACGCCGTCCTTGCCGACCTTGTCCATGGCGTCGCCGATGATCTTGCCGACGCGCGCGTCGTTGTTGGCCGAGATCGTTCCGACCTGGCGGATCTCGTCGTTGCTCGTGACCTTCTTGGCCATCTTGTCGAGGGCCTCGAGCACGGCGTCGCGGCCGTCGGAGAGGCCGGCGACGAGGCGCGCGTGGGAGGCGCCGGCGGTGATGGCGCGCAGGCCCTGCGTGTAGATGGCTTCCGTGAGCAGCGTCGCGGTGGTCGTGCCGTCACCGGCGACGTCGCTGGTCTTGCTCGCGACTTCCTTGACCAGCCTGGCGCCGAGATCCTCGTAGGGATCGGAGAGCTGGACTTCCTCGGCCACGGTGACGCCGTCCTTGGTGACGGTCGGCGCGCCCCAGCCCTTGTCGAGCACCGCGTTGCGGCCGCGGGGGCCGAGGGTGCTGGTCACGGCCTTGGAGAGCTTCTCGACGCCGCGGCGGATCGCCTCGCGCGCGTCGGCTTCGAACACAATCTGCTTGGCTGCCATGGAGGGAACCTTCTGTCGTCTCTCGTGCTCGGGTTCGAACGATCGGACCCGAGGGGGTCTCTGGGAGGATGGGGGACGGGGGAGGTGAGCGGGGCTCGGTGGGGCGCTCGACGCGCCAGGGACTGGAGCAAGCCGAGCGGGCCCTGCGCGGTCGCCGAAGCGAGCCGCGCGAGCGAGTTGGGCCGGGCCTCTAGCAAGAACGGTGCCGAGGGGCCCGCAGGGAGCCGGAGGGGCCGGCGAGTCGGAAAATTCTGCCGTTCTGGCAGCGGCCGAGGGGCGCCCCCACCGGGTCTGCCAAGCTGGCAGCACGCGCCCTCTCGCACCGCTCCGCGCGCCGCGTAGGATCGCCGCCATGCTGGTCCGCTCGCTGCCCTTCACCTTGCCGGTCGTCGCGTTGTGCATCTTGAGCCTGGGCGTGGGGACTCGGCCAGAGTCCGGGAAGCTGTGGATCGAGGCCCGCGACGGGAGCCTCGCCTCGCGTTCGCTGGAGGGCTTCGAGCTTGAGGCGCCCGAGCTGGCGCAGACGGTGTCCGTGCGCGTCGAGGGCTGCAGCGAGCCGGCTCCTCCGGGCGAGGCCGCGCTGCGCGCCAGCGTCGCGCTCGTGGGCGGTGATCGTCTCGTGGCTGCGGTGCGTGGCGGAGACGGCGACCGGCTCGAGCTCGAGCTCGCGGGCGGGGCGCAGCTCGCGCTCGACGTGGGCGAGCTGCTCGCGCTCGAGTTCCGCCGCGAGGGCACGGCCGCCTTCGCGGCGCCTGCGCGCGGCGATCGCCTGTACTGGGTGCGGCCCGCAGGGTTCGACACCTTGGACGGCACGCTCGAGGGCTTTTCCGCCGAGGGCGTGAAGTTTGACGGCGTGCTCGGCTCGCGCACCTTCCCTTGGGCCGAGGTCGCGGCGCTGTTCGTCGAGCCGCTCGAGGATCCGCGCCCGCTGCCCGAGCGCGCCGTGCTGCTCGACCTCGCCGACGGCGGGCGGATTTCGGGCGGGCTCGTGCGCTGGGACTCGGGCGGGCTCGCGCTCGCTCTCGACGCGCAGCGCACGCTCGTGTTCCCCAGCGGAGCGGTGCGGGAGCTGACGGCCGGAGACGGGCGCGTCGCGTTCCTGTCCGCGCTCGAGCCCGCGCTCGTGCGCGAAGGCTGGGAAGAGGGTGGTGACCTCGGCCTGCGCTGGCCGTGGCAGCGCGACCGCTCCGTCACGGGCTCGCCGCTCTCCGCGGGCGGTCGGGTCTGGGCGCGCGGGCTCGGCGTGCACGCTCCCTCGCGACTCGAGTTCGAGCTCGACGGCACATGGAAGAGCCTGCGCGGCGCCGTCGCGATCGACGACTCGGTGCGCCTGCTCGCCTATCGCGGCTCCGTTGAGTTCTCGATCTTCCTCGACGGCGCGAGCGAGCCCGCGTGGCGCAGCGGACGCGTGCGCGGCGGCGAGGCGCCGATCGCGCTGCCGGCGCTCGCGCTCGAGGGCAAGCGTCGGCTGGCGCTGGTCGTCGACATGGACGAGCGCTCGTTCGTCGCGGACCGCGCCGACTGGCTGCGCATGCTGCTCGTGCGCTAGAAAACGCGCCGAAACATCGGCGCAGAGCCCGGCTCAGGCGCCGCGGGCCGCGCGCAGCGCCGAGTCGAGGCTGCGGTAATACACGCCGCGGTCGCCGCCGGAGCGCTTGGCGTGGCGCAGCGCTTCCTCGGCGTGCTGGCGCATCTGGCCCTCGCTCTCGACGTCCTCGCCGTTGAAGGTCTCGAAGCCCAGGCTCGCGGTCACGACCAGCGGCGGATGCACCTTGAGCTCGCGCGTCGCTTCCGGGATCTGCTCGAGCAGGCGCTGCACGACGCGCGCGGCGTCGACCTTGCGCGTGTAGGGAAGCAGCACGCAGAACTCGTCGCCCCCGAGGCGCGCGGCCACGTCCTCGGCGCGCAGCGAGCGTCGCACGGCCGCCCCGACGCGCGCGATCACCTCGTCGCCCACGGTGTGGTCGTAGAGCTTGTTGATGCGGCCGAAGTCGTCGAGGTCGAGCAGCAGCAGCCCGAGGTCGAGCTGGTGGCGCTGGGCGGCGGAAAAGTGCTGCCGCAGCTGCTCCTGGAACACCTGCGGCCGCAGCAAGTCGGTGCGGTCGTCGTGGGTCGCGAGGTGCTGCAGGCGCTCGAGCTCGCTGCGCGTCTCGATGCGTCGCAGCAGCATCTCCACGCGTACCGCGAGCTCCTCGTCGCTCGCCCCGCGGTGCACGAGGTCGATCGGTCCGTGGCGCTCGCCGCGCACGGCCTCGAGCAGGCCCGTGCTCGGACCGTCGTCGGCCACGACCGCGAGCAGGCCGGTGCGCCCGTCGGCACGGCGCGCGCGGTCGACGACCTCGAACTCGGCCTGTCCAAGCCCGGCGAGCGCGTCGAGCACCACGAGCGCCGGAGGCGAGTGGGCCAGCATCTCCAGCGAGCGCCGCAGCGTGGCGGAGACGAGCACCGAGTAGCCGAGCTGCCCGAGCAGGCGCGAGCGGGCCAGCGTGCCCTCGCCGCGGTGGTCGCAGACGAGCACCGTGGTGCCCGCGCGGCCGGCGAGGTCGCGCGCGAGGGTGCTGCCGCGGGCGGCGGAGTCGCCGCGGCCGCCGTCGGCGGGCGCGCTAGGGGAGGGGTCGGTCACGGGTCGGTCTCGCGGTCGGCCTTGGCCTGACCAACTTCCCAAGTATGAACCACCGCGCGGGTTTTAGGAATTCGCAAGCCCGGGAAGCGGCCCGACCGGCGCAGCTCTGCGACTCGGCCCACGCCTCGGGGCCCATGCCTCGGGAAGCGCGCGTCGGCGGGGGCGCGGTTTGACTCCCCCGCGCGGGTCGCTACACTCCTCGCCCCCTCGAACTGTCGTGGGGGAGAGCCTCCGGCCCGCGTGGCAGGGCGCTCTCTCACGGTCTCATTTCCCAACCTCCAACCTTTCCCGGTCCCCCAAAGGACCCCTGCGACGCCGTGTGGCGTCGACAGGCCCACTTCCCTCGACTCCCGTCACCTTCGATCCTCATGGAAACCGTCTCGGTCCAGCAACTCATCGAAGCGGGTGTGCACTTCGGATGCCGCGTGTCGCGGTGGAATCCGAAGATGGCGCCGTACATCTACGGCCGTCGCAACCTGATTCACATCATGGACCTGCGCGAGACCCTCCGGGGCCTCCTGCGGGCGCAGAACTTCCTCTACCACGTCGCCGCCGAAGGATCCCAGATCCTGTTCGTCGGCACCAAGCGCCAGGTCAAGGGCGTCGTCCAGGACGCGGGTCAGCGCACGGGCATGCCCGTCGTGACCGAGCGCTGGATCGGTGGCACGCTCACGAACTTCTCGGTCATCCGCAGCCGCCTCCGTCGCCTCGAAGAGCTCGAGGGCATGGAAGAGTCGGGCACGATCGAGATCGAATCCAAGAAGATGGCCTCCACGCTGCGCCGCGAGAAGAAGAAGATCGAGCGCAACCTCGGCGGCATCCGCGAGATGACCGAGATCCCCGGCGCGATGGTCGTGATCGACCCCGCGCGCGAGATCAACGCGATCAAGGAAGCGCGCCGCCTCGGCGTGCCCGTGGTCGGCATCCTCGACACCGACTGCGACCCGAGCGTGGTCGACATCGTGATCCCGGGCAACGACGACGCGCTGAAGAGCGTGCGCCTCCTGATCGACCGTCTCGCGACGGCCGTCGAGGAAGGCTGCGCCAACCGCCGCGAGCAGACCGCGACCGCCGGTGGCGAGCGTGGCGAGCAGGCTCCGGTGGGCGACGAGCCGCGCCCGACGCGCGGCAACCGCGCCGCTGACCTGCGTTCGCGTCGCGGTGCCGCTCCGGCCGCCGCCGCGAGCGAAGCG
>CAITGX010000343.1 GCA_903892045.1 uncultured Planctomycetota bacterium | reverse complement strand
TCAGCCCTTCGGCGAGAGCGCGATCGAGCTGTTCCTTCCGCGCGATGGCGAGACGTTCGCCACGGCCTTCACGCGAGCGATGACGGAGCTGCTCGGTCCTCATGGGCTCGTGATGCTCGAGCCCGACTGGATACGCGAGCCGCTCTCGAGAAGCCTGGCTCGCATCGTGAGTCGCCCGGAAGTCGCCGGTGCGCTGGCGGCCGGAGAGGAAATGCTGCGCGAGCGCGGTGCGCCAGTGGCCATCGAAGCAGCGTCGGCAGCGTTGCTCTATCGAGTGGACGAGCGAGGCCGGCATGCACTGCGCTTCGGCGGCGACGGCTTCCGCTATGACGGCGAGGAAGGCTCGCGCACGGGGGCGGAGCTCGCGGCACAGATCGTGCAGGACCCCGCGGGATGGTCCGCCGGTGCGCTGCTGCGTCCGCTGTTGCAAGACAGCGTGTTGCCCTCGGTCGCCTATGTCGGCGGCTGGGGCGAGTTGAACTACCTCGCGCAGCTGGGGCCTCTTCGCGACGCTGTCGGGGTGGCACGTACGGCAGCCGTTCCTCGCTGGTCGGCCACGATCGTCGAGCCGGAGACCAGCGAAGCTGCCTCGCTCTTGGGCGTGGCCATGTCAGATGTGATCGCCTCGCGCGGAGCATCGCTCGCGCAGGAACAGGAGGAGCCAGCTCCGACCGTCGTGGTGGAGCTGCGCGAGATCGCGCTCCGCGCTGCCCGCGAACTCGCGGCTCGCAAGTCGGCGCTCGCGGAGCTCGATCGTAGCCTCGCGGCTAACCTTCCCCGCACCGGGGACCAGATCCGCTCGCTGGTCGAGAAGCTGTGCGAGAAGGCGGAGCGCGTCCACGCCAATCGCGCGGGCCGCGGCCGACGGCTCGTGCGTCGGGTCACCAACGCGCTTTGCCCGCGCGGCGAGCTGCAAGAGCGCGTCCTGCTCGCGCTGCCCTTCATCGCCCGTCACGGAACCGACTGGATCGCCGAGCTGCTCGACCTCCTCGGGCCGCTGGCCACGGGGCATCTGATCGTCCAGCTGCCGACGACGAAGCAAGACGAGGAACCCGCTGCTTGAAGCTCGATCTCGTGGTCATCGCCGCCCATCCCGACGACGCGGAGATCTGCGTCGGTGGCACATTGCTGCGGCTCGTGGACGCCGGCTGGAAGGTCGGCATCATCGACGTGACCCGCGGTGAGCTGGGCTCGCGAGGCACGAGCGCCGAGCGTGAGGCCGAGACCATGGCCGCCAACCGCTGCCTCGGACAGCCGGTGCGACGCAACCTCGGATTGCCCGACGGGCGAGTCGTGGCCACCGTCGAAGCCCGCGAGCGCTTGGCGCGCATGCTGCGCGAGCACGCCCCCGACGTGGTTCTGGCCCAGCACGTCGAGGACCTGCATCCCGACCACGCCACGGTTGGACGGCTCGCGCGCGAGGCGTGGTACCTGAGCGGCCTTTCCAAGCTGGCCGAGCAGGACGGAGGCCCGCCCGCTCGTCGACCGCGGCGCTTCTACCACTTCATGGGACATGTGCCGTTCGATCCGACCGTCGTGGTCGACATCGGACCCGTGTGGGATCGCAAGGTCGAGTTGGTGCGTTGCTATCGCAGCCAGCTGGAACCCGCGCATGCCGGGGATCAGGGACAGCATTTCCTGTTCGGCGCCGACATCCTCGCCCGCATGGAGACCCGCGCCCGGTTCTTCGGCGAGCGCATCGGCGCTCGAGTGGGGGAGCCGCTGCTCTCGCTCGGTCCGATCCCGATCGCCGATCCCTTGCGACTTCTCTGAACGCGGCTACGTCGCCGGAAAACCCGTCGCCAGAGCGGAGGGGAGCGCACGGCCCGCGCCATCGCGCGATAGAATGCGGCATCGAATGCGCCGGATCGCACTGATCAACCAGAAAGGCGGCGTGGGCAAGACCACGACCACCGTGAATCTCGGCGCCGCCCTCGCGCGTGCCGGGCGACGTGTCGTGGTGATCGACCTCGACCCGCAGGCCAACCT
>CAITGX010000342.1 GCA_903892045.1 uncultured Planctomycetota bacterium | reverse complement strand
GGCTTGATGTTCTGCGAGGCCCACTGGCGGCACTCGGCGGCGATGCGGCCGGCCTTGCGGAAGCTGTCGAGCGCCACCTTGTCCTTGGGGTCGATCATGGGGCGAGTGAGGATACGGGGCCCCCGAGAGGGCGGCAATGCGCGCGGGCGCAGGGGCGGGAAGGACTTTCCATGGGGCCCTCAGGTCGGGAGCCACGGTGGCCGATGGACGGCGACGTGCGAGCTTCCCGAATCGTCTCGTCCGTCGCGCTCGCGCTCGTCGGCGCGTTGGCTGCCGCAGGCTGCCGCGTCGTGCGCGAGGACGCGCCCGCGGGCCTCTCCGCGGCCCGTCCTGTGAAGCTCGACGTGCGGCGCACATGGGAGATCGTGCGCGGGGACGAGGCGCTCGGGCTGGTGCTCGAGTTGGTGGCGGACGCGCAGCCGGGTCAGCCGACCGCGCGCTGTTTTTCCGTGCGAAACACGCTCGGGCAGGAGCTCGGCCGCATCGACGGTCTCGGTCGCGCGTGGCGCCACGAGCTGTTCGCGAGCGAGCCCGCGTGGGTCGGCAGCGGCACGCTCGCCGAGGGCGCGGCCGCGATCCTCGGCGGCGACGGCCCGGTCGCGCTCGTCGAGCGCTAGCAGCGCGCGCCGCGGCCCATTCCCGCATCCGGCGCTCGCCTCGCGAAGCGTACGAATGTCGCTAAGGGTCCCCGCAGGTCAGGGCGAAAACAGGGCGTCAGGAAACCCGTCCCACACGCCTCCACATCCTCCGCTGCGCTCTTCCAACCATGATCAAGCTGGCTGCTGGTGAACAGATTGGCTCCTACCAGGTGCGCGAGTTCCTCGCGCGCGGAGGCTTCGGGCTCGTGTACCTCGCGACGGACCCCAAGGGCGAGCTCGTGGTGCTCAAGCTCGGCGACATCGCCGGTGGCGGCCGCTACGTGACGCGCTTCATGGACGTCACGAGCGAGCGTCGTCCCGAGGGCATCTCGCCCGACGAGACGCCTGCCGAGGCGATCTTCTTCCGCAAGGACGGGGCGCGCATCGACTTCCTCGACGCGCAGGAGATCGACGCCATGGTCAAGACCGAGGGCGACCTGCTGCGCCGCTCGCGCCACCAGAACTTGATCGGCGTGCGCGAGGTGTTCCAGCACGAGGGTCGCAACGTGCTCGCGCTCGACTACGTGCGCGGCAAGACGCTGCGCGAGAAGATCCGCGCGCTCGAGGGCATCCGCCTCAACTGGTTCCTGACGATCGTGCGCGCGCTGCAGAAGATGGCCAAGGCCGGCGAGCTCGCGTACCACGGCGACCTCAAGCCCGAGAACATCCTCGTCAAGCCCTCCGGCGCGGTCGTGATGATCGACCCGGCCATGCGCGGCGACGAGCGCAACGTGATCACCACCACGCCCCACTACAACCCGCTGCTCCTGCGCGACCAGAAGGCGGACGTGATGGGCATCGGCGTGATGCTGTACGAGATCCTCACGGGCGTGCTGCCCTTCGACGAGGTCCCGTGGCAGTACGCCGGCCGCGAGCAGGGCGGCGAGGTCGAGCGCCTGTCGCTCTCCTACTTCCTCTCCTATCCCCCGCCGCGCGACCTGAACCCGAACACCCCCGAGCCCCTCGCCAAGATCATCTACCGCTGCCTGACGGTGATGGACTACGGCCTGGCCGAGCTCGAGGCGGACCTGGTCGACTTCCTGCGACGCGACTGATCCGCGGCGCGTCAAACGCGACTGCGGCGCGACTGATCCGCGGCGCGTCAAACGCGACTGCGGCGCGACTGATCCGCGGCGCGTCGAACGCGACTGCGACGCGATTGATCCGCGGCGCGTCACACGCGCGCGCGGAACACCCCATCCCCACCAAGCCAAGGAGCGCGTCGAGCCCGCTGGGCCCGGCGCGCTCCGGTGCTTGGCGGAGGCTCGCTCTCAGGCCTTGACCGGCGTCTTGCGACCGGCGGCGATGCGCTGCTCGGCGAGGCGGTCGGCGGCCACGTGGGTGGAGACCTTCTGCTCGCGCGCGATGGCGAACACCTGACGCAGGTTGTCGTAGATGCGGTCGATCTTCGCCACGGCCCGCTCCTCGTCGTAGCCGCCGGGGAGCAGCTCGAACGAGACGTTGATGATGCCGCCTGCGTTGATCACGTAGTCGGGCGCGTACAGGATGCCCTTCTGGCGCAGCACGTCGCCGTGGCGCGGCTCGAGCAGTTGGTTGTTGGCCACGCCCGCGATCGCCTTGCACTTGAGCTGCGGGATCGTCGCATCGTTGATCGTCGCGCCGCGCGCGCAGGGCGAGTACACGTCGCAAGGCACCTCGAGGTGCTTGGCGTCGGACACGCCTTCGAAGCCAAAGCGCTCGCACAACTCCTGCACACGCGCCTCGTTGATGTCACAGATGATCACGTGGGCACCTGCCTCGGTGAGCAGCTCGGCGAGGCGTCCGCCGACGGCGCCGACGCCCTGGATCAGGACGCGGCGACCCTTGAAGTTCGGGCTGCCAAAGGCCTCCTCGAGCACGGCACGCATGCCGTGGAAGGCGCCGCGGGCCGTATAGGGGATGGGGTTGCCCGAGCCGCCCATGTCGCGCGCGAGGCCCGTGACCCACTTGGTGGTGCGGCGCACGGTGACGAGGTCCCCCACGCCGATGTTCATGTCCTCGGCGGTGATGTACTTGCCGCCCAAGGACTCGACGAAGCGGCCCATGGTCTCGAAAAGCGCCTCGCTCTTGTGCTTGGGTTCGCCGATCACGACCGACTTGCCGCCGCCGAGACCGGTGTCGGCCACAGCCGACTTGTAGGTCATGCCCTTGGACAGGCGCAGCACGTCGAACAGGGCCTCTTCCTCGTTCTTGTAGGGCAGCATGCGCATGCCGCCGAGCGAGGGGCCGAGGGTGGTGTCGTGGACCGCGATGAGGGCGTGGAGGCCGGAGGTTTGGTCCGTGCAGCGGACCACCTTCTCGTAGCCATCGACACGGATCTCGGAGATCTGCATGGGAGCGCGGTGGGCGGGGCGGGCTGAGTTTCGGGGCGGG
>CAITGX010000341.1 GCA_903892045.1 uncultured Planctomycetota bacterium | reverse complement strand
GGGACGCTGGGGTACGGGGACGCTGGGTCGGGGCCCGGGCGAGCCTCTCGGGCGAGTGCTCGGGGGGCGACAGCCTAGCAGCAGGCGCGCCCCCATCCGGAAGCGAGTGCGCGCCGGCCGACACGACAAAGCGGAAGATCATTCCAATTTCGAGACTGTGGACTACCGTTCTCACGGGACCGGAGTACCTTCGAAAGGGAAGGGTCCAACCGTCGCGACACACTCGGTGAGTGCGCCGGAGCCGAGACGGTCGAACCCCGGACGGTATTCCGTTTCCACCTCAGGAGTCCATTTGATCATGCGTACCTTCGCCTTCTCGATCGCGACCGTGGCTGCGCTCGCGTTCACGTCGGTCGGGGCCTCGGCCCAGACCATCGGCTGCTCTAGCGGCGGCACCGGCGGCCTGTTCCCGACCTCGGGCACGGGCAACGGCACCTACCAGACCCTCCAACCGAGCTTCCCTTTCGCGACGACGCTCAACGTGGCCTCGCTGCCGCCGGGCGCGACGGTCGTGACCGAGGTCAAGCTCTTCGGCATGACGCACACGTACACCGGCGACGTGCAGTACGTGCTGACGAGCCCGTCGGGCCAGCAGATCAACCTGTTCTGCCGTCAGGGTGGCGGCAACGACTGGAACGGCGACTACGTGATCAACAGCGTTGAGCAGGCGATCGCGCTGCCGACGGCGACGGGCACTCCGCTCACCTACCCCTCGGCCACGTTCTCGCAGAGCTTCGGCACGTGGACGAGCGGCAACTTCGCCATCGACAACGTGGCGCTGTCCGCGGTTCCGGCCGCGACCGGCAACTGGACCTTGACGATCTGGGACTGGGTCGGTGGCGACACCGGCAACCTGACCTCTTGGGACATCTGCTTCGGCACGCCGCCGCCGGTCCCGCCGCCTAGCGCGGCGCCCGCGCTGACGGCGCCGGCAGCAAACGCCAACGTGACCGGCCTGTTCGTCAACCTAAGCTGGGGTGCTGTGCTCGGCGCGACCAGCTACGAAGTCGACATCGACGGCACCGTGATCGCGGTGCCCGGCACGAGCTACGTGTACCAGTCGACGCTCGGCACGCACACGTGGACGGCCCGCGGAGTGAACAGCTCCGGCGCCGGTCCGTGGGCAGTCTCGCGCACGTTCAACGACACGGGCCTCACGGCGCCGACCCTCGGGACGCCGGCCGCGAACGGCGCGGTGTTCGGGCCGAGCGTGAACCTCACGTGGACGGCCGTGGCCGGTGCGTCGGGCTATGACGTCAGCGTCGATGGCACCGTGTACTCGGTTGCTGCCTCGCCGTTCGCGTTCACGTCCACCGCGGGCGTCCACACGTGGACGGTGCGCGCCAAGTGGCTCAACAACACGATCGTCGGCCCCTACGCGGCGTCGCGCACCTTCACCGACCTCGGCGCCCCGCCGTCTCCGTGCAACGGCTCGCAGCTGACCACGGTTCCCTTCTCGGGCGGCAACGGCCTCGGCACCGGCAGCGCCGTGTACTTCGACATCAACGTGACGAACCCCGCGGGCATCTCGCTCTCGCAGTTCTTCACGAACGCCAACGCGACCGCGGGTACCGCGTTCTCGCTCGAGATCTACACCAAGGGCGGCACGTACGTCGGCTCGGAGCAGACCGCGGCCGCCTGGACGCTGCGCGCCACCGGCGGCGGCGTGGCCGTCGGCAACAACGTGGCTCCCGGAGCCCTCGTCGAGTTCCCTGACTTCACGATCCCGACGGGCACCACGGGCTTCGCCCTGCGCATCATCGGCGCGGGCCACAGCTACACCAACGGCACGGGCGCCAACCAGACCTACACCAACACCGACATGACCATCTCGCTCGGCAAGAGCCAAGGCACGCTGTTCACGAGCGCGCCGATCGCGTCGCGCGTGTGGAACGGCACGGTGGTCTACAACTGCAACGTCGCTCCGCCAGTCGTGAACTACTGCACCGCCGGCACCTCGACCAACGGCTGCACGCCCGCGATCAGCGCGGCCAACCAGCCCAAGGTCACGCTCACCGGCACGTGCGTGCTGACGGTCTCCGGCATGGAAGGTCAGAAGCAGGGCCTGATCTTCTACGGCATCAACAACTCGGGCTTCGTCCCGGCGTCGTGGGCCGGTGGCAGCTCGAGCTTCCTGTGCGTCAAGGCCCCGACCCAGCGTCTGCCGGCCTCGACGACGGGTGGCACGGTCGCCCAGTGCAACGGCACGATCAGCGCCGACCTGCACGCGTACTTCCTGGCCAACCCGACCGCGCTCGGAGTGCCGCTGGTGGCGGGGAACAAGTTCTATGCGCAGTCGTGGTATCGCGACCCGCCGGCCGTGAAGACCACGAACCTCTCGAACGCGCTCGAACTGACGGTCATCCCCTGACCCTAGGGACGAGTCGCGATACCACCCAAGCCGCGCCGCGCTAAGGCGCGGCTTGGGGGATTCCTCTCGGGAGACGCTTCGGCGTCTCCCGAGCTTGTTTCGGACACACGGGCGGCGAGCGAGTCAGGGCCGGTGGCATGAACTCCGTACCGGACGGGCCGCCGATCCTTGCACGCCATGGAACTGGACCCGGGTGGCCATCGGCCGGCAAGAACCCGGAATCTGGGCTGTGCAACCCAATCGCCTGAGATTCCGCTAGCCTTGGAGCGAGTTCACTGACGGCGAAGCTCCCGCTCCTCGAGGGCGGAGCCCGCCCTTCGTCCTTCTGTCTCAGGAGCAGGAGTCCCCCTCGATGCGTTCTCTCTTCCTCGGCGTCCTCGGCGCCTCGTTCCTCGCGATTGGAGCGAGCGAAGCCGCTGCCCAGACCATCGCCCCCTGCACGACCGGCGGCGCCGGCGGTGTCGTCCCGACCTCGGGCACGGGCGGCGGCGGCACCTATCCCGGCACCTTCCCTCCGTTCGCCTTCACCTCGACGCTCAACGTGAGCTCGATCCCCGCCGGCGCGACCTGCGTGACGGAGATCAAGCTCAACAGCATGTCGCACACCTGGGCCGGCGACATCCAGTTCGTGCTCACCACGCCCTCGGGCACGCGCATCAACCTGCTCAATCAGGCCGGTGATGCCTGCGACTTCCTCGGCGATTACGGCATCACGAGCTTCGAGCTGTATCAGGCGCCGGGCGCCTGCACGAACAACGCTCTGCCCCCGGGCCAGATCTCGCAGGTCTACGGCAACTGGGTCACGGGCACCAACGGCATCGACAATACCCCGCTCTCGCAGGTGGCCCCGGCCATCGGTGACTGGACGCTGACGATCTACGACTGGTTCGCGCAGGACGCGGGCGGTCTCTCCTCGTGGGACATCTGCTTCGGCACGCCGCCGCCGGTGCCGGCGCCGACGTACCGCCCGACGCTCGTCTCCCCGACTAACAACCAGTCGCTCTACGGCCCGCAGGTCACGCTGTCGTGGAATGCGGTGCCGGGTGCGACGGGCTATGACGTCGACGTCGATGGCTTCGTGTATCCCGTCGCGGCGGGCACGAGCTACATCTACAACTCCACGGTCGGCACGCACACTTGGTCGGTGCGCGCCAAGAACGCCGCGGGCGTGGGGCCCTTCTCGCTGCCGTTCATCTTCAACGACATCGGTGCCCCGCCGGCGACCTGCAATGGCCCGCGTCTGCCGACGCTCTTCACGGGTACGGGCGGTCTCGTCACGAACAACCAGATGTTCGTCGATCTCAACGTCCTGAAGCCCGGCGGCATCACGGTCGCTCAGCTGCAGACGCACTGCTCGGCGGTGTTCGGCACGCCCTTCGGCATGCAGATCTACACCCGCACCGGAAGCTTCGTTGGCTTCGAGACGAACGCCGCAGCCTGGACGCTGCGCGCGACGGGTTCGGGCATCGCCGCGGGCGCCAACCAGCCTTCGCTCGTCGAGTTCCCCGACTTCAACCTGCCCCAGGGCGTGAGCGGAATGGCCCTCGTGATGACCGGCGGCGCGGGTCACAAGTACTCGGGCTTCGGAGCCACGCAGTCCTACCCGAGCGCGAACCTCGTGATCAGCGGAGGCAAGACCCTCAACGTCCCGTTCAGCGGGATCCCCAACAACAACAAGGTCTGGAACGGCGCGATCATCTACGACTGCTTCTACGCGCCGCCGCCGGTGACCTACTGCACCGCTGGCACGTCGACGAACGGCTGCGTGCCCTCGATCGCCGCCGCGAACCAGCCGCGCGTGAGCCTCACGGGTACGGCCATCGTGAGCGTCAGCAACGTCGAAGGCCAGAAGCAGGGTCTGCTCTTCTACGGCATCAACAACACGGGCTTCGTGCTCACGCCGTGGAGCGCGACCAGCTCGAGCTACCTGTGCGTGCGCGCGCCCACCCAGCGCCTGCCCGCCCAGAGCTCGGGTGGCTCGGTCGGCTTCTGCAACGGCGGCCTCTCGGCCGACTTCCACGCGTTCTTCGCGGCCAACCCGACTGCGCTCGGCACGCCGCTGACGGTGGGACAGAAGGTGTATGCGCAGGCGTGGTATCGCGACCCGCCGGCCCCGAAGACCACCAACTTGTCGAACGGAATCGAACTCACCGTCGGTCCGTGAGGTAGAGGCCGGTCGCGCTACCACCTCAGCCGCGCTGCGCCTGGCGGCGC
>CAITGX010000340.1 GCA_903892045.1 uncultured Planctomycetota bacterium | reverse complement strand
TGGCCGAACGTCGCTTCGAGCCGCGGCACCTCTCCTGGTTCAACCACTCGCGTCGCGAATTTGCGCTGTATTTCCCTCCCGTTCGCGACTCGGCGCGGCGCAACTTCGAGCTCGAGGTGCTCGCACTCGACCCGCGGGCACCGCAGGTCGAAGTCGTGCTCGCGGCGCCGCGCGAGGATGCTGCACGCCCGGTCGAGGCCTCCGCGCGCCGAGGACGTCGCATGCGCACGGCGCAAGCGAGCGTGCGCGAGGCGACCCTGACCTCGGACGTCGCGCAGCCGCAGGACGCGGCCGTGCGCAACTCCGGCCCGCGTCTGGTGCAGGACGTGGCCTATGGCTCCGACATCGCGCGCCACGGCTGGCGCGCCCGAGCGCGCCTCTACGAGTACACCGCCTCGCGCGGCGAGGCGTGGATGGTGGCCGGCGTGCTCCCTGCGCGCGATCGCACGGAGGCCGCATGGCACCTCGGCGAGCACGCCTACAACCCCTACCTCACCGTCCTGCTCGAAGGAGAGCGCTCGGCGCAGGCCCCGCGTCGCGATCTCGTCTCCGAGGTCGAGCTTGTCGAGGACGGCCCCCAGCGCACGCGCTGGAAGACGCGCGCGAACCTCGCGAGTTTCCTCGTGCTCGCGCGCGTTCACTATCCCGGCTGGGTCGCCCGCGTCGACGGCGAGCCGGTCGAGCTCGAGCGCGCAAACCTCGCCTTCTGCGCCGTCGAGCTTCCCGCCGGGGAGCACGAGGTCGAGCTCTCCTACGAGCCGGACTCGTGGCGCTACGGTCTCGGGCTGTGCGCGTTCGGCATGCTCGGCCTGTGCGGCACCGTGGTCCTCTCGCGCGCTCGCCGACCCCGTCCGGGGCCCCGGGAGGGGGCTTGACGGGGGGCGCGCTGGCGCCGGGCGGGGGCGGCGTGCGAGACTGGGCGATTCGATGACGAACGAAGAAGTGCAAGTGAGTGCGAGTGGCTTTGCGGAGCTGGGACTGGGTTCGGAGCTGATCGCGGTGCTCGCGAACCTCGGGTACGAGGAACCGACGCCGATCCAGCGCGAGGCGATCCCCCATGTGCTCGGCGGGCGCGACGTACTCGGGCAGGCAGCGACCGGCACGGGCAAGACGGCCGCGTTTGCGCTGCCGCTCCTCCAGCGGCTCGGCACCGAGCGCGCCGGCCCGGGCCGGCCGAAGGCACTGGTGCTCGTGCCGACGCGCGAGCTCGCCATGCAGGTCGCCGAGGCGATCCACAAGTACGGGCGCGGGCTGGGCGCGAGCGTGCTGCCGATCTACGGCGGCCAGGGCTACGGCCAGCAGCTGCGCGCGCTCGAGCGCGGCGTCGACGTGGTCGTGGCGACCCCCGGCCGCGCGCTCGACCACCTCG
Source organism: uncultured Planctomycetota bacterium (assembly GCA_903892045.1). GTDB lineage: Bacteria > Planctomycetota > UBA1135 > UBA1135 > F1-120-MAGs118. The sequence goes on along the minus strand of CAITGX010000340.1, from coordinate 6,814 downwards.
AGCGCGAGACGCTGATCCTCGACTCGGTGCGCACCATGGTGCTCGACGAGGCCGACGAGATGCTCGACATGGGCTTCGCCGACGACCTCGAGGCGATCCTCTCGCGCCTCCCGGAGGAGCACCAGACGGCGCTCTTCTCGGCCACCATGTCGCCGCGCATCCTCGCGATCGCCGAGCAGCACCTCTCGAGCCCGGTGAAGATCTCGATCGAGCGCGAGCGCCCCACGCCGGGCGAAGCGCCCAAGGTGCGCCAGACCGCCTACGTCGTGCAGCGCCCGTTCAAGGCGCAGGCCCTCGGCCGCGTGCTCGACATGGAGACGCCGACGAGCGCGATCGTGTTCTGCCGCACGCGCGTCGAGGTCGACGAGCTCGTCGAGGCCATGAACGCCCGCGGCTACCGCGCCGACGCGCTCCACGGCGGCTTCCAGCAGGAGCAGCGCGACCGCGTTATGAAGCGCTTCCGCAGCGGCATCTCCGACCTCCTGATCGCCACCGACGTCGCCGCGCGCGGCCTCGACATCGAGCACGTCAGCCACGTCGTCAACTTCGACCTGCCGAGCGAGCCCGAGGCCTACGTGCACCGCATCGGCCGCACCGGTCGCGCGGGCCGCGAGGGCGTCGCGATCACCTTCCTCGAGCCGCGCGAGCACCGCCTGCTCAAGAACATCCAGCACGCCACGGGGCAGAAGATCACCGTCGCGACGATCCCCACGGTCGCCGACCTGCGCAACCGGCGTCTCGAGATGACGGGACTCGCGCTGCGCGAGGCGCTCGTCGCCGGCGAGCTCGAGTCCTTCCGCGTGCTCGTCGAGAACCTCGCCAGCGAGTTCGACCCGCTCGACGTGGCCGCCGCGGCGACGAAGCTCGCCCACGAGGCCAACCACAGCGAGGTCGCGGCCAGCGGCGACGAGCAGGACATCCCCCAGCCGCAGCTGCGCCCGGACCGTCCCGAGCGCCGTCCGCGCGATGCGCGGCCCCAGTGGGGTCGCGAGGAGGGCCGCGAGCGCGGTCGCCCGTGGGAAGAGCGCGGGCCCCGCGCCCCGCGCCAGGAGCGCCCCTTCGAGGAGCGCGGCCCCGCGCCCGAGCGTGGGCCCGCGGAGGGCCGCCCGTACCGCGACGAGCGCCCGCCCTTCGAAGGCCGCCCGCGCGAGTTCGGCGGCCGTCCCCCGCGCTTCGAGCGCGGTCCGCGACAGGACTTCGGCGACACCCTGCGCATCTTCATCGGCGCCGGCCGCTTCGACGGCCTGCGCCCCGGCGACCTCGTCGGCGCCATCGCCAACGAGGCCGGCCTCGCCGGCAACGAGATCGGCCCGATCCAGATCGCCGACCGCTTCTCCCTCGTCGAAGTCCCCGCCCCCGCCGCCCACCACGTGATCGGCGCCCTGCGCGGCACCACCATCCGCGGCCGCCGCGTCAACGTGCGCCTCGACCGCGCCGACTGAGCCTGAGCCCCGGCCACTGCGGTCCCGCCGCGTGCTCCGAGCGCCCCTGCGCACTCTGGAGCGCGCTGCCACCGCCGTGGGGCGGCCAGGCCTGCGAAGCATGCCCCACAGCCGGGGAGCGCGAGGGCGCGTAGGGTGGGGTTGGCCCGCGGGTCAGGCGATCCCGGTGCCTCGGGGGGACCCATGAAGCGATCGGTGCGGCGGTTCAGGGGGCTGGTCGAGCTGTTCTGCGTGCGCGTGAACCGGTCCCGTCGGCAGGCGGGAGCCTGCGGACTGGAATGCTCGGGGGCGGAGCACGACCTGGCGAGTGGCGAGGAGGGACGCAGCTGCGGTTGCGAGCGGGACTCGGTCCGGATCGTGCGTCAGGGCCGCGAGCAGTACGGCGACCTCGACGAGGTCGAGGAACCGGGCCCCGGGAGCGGCGGGAGCCGGCGCTGAAGACCGAGGACAACGGCGGAGCAGCCGATTTCGGGCGCCGCGGCGGAACGGGCGGAGTCGACCGCCGAGCGCTCGGCGAGCTCGCGGATGCCTTCAACTCCCGCTCTGGACCCGGCTTGGGATCGTCCGCTGCCCGGGGCGGCCGAGTGCTCGACCGCGCCCCGGACCTGCGTCGATCGAACGGCCCGTCTACGTCCAACCTCGTAAGCACGCCGTGCGTAGACGAGTCCTAGACTGCTGCGCCTATGGATGCACAGACCGTCGCCCCGCAACCGCGAAAGATTGCCCATCGGACGTTCTCGGCAGCTTGGCTCGCCGCGGGCCTGCTGCTCGCGGGCTGTGGCCGGCCGGGCCATGGTGAGGCGAGCTTCTCGGAGCCCATCACCTACAAGCCCGCGGGCCAGACCTTCAGCGTGGCCAAGAGCGACGCCGAGCGCTTCGGCGTGTCCGCGAGCGACTTCGCGCGCGGCGCGGGCGCGAGCGGCGGAGCGAGCGCGAAGTCCGGCGGCAAGATTCACTGGGAGACGCCGCAGGGTTGGACCGAGCTCGCCCCCACCGGCACGCGCGAGGCCAACTTCAAGGTCGGCGGCGACCCCAAGACCGAGTGCTACCTCACGCGCCTCGCCGGCAGCGCCGGTGGCCTCGAGTCGAACATCAACCGCTGGCGCTCGCAGATCTCGCTACCGCCGCTGTCGGCCGCGGAGATCGCGCAGCTGCCGCGCCTCGAGTGGCTCGACGCCGAGGCGGTGCTCGTGAACTTCGAAGGACAGTGGAAGGGAATGTCGGGCACGGAAGCCGAGGAAGGCTGGCGTCTCGTCGGCCTCCTGTCGGTGCGGCCCGACGAATCGCTGTTCCTGAAGATGGTCGGTCCGACGGAAGTCGTGTCCGCGAACCTCGAACCGTTCGTGATGCTCGCGGCGTCGTTTCACGACGGCAGCGGTCACTCCCACGACGGCGAAGGCAGCGCAGATGCGAGCCTTCCGCAGGATCACCCCCCGGTCGGAGGCGTGAGCGCGAAGCCCGCCGACGCGGCGCTGCCCGCGGACCACCCGCCGATCACTCCGGCCGGGACTCCGGTGCCCGCGGCCGCGAGCGCGGACAATCTGCGCGGCTCGACGTTCCAGTGGCAGGCGCCCGCGGGCTGGCAGCGCGGCGCCGACAAGTCGATGCGCGAGGTGACCTACCTCGTCGAAGGCGCGGAGTGCTACGTGACGCTGCTCGGCGGCACAGGCGGCGGCCTGCTCGGCAACATCAACCGCTGGTGCGGCCAGCTCGGCGCGAAGCAGCTCACCGAGAGCGAGCTCGCGTCGCTGCAGCGCATCGAGATGCTCGAAGGCGAAGGCGTGATCGTGAAGATCCTGCGCGGCGAGAGCGCGGCGGGCGCGCCCGAGGCGCTGCTCGGCGCCCTGTGTGTGCGCGACGACCGCTCGCTGTTCGTCAAGTTCGTCGGGCCCGACAGCGTGCTCGAAGCCCAGCGCGCTGCCTTCCTCGACTTCTGCCGCTCCCTCGCCCCGCTCCAGTGACCATGAAGATCCTCGACTCCCTCCTCGACGCGTTCTCGTCGCTGTGGCTCTCCTGCGTGCTGCTCGTGCTGCTCGGGCTGCTCACGTGGCTCGGCACGCTCTATCAGGTCGAGCACGGCCTGTTCGCGGCGCAGGTGAAGTACTTCGACTCCCTGTTCCTGATCCATCAGGCCGGTCCGGTCGCGATCCCGCTGCCCGGCGGCACGCTGGTGATGGGCATCCTGTTCGTGAACCTCGTCTGCGGCGGCATCGTGCGCATGCGCAAGACGAAGGCCACCGCGGGCATCCTCGTCACCCACGTCGGCATCCTGATGCTGATCGCCGCGGGCTTCGTGAAGGCCTACTACTCCGAGGACGGTCACGTCACGCTGTACGAAGGCCAGCGCTCGAACCTGTTCGAGAGCTACCACCACTGGGAAGTCGCGATCACCGAGCCCCTGCCCTCGGGTGAGGTGCGCGAGACCGTGGCGGCGCATGAGGACTTCTTCGCCGCGGGGCCGGGCCAGAGCGCGCTGCTGCGCACCAAGAGCCTGCCCTTCGATGTCGAGGTCACGCGCTTCTATCCCAACTGCGACGTGTTCCCCAAGGGACCGATGGTCGGCAGCGACGTGCCGGTGGTCGACGGCTACTTCCTGCAGGCCCGACCGCTCGAGAAGGACAACGAGACGAACGTCGCCGGCGCCTACGTGACGCTCATCGGCCGCGACGGCGCGCGCCGCGAGGCGATCCTGCACGGCCAGTCGCGCGCGCCGCTCAACGTCGAGTACGACGGGCGCCGCTTCGGCGTCGCGCTGCGGCGCGAGCAGTGGGTCATGCCGTTCACCGTGGCCCTCGAGAACTTCGAGAAGGAAGACCACCCGCGCATGATGATGCCCAAGTCGTTCTCGAGCGACGTGGTCGTCGTCGAGGAGGGCTCCGAGCGCAAGGTGAAGATCTCGATGAACGAGCCCCTGCGTCAGGAAGGCCTCGTGCTCTACCAGGCCTCTTGGGGCCCCTCGAACGCGCGCCCCGGCGACCGCCTGTTCTCGACGCTCGCGGTCGTGCGCAACCCCGCCGATCAATACCCGCTGTACTCGTGCATCGTGATCGCCATCGGGCTCGTGATGCACTTCTCGATGAAGCTCAGCAAGCACATCCGCCACGAAGCGGAGAAGGTCGCATGAAGATCCTCGCACGCACCCTCGCGCTCCTCCTCGCGCTCGCGGCGCTCCTGCCCTTCGCGCGTGCCGCCCAGTCCGACGAAGCCGCCGGAACGCACGGAACCCTGCACGGCCCGCTGCAGCGCAGCGCGCCGTGGCCCGCGGAGACCATCGAGCTCGCGGCGAGCCTGCCGATCCAGGACGGCGGCCGCATCAAGCCGCTCTCGACCTACGCGAGCTTCATGCTGCTGCGCCTCAACGGCAAGCGCGCGGTCGAGACGTCGACAGGCGAGAAGCTCTCGCCGACCGAGTGGCTGCTCGACGTGCTGTTCGTGCCGGGCCAGGCGGAGAGCTATCCGATCTTCATGGTCGCCGACATCCAGGCCGTGGAGGCCATCGGGATCTCGGTGGCCGACAAGAAGAAGCGCGACCGCTACTCCGCGGCCGAGCTGCGCAAGGGTCGCGGCAAGCTCTACGAGCTCGCGCGCGAGTACGAGCGCATCGAGGAGAAGAACCGCTCGACCGTGCAGCAGCAGGTGTTCTCGCTCGCGCTCAACCTCGATGTCTACGAGCGCCTCGAGACCAGCTTCGACTTCGCGCGCCACGACCTCGACATCTCGGGCAGCACCGGACTGCGCAAGGTCTTCGGCGCGGACTCGATCCGCTTCAGCCAGCTCGTCGGCCGCGTGCCCGAAGTGATGGCACTGCAGCGCGGGCTGCGCTCGGACACCTCGGCGGCGCCCGAGCTGCAGGCCCTGAACCGCACCCTGCAGGAGGCGAGCTCCGTCTCGCAGGGCACGGGCATCCTCGCGCTCGTCCCGTCGCTCGGGAGCGTGAAGGCCGAGCCCGAGTGGCACGCCGCGGAGGACCTCTTCATGCGCGCGTTCGAGCCGGAAGGCGTCGATGCGCGCTACGTGACGGCCCTCGCGCGCCTCGAGGACGTAGCACGCTCCGCGAGCGACATGCCGCGCTTCTCGAAGGCCATCTCCGACCTGCACGGCACGGTCGTCCCCATGGCGGACGCGCGCGGCGAGTACGAGAAGATCGGGCTCGAAATCTCGTACTACAAGGCGAACCTGATCACCAACTCGCTGGTGGTGTTCATCCTCGGCTTCCTGCTCGCGGCGGGCCTGTGGCTCGCCCCGCGCGTCAAGGCCCTCTACCTCGGCGCCAGCGTGGCCGTGCTCGTCGCCACCGGCATGCTGACCGCGGCGATCGTGCTGCGCTGCATGATCCGTGAGCGCCCGCCGGTCAGCACCCTCTACGAGACCGTGCTGTTCGTCACCGCGACCGGCGCGCTGATCGCCCTCGCCATGGAGTGGATCAACCGCCAGCGCATGGCGCTCTCTGCCGCCGCGATCCTCGGCGTCATCGGCCTGTTCATCGCGAACGGCTACGAGACGCTCGACAAGAAGGACACGATGCCGCAGCTCGTCGCGGTGCTCGACACGAACTTCTGGCTCGCCACGCACGTGACGGCCATCACGATCGGCTACTCGGCGGGCATGCTCGCCGCCCTGATCGCGAGCGTGTACCTCGTTTCGAAGGTGCTCGGGGTCAAGCGCGCGGATCCGCAGTACTTCCGCAACCTCACGCGCATGACCTACGGCACGCTGTGCTTCGGGCTCATCTTCTCCGTGGTCGGCACGATCCTCGGCGGCATCTGGGCCAACGAGAGCTGGGGACGCTTCTGGGGCTGGGACCCCAAAGAGAACGGCGCGCTGCTGATCTGCCTCGCGCAGATCGTCGTGCTGCACGCGCGCATGGGCGGCTACGTGCGCGACTTCGGCATCCAGATGCTGGCGGCCTTCGGTGGCACGGTGGTCGCGTTCTCCTGGTTCGGGGTGAACCTGCTCGGAGTCGGCCTGCACAGCTACGGCTTCACGAGCGGCATCCACACGGCGTTGTGGACGTACTACGGCATCCAGTGGGGCCTGATGGCCGTCGCGGGTGCACACCACATCTACGAGCGCGCGCGCGATGCCGCGGTGCAGGAAGCCCTGCGCTCGGGATCGCGCGAGGGAAGCGCCAAGCCCAGCTAGCGGCCGCGGCCGCTGGCCGGAACGACGAGCGCGGCGGCGCAGGCTCGAGGCCTGTGCCGCCGCGCTCGCTTGTCGTAGAAGCCTGCGGCCGCGCTCAGGGCGCGATCGTGAACTGCACCGCGTTGGTGAGGCCCGTGAGGCTCGCGCTCGCGGGGTCGCGCGACCAGATCTGCGCGTAGACCTTGCGGCCCGGGACGAGGCCCGGATCGACCTGCGAGCGGATCAGGGAG
>CAITGX010000339.1 GCA_903892045.1 uncultured Planctomycetota bacterium | reverse complement strand
TGGATGGGCAGCGTGTTCTTCGGCGCCGCACACGACAACGGCGTGTTGCAGGTCGACCAATTGGCCGTCCTCGCGCGCGGCGGCCTGTTCGTCATGACGATGCTGACCGTGTCGAGCGCGTTCTCGATGCGCGGGCTGTACCTGCAGGCTTCCGAGATCGAGTCGCTGTTCTCGGCACCGATCCCGCGCGCGGCGTTGATCCGCTATCGCCTCCGATCGGCGCTCGTGCGCTCGCTCTTCGGCGGACTGTTCTTCGGATGGATGTTCTCGCGTCGGGCCCCCGAGCCGCTGTTCGCGTTCGCAGGCCTGTCGAGCGCGCTGCTCACGCTGCCGCTCTTCGGTCAGGGGCTGTCGCTGGTGCTCGGGGACGCGGAGAATCGCCTCGCGAGCCGGCTGGCGCGCTTGCCGTGGCGCACGCTGTCCTTCCTGCTGGTCGCGGGCTTGGTGTTCGCGCTGGTGCAGGGCGGCATGTTCCGTGGCGAGGCCCGGCCGCAGTTCGAGAGCCACGAGGAGCTGTTCGCGTTCCTCGCCGAACAGCGGATCGTGGTCGCTCTCGGCCTGCCGTTCACGCCGTGGGTCGCGGCGATGACGGCGCTCGACGCTGCTGCGTTCTGGCCGCCCTTCCTCGTGTGCGTCGCGATCTTCGTCGGGCTTTGGTTCGCGGTTCCGCGCATCGGAATCGACTTCCGCGAGCTGTCGCTCGAGACCTCAGCGGACGTGGCGCGCAGGCTGGCGCGTGCCCGACGGGGGCTGGCCGCAAACTCAGGTTCCGCGAGCTCGGGCACCCGCTCGTGGCGCACGCCGTGGCTGGCCGGACGCGGTCCGTTCGGCGCGGTGGCGTGGCGCAAGGCCGTCACCATCGTGCGCAAGTCGCGCGCGAGCTTCCTCGTCGGGGGCCTGATCCTCACGGGCATCGTGGGCTTCTCGATTCTCGCCAGCGAGCCCGATGCAGACGCCGCCCTGCGCGGCTCGCTGATCGTGGCGGGCTTTGGGACCTTCTACCTGTGTCTGGGGCTGCGCTTCGACTTCCGCGAGGATCTCGAGCTCGTCGGGCTCCTGCGCAGCTGGCCCGTCGCGCCGTGGAAGCTGTTCCTCGCGACACTCTTGCCCGAGACGCTGCTCGTCTCGGGCATGATCGCGCTCGGTGTGCTGGCGCTGGCGGTCTATCACGGCGCCCCGGATCCGAGGCTCTTGGTGGTGGTCGGCTCGGTTCCCTTTGCCGTGCTGGCGTGGACGGCCATCGACAACGGCACCTTCCTGTTCGCTCCGGTTCGCATGGGAGCTGCCCACGACGGGGCCCTGCAGAATGCGGGGCGCGCGATGGTGCTGATGCTGCTGCGCTCCGCAGTTCTCGCCGCGTCCGGCGGACTGGCGGCGACTCCTTACCTCGTCCTGCACTACGGCCTCGAGCTTCCGGAGTTCCTTGCGGTCGGCCTCGGCGTCGTGGCGGGCCTCGCGATCCTCTCGCTGGAGATCGGAATCCTCGTCTTTCTCGGCGGAGAGGTGCTGCGGCGCTTCGATGCGCCGCGGGACTTGCCCTAGGGCCGGCGGCGAGCCGAGGACGCTCGAACGATGGGGCGCGCGGCGCGCGAGCCGCTGCTAGGATCTGCCGCATGAGCGCACCGGACGCGCGAGATGGGATCCCGACGCTGGCGAGCGTCGAGGACCTGCGCACGACTCTCGATGCGATGGGGGAAGGCCTCGTCGTCCAGGAAGAGAGCGGCGCGATCGTGTTCTGGAATCCCTCCGCCGAGCGCATTCTCGGGCTCACGGCGGAGCAGATGAGCGGTCGGACGTCGCTCGACCCGCGCTGGCGCTGTGTGCATGGCAACGGCACCCCCTTCCCCGGCGAGGACCATCCGGCGATGGTGACGCTGCGCACCGGACTCCCGCAGGGCAATGTCCTGATGGGCGTCTCCCGACCGAGTGGGGAGCTGGTGTGGATCAGCGTCGGCTCCCGGCTGCTCCCGCGCGCCGAGGGCAAGCCGCGCGCCGTGCTGGCGACGTTCCGCGACATCACGCGCGAGCGCGAGGCGCTGATCGAGCTGCGTCGCCGCGAGGCCCTGCTGCACGCGACGATCGACAGCCTGCCCGCGGGACTGTTCGTGACCGAGGACGGCTTCGGGCGCGTGCTGCGCTTCAACGCGCCGTTGCTCGAGGTGCTCGCGCTCGGCGCGCTCGAGGAGCCCCTGCGACAGGGACGGCTCGCTGCCAATGAGCTCTACCAGCACCTCGCCGGCCTGGTCGTCGACGCCGAGGCGTGGCGCGAGTTCGAGCAGGCCTGCCGGCGCATCGGGCATGGCACCGCGCTCGAGCGGGAGTTCCGCGTGGCCGACGGGCGCACGCTGCGGTGCGCGGTGCG
>CAITGX010000338.1 GCA_903892045.1 uncultured Planctomycetota bacterium | reverse complement strand
CGCGGGCGGCGCGCTGGGAGCGGGCTCGAAGGGCGAGAGCGACGCAACTTGGCTGGGCACCTTCGCGGCGAGCTGGGCACTCACCTCGAGCTGCACGGCCGTCGACGGCTCGGGCGCGGCCGGCTCGCCGGCCTCCGCCTCGCCGGGCAGGTCGAGTGCGATGCGCGCGAAGAGTTGCTCGAGGCTCGGACGCTGCCACGAGAGCTCGCGGATCGCCCAGCGCTTCGCATTCGCCAGCGCACCGACATCCTCGCGCAGGTCTTGGGCGCACGGGATCTCGAACACGTGGTGGATCCCGAGGCGGCCGCGGTCGCGCACCTCCCCGACGCCTGGAAGTGCCTTGAGCAGGCGCACGGCGGCCGCCACATCGGGCCCCACCACCGCCTCGAGGCGCAGTCGCGCGCCGCCGCCGAGGCTGCGCACCAGGTCATCCTTCGTGCCGTCCGCGGCGATGCGGCCCTTGGCGAGGATGATCACGCGCGGGCACACGGCCTCGATCTCGGGCAGGATGTGGCTCGAGAGCAGCACGGTGTGCTCGCGCCCGAGCTCGACGAGCAGCTTGCGCATCTCGAGGCGCTGGATCGGATCGAGGCCGCTGGTGGGCTCGTCGAGGATCAGCACCTGCGGATCCGGCAGCAGCGCCACGGCGATCCCCACGCGCTGGCGCTGACCGCGCGAAAGCCCGCCGATGATCGCTCGCGAGCGATCGGCGATTCCGGCGCGCTCGAGCACGTGTGGGATGCGCTGGCGACGCTCCGCGCGCGAGAGGCCGTGCAGCCGCCCTTGGAAGTCGAGCATCTCCTCGACGCGGTGCTCCGCGTAGAGCGGCACGGACTCCGGCAGGTAGCCGATGCGGCGGCGCACCTCGAGCGAGCTGCGCAGCACGTCGAAACCCGCCACCTCCGCGGAGCCGCTCGTGGCCGGCAGGTAGCCGGACAGAATGCGCATGGTGGTCGACTTGCCCGCGCCATTGGGGCCGAGGAAGCCCACGACCTCCCCGGGCTCGAGGTGGAAGGAGAGCCCTTCGATGGCGGTGTGGGGCCCGAAACGGCGCGTCAGGTCACGAACGGTGATCACGGGGCGAGAACAGTAGCGGTACGAGGACGGCGGGACAACGCACACGGGCCCTGCCCGAGCGTCCGGCGCCTCCGAGACTCCTCGTATCTCGCGTGCGTCGGTCGCCTACGGACAGCGCCCGCCCCTCCAACGGAGGAACGGGCGCCTCGGTTCTCTGGGATCGCCGCTCTCGCGCGAGAGCGCTCCCCTACTGCTTGACCTCGAAGTCGGCGTCGACCGGCTCGTCGCCCGCCGCGCGCGCGCCGCCGCGACCGCCCGTCGGGCCCTCCGCCTGCGGACCACCGGAGGCCGCGCCTCCAGCCGCCGCGGCACCGGCCGCTTGGCTCTCCTTGTAGACGATTTCGCCGAGCTTCTGCGCCGCGCGCTGGAAGTCCGCGAGGGCCTTCTCGAGCGCCGCCTTGTCATCGCCCTGGGCCGCGGCCTTGAGCGCATCCTTGGCGCTCTCGATCGCCTTGACGTCGGCCTCGGGCAGCTTGCTCTTGTGCTCGGAGAGCGACTTGTCGGTCTCGTGCACCAGCGCCTCGGCCTGGTTCTTCAGGTCGACGAGCTCGCGACGGCGCTTGTCCTCGCCGGCGTGGGCCTCGGCGTCGCGGCGCATGCGCTCGACCTCGTCCTTGGAGAGCCCCGAGGACGACTCGATGCGGATCTTCTGCTCCTTGTTCGTGCCGCGATCCTTGGCCTTCACGTTGAGGATGCCGTTGGCGTCGATGTCGAAGGTGACCTCGATCTGCGGCATGCCGCGCGGCGCCGGCGGGATGCCGTCCAAGTGGAAGCGCCCGAGCGTGCGGTTGTCCTTGGCGAACTCGCGCTCGCCCTGCAGCACGTGGATCTCGACCGACGGCTGGCTGTCCGAGGCCGTCGAGAAGACTTGGCTCTTCGAGGTCGGGATCGTGGTGTTGCGCTCGATCAGCTTGGTGAACACGCCCCCGAGCGTCTCGATGCCGAGCGAGAGCGGCGTGACGTCGAGCAGCACGACGTCCTTGACCTCGCCACCGAGGATGCCGCCCTGGATCGCGGCGCCGACCGCGACCGCCTCGTCGGGGTTGACCGACTTGTTCGGCTCGCGCCCGAAGATCTTCTTCGCCATCGCGGCCACCGCCGGCGTGCGCGTCTGACCGCCGACGAGGATCACGTCGTCGATCTTGTCCGGCGTGAGGTTCGCGTCCTTGAGGGCCTGCAGGCAGGGACCCTTGGTGCGCTCGATCAGGCCGTCGACGAGCTGCTCGAACTTGGCGCGCGTCAGCGTGACGTGCAGGTGCTTGGGACCGTTCGCGTCCGCCGTGATGAACGGCAGGTTGACGTCCGTCTGCATGCCGCTCGAGAGCTCGATCTTGGCCTTCTCGCAGGCTTCCTTGAGGCGCTGCAGCGCCATCGGGTCCTTGCGCACGTCGATCGAGGTCTGCTTCTGGAACTCGCCGGCGACGTGCTGGATCAGCGCGTCGTCGAAGTCGTCGCCGCCGAGGTGCGTGTCACCGTTGGTCGCGAGCACCTCGAACACGCCGTCGCCGATCTCGAGGATCGAGATGTCGAACGTGCCGCCGCCGAGGTCGTAGATCGCGACCTTGCCGCTCTTCTTCTTGTCGAGGCCATAGGCCAGCGTGGCTGCCGTCGGCTCGTTGATGATGCGCTCGACGACGAGCCCCGCGATCGTGCCGGCGTCCTTGGTCGCCTGGCGCTGGGCGTCGTTGAAGTACGCGGGCACCGTGATCACGGCGCGCGTCACCTGCTCGCCCAAGTACGCCTCGGCGGCCTCCTTGAGGGCCGAGAGCACCATGGCGCTGATCTCGGGCGGAGTGAACTGCTTGCCGTCGATGTCGACCTTGACCAGCTCCTCGGAGCCGCCGGAGATCTTGTAGGCGACGCGCTTCTCCTCGCTCGCCACCTCGCGGTGGCGGCGGCCCATGAAGCGCTTGATCGACGCGATCGTGCGCGTCGGGTTGGTGACGGCCTGACGCTTGGCGGGCGCGCCGACGAGGCGATTCTCGCCTTGGAACGCCACCACCGAGGGGGTCAGCCGCGAGCCTTCCATGTTGGTGATGACGACGGGCTCCCCGCCCTCCATCACCGCCACCACCGAGTTCGTGGTGCCGAGGTCGATGCCGATGATCTTGCCTTGCTGCGCCATGGTGTTCCTGTCGCTTTCTTTGAAGTTGCGGACGGCGGATGGAAACAAACTCCGTGCCACGGAACAGGGCCCGGGCCGGCGCGCCAGAAGGCCACTCTGGGCCCCACGGAGGCCGCTTTTCCTGCCAGATTGGCGCCCAACCGAGCCGCGCTGCCAGCCTGACAGGGCGCACTTCTGTCCCGGTATCCGACCTGCTCGAGACCAGCGGGCTAGATTTTGGCCGCACCGGATCCGGAGGGCTCGCACCCTGCGGCTAGGCCTCGACACAACCGCGAGACTTCCCACTTTCACCCATGCTGAACACCTCCTACCGCTTCCCGCTCGCGGCGCTCTCTCTGGCGGCCACGCTCCTCGCCGCCCCGTCGGCCAACGCCCAGTCCGGGGACGTCTGGGCCATCGCCTTCGACGCCGCCAATCCCCCCAGCGCCGCCGAGCGTGCGCGCCTCGAGGCCCAACACCCCCGCCCGGAGTACTTCACCGGACCGCGCTGGAGCGGAGCCCAAGGCTCGCCGCGCGTCGTCACGTGGAGCCTGGTTCCCGACGGCGTGCAGGTGCCCTCCATGATCGGCGAGAACGCGGCCTTCAACAGCCTGTTCGCGCGCATGGACGGCCTGTTCACGGCCCAGGGTGGCCGCGCGGCTTGGATCCAGCGCGTGCAGGAGTCCTTCGATCGCTGGGAGCAGCTCTCGGGGATCGACTTTGTCCGCGTCACCGCTGCGGGACAGGACTGGGATGATGGCGCAGCGTGGGGCGCGCAGGGCAATGCGACGCGCGGCGACATCCGCATCGTGATGAAGCGCCTCGACTCCCTCGGCGGAGCGACGGCCGTGGCCTCGTTCCCGGGCGGTGGCGACATCGTGCTCGACCGCAACGAGAACTGGGGGGACGCGGCCGACCAGAACCGCTTCCTGCGCAACAATTTGATGTGGGCCCAAGGCATCGCCAGCGGCGTCGACCTCTCGTGCCCCAACGACGGCACGAAGCTGATGGAGCCGCTCATTCCGATGAGCTTCGACGGCCCGCGGCAGGACGACATCCGCGCCATGCAGCGCCAGTACGGTGACCCCAACGAGCTCGACGACACGATCGCCACGGGCACGCCGCTCGGCACGCTCGCGGTCGGCTCCTCG
>CAITGX010000337.1 GCA_903892045.1 uncultured Planctomycetota bacterium | reverse complement strand
GTTCCTGACGCTGTACCTGTACGAGCCCGTCGTGCTCGTGCTGGGCATCGTCGGCGTGGCGGTCTTCCTGCTGCGACGTCGCGCGCGGGTCGCGGTCGATGTCGAGCGTCGGCGCGACTTCCTCGTGATCCTGCCGTTCGTCGCGGTCTATGGCCTGTTCGTGTGCGTGTACGAGGACGCGTTCGATCGCTTCCTGATGCCCCTGCTTCCATTCCTCGCGGCGCTGGCGGCCTACGGGGCTTGCGCGCTCGCCAGTCGCCTGAGCTCGAAGGCCGCGGTCGCAGCGCTCGCCGTGCTGCTGCTCGTCGAGCCCGCCGCAGCGACCGTGCAGCTCGCGCGAGTCCGGGCCGCGGACGACACGCAGACGCAGGCAGCGCGCTGGATTCGCGAGAACGTGAAGCCCGACGAGCGCGTGGTCGTGTTGCCCTACATCGACCTGCCGCTCTTCTACAGCGAGGCGGCCGTGGCCGAGAGTCCGGACGCGAGCTCCGTCCTCACGTGGATGGCCTACCAGGCACGGCTGGACGCGCAGTGGAAGCTCGGACCTTCGTTCACCGTGCTGCCGCCGCGCGGCGTGAAGCAGGAATTCGCGCAGCTCGGCGACGCGCCGCTCGAGGCGATCGCCCGCCGCGGCGCGGACTATGTGCTGATCCAGTCCTTCGGAGAGCGCTATCGCTACAAAGTGCTCTTGCAGCTGCTCGAAGAGCTGCGTGCGCAGGGCGAGCGCGTGTTCGTCGCCTCGCCGCGGGCCGACGGCGAGGAATCGGGCCGAGTCTGGATTCGCGAGAAGATGACGCTGGCGCAAGTCCCCACTTGGCTGCGCGTGTTCCAGGACCGCAGCATGGGGACCGTGCTCGAGATCTACCGCGTGCCGAAGGGAGAGGCGCGATGAGCGCTCGCATGCGCGCCGGTCTCGCGTTGCTCGCGATCGTGCTCGGCGCGCTCGCGCTGCGCCTGCACGGCATCGGCTTCGGCCTGCCGCACATGACCTACCGCGATGGCATGGTCGTGTACACGCAGGTGAAGGAGATCCGAACGGGGGATCCGGAGCTCCGCAAGGACGAGTTCTGGGGCTACTACCCGCAGGTGACCGCGCGCTTCGCCGCGCTGTTCCCGGACGCGGAGCTCGCGCCACTGAAGCGACCTCTGGATCTCGAGCAGCACGTCGCGCGCGCCTCGCAGCCGTGGATCGCGCTGCGCCGTGCGTCGGTCCTGATCTCGTTGCTCACGGTCGTGGGCGCCTACTGGATCGCACGCCGCTTCCTCGGCGTCGGTGGCTCGTTGCTTGCCGCGGGCTTCGCTGCGACGAGCTTGCTGCACCTCTCCTTCTCGCAGCAGGAAAAACCGCACGGTCCGGTGAGCGGCACGGTCGCGCTGGCGCTCGCTGCAGCCCTGTGGCTCGCCGACAAGCCCCACGCGCTGCGCATGATCGTGGCCGTGGTGGCCGCGGCGCTCGCCGCGTGCACCCTGCAGAGCGGCGCGATCGTGCTCGGAGCGCTGGGCGTGCTGTGGTGCCTGTGGTGGACCGATCGCCCGAGGCCTCTCGGCCTGCTGGCGGCCGCGATTCCGCTGCTCGCGGTGATCCTCGCGGTAGCGGTGCGCGTGTTCTATCCGTTCCACTTCGTCGACGGCGTCGCGCCGGCACCCGAGCACGAGCAACAGGACCGCGAGGCGGTGCTCGATCTCGCCGGTCATCCGCTGTTCCTCGAGGGCTTTGACTTCAGCGGCTGGAAGGTCGTGCTGTCGACCTTGATGAGCTACGACCCGAGCCTGCTGGCCTTCGGTCTCCTCGGGATCGGGTTCTTCGTCGTCGATCGCGCGCGAGGCGTGGCGAGCGATCCGCAGCGCCGTCGCGCGCTGGCGGTGGTGCTCGGATTCGCCCTGCCCTTCCTGTTCGTGCTCGTCGCCTACGACGCAAAGGTGACCTTCGAGCGCTTCCTGATGCCCGCGGTCGCGTGCCTCGCCTGCCTCGCCGCGTATGGGGCCGTACGCCTTGGTCGTGCGTTGCCGGTCGCATTCCAGAGAGCCCCCGTGCTGCTCGCACTCGGTGTGCTCGCCGTGGCCCCCGCGACGGCGGCTGCATGGAAGCTCTCCAGCGTGCGGGCCGCGCCCGACACGTGGACGCAGGTGGCACAGTGGATTCGCGCCCACGTCGATCCACAGGCGAGCATCTACACCGTGCCGTACATCGACGTGCCGCTCTTCAAGGACGAGGAGTCGCTGCGGCAGTCGGGCCGCACGGAGGAGATCAACTACTGGGCGCGCTACGCGCGAGAGATTCCCGACGGCA
This sequence comes from uncultured Planctomycetota bacterium, assembly GCA_903892045.1. GTDB lineage: Bacteria > Planctomycetota > UBA1135 > UBA1135 > F1-120-MAGs118. The sequence goes on along the minus strand of CAITGX010000337.1, from coordinate 4,351 downwards.
TGCGCACGGGTCCGAGCTATCGCATCGTGATCCCCAAGTCGCCCAAGCGCGCTCAGGAGGAGTTCGGCGACGACCCCCTCGCGCATTTGCGCTCGCTCGGAGCGGACTACGTGGTCGTGCAGGCCGCCGCGGAGGACTCGCGCAACGTGCTGCTCGCGAAGATCCGCAAGCAGCTCTCCGAGACGGAGGAGCTCGTCTTCCGCACGTCGCCCATCGGTGACCCCGCCACCGGGCGCGGGCAGTTCGCTCTGCGCTACACGCAGGAGCTGGGCGCCAAGCCGCTCGCGGTGCGCGTGTTCGAGGCCAACGCCTACGGCAACACCGTCGAGGTCTATCGGCTGCGGCGCGAATAGGCGCGCTTTTCGCTAACGTGTCGCCCATGGCGACGATCGTTTTCGACATCGAGGTGGCGGGCCTTCCGTGGGAGGAGGTCGACGAGATCACGCGCGGGTACCTGCTGTCGCGCGCGAAGAACTCCGAGGATCGCGATGCGGTTCCGGAGCGCACGGCGCTCGTGCCCGGGCTCGGAAAGGTGATCGCCATCGGGATGTGGCTCGTCGGGAAGGACGGGAAGGGTGGCGATCTCGACCGCGGGCTGCTGCTGCTCGAGGGCGAGAGCGCGCCCGAGCGGGGCTGGGAGAAGGTGCCGGGCTCGAAGATCTTCCGCGGAGACGAACGCGCGCTGCTGACGCGCTTCTGGGAGATCGTCGGCAAGGACCGTCCCTTGCTCGTCACGTTCAACGGCCGCGGCTACGACGGTCCGACGCTGATGATCCGCTCCGCGCAGCTCGGCGTTCGGCCGAGCCGCCAGCTCGTCGGCTATCGCTACGACCTCTCGGATCACTGCGACCTCGCGGAGGTGCTGACCTTCCAAGGCACGGTGCGCGAGAACTACAAGCTCGACTACTGGTGCCGCCGCTTCGACATCGAGAGCCCCAAGGGCGGCATCGATGGCAGCCAGGTGAGCCGCTTCTACCGCGACGGGCGCATCGAGGACATCGGCGAGTACTGCCTGCGGGACGTGCGTGCGACGGCGGCGCTGTATCGCAAGCTCCGGGCGACGATCCTCCCGCTCTTCAAGGGCGGCGAGGGCGAGTGAGGCGCGATTCGACGCGCATGGACTCGCGGCGGCCGTCGAGCGTACGCTGCGCGATCCGATGAAGTCCGAGCGGCTGCGACTGGGCCTGTTCACGGCCGCCTCGTTTGGCGTGCTCGGCGTGCACGTGCCTTTCTGGCCCGCCTGGCTCGAGCATCGCGGCATGAGCGAGGTGCAGATCGGCACGCTCGGCATGGCGTACATGTGCGCGCGCGGCATCGCTTCTCCCCTGTGGGCGCACTTCGTGGATCGCAGTGGCCATCGGCGGCGCTGGCTCGTCGGCTTCACCTGCGCTTCGCTGCTCGCATTCGCGCCCTTCGAGCTCGCGAGCGGCTTCTCCGCTCTGCTCGGTCTCACGCTGGCGTTCGCACTCGTCAACGCGCCCGTGCTGCCGCTCGGGGAGAACCTGCTGGTCCTGCAGGCGCGCGAGCGCGGCTTCGACTACGGATCGACGCGCTTGTGGGGCTCGATCGCCTTCATGGTCGTGAGCTGGGGCGCTGGTTGGATTCTCGACGGCGGCGCCTTGGGGCGGACGTGGTGGCTCGTGATGGCGCTGCTGGCCCTGTCCGCAACGAGCGCCCTGCGCTTGCCTGCGGATCCGCCGGAGCCGCGTCGCGCTCCGCAGCTCTTCCCGCTCGGCACGCTGTTTCGCGATCGCAGGGTGTTCGCGCTGCTCGCCGGCGGCGGGATCGTGCAGGCCGCGCACGCGATGTACTACATGTTCTCCACGCTGCACTGGGAGAAGGCCGGACTCTCCACGGCGACCATCGGTGCCTTGTGGGCCGAGGCCGTGGTCGCCGAGACGATCTTCTTCGCGCTGGCGCGGCGCTTGAACGAGCGCTGCACGGAACGGGCGCTGATGCTCTCGGCCGTGATTGCGGGCGTGGCGCGCTGGAGCGTGCTGGCGAGCACGACGGATGTGGTCGCGATCGCGTCCGTGCAGTGGCTGCATGCGTTCACGTTCGCTGCGGCACACCTCGCCGTCATTCGGCGGTTGCAACATGTCGTCCCGGTGCAGCTCTCCGCGAGCGCCCAGAGCCTCTACGGTGCCATGAACATCGCTGCGCACGCGCTGGTGATCTCGCTCATCACGCCGCTGTACGCGAGCCATGGGGCCGACGCGTACTGGCCCATGATCGCGGTCGGTGTGCTCGGCGGCGCCACGGCGTTGTGGGGGATGGGCCACGTGAGCTTCCGGAGGTCCGCGTGACCAGCTTCCTCGACTTGCTGGAGTTGCACCGCGACCTCGACGAGCTGTTCCTGCGACATCAGGAGGCGCTGCTCGAGCGCGACCCTGCGCGTGCGCTGGATCTCTTCCGGCGTCATCGCGCCGCGGTGCTGCGCCATGCCCACGACGAGGAGCGCGAGCTCCTGCCGATCTACGCCTCGGTGCCGCGAGAGCGTCGGCAGGCCGCGGAGGTGTTCGTGCAGGAGCACGAGCGTCTGCATGCGCTGCTCGAGCGGATCGAGGCCCTGCTGGTGTCTCGCCTCGATCGTCCGCTCGATTCCCGCACGATCCTGCACCTCTTGGAGCGCGAGGCGAGCTACAAGCACCTCTTCGAGCACCACGACCAGCGCGAGCGCACGCAGCTGTTTCCGGCGCTCGACGAGCTCGTACCCGAAGGCCAGCGCCTCGACTTGCTGGCACGGCTCTCGTTCCGGCCGCTCGAGGGCTAGCCGAAAGGCCGTCCTGCTCCGGATCAGGCGTACTCGAGGCGAATGAGTAGCGCAGGCAGTCGTTCCGGATCGTCCGTCGCGGCCCAACGGTCCGTGTCTTGGCGCACGAACGCCTGCGCCGGCCCGTCTTCCCAGGCCAGCTCGAACCGCTGCAGTGCGGCGCGGTCGCCGGGGTCGACGATCTGCACGATGCGCTGGCCCGCGTAGTGTGACAGCGCCGCGCGCTGCAGCGAGCGCGTGTCATCGCGCTCGGGTATTCCGACGATCACGACATGGAGCGGATCGTTCAGCAGCAGGCTGGCGGCGCGTGCATAGCTCGAGGCCGCGTGTCCGTGGCGGCGGAACTCCCCGGCGAAGGACTCGAGCGTCTCCCGGGCCAGCGCACTCCAGCGGGGCTCGCGTGTCATGAGCCCGAGGCGCAGCAGCCCCTCGGCCATGCGTGCGTTGTCGGCGAGCGTGCGACGGCGGCGTCGCATCGCACCGTGCGAGGGGGCTTGCTGCTGCAGGTCCCAGAAGCCGCCTTCGTCGCTCCACAGCCGCTCGACGGTGCCCGCGGCCAGCTCGCGCGCGAGCTCGAGATAGCGCGAGCGACCGGTGTGCTCGGCGGCGTCGAGCAGCGCGAGCAGGACCAGCGCCTGGTCCCGCAGCAATCCGGGCACGTGCGCGGCGCCATCCCAGTAGTGCTGTACTCCGGCTCGGGGCTCGTAGAGCTCGTGCAACACGAACTCGAGCGCCCGCAGCGCATGCTCCGTGCACTCCGGGCGCGCGAGGACGTCGCCAGCGACCAGCAGTGCGCTCGTGGCGAGCGCGTTCGCGTCCGCGAAGACCGTCGCGTCGAGCTCCGCGACGCCATGTCCGGCGCGAGCCTCGCGCGAGCGCAGGTGCGCGCGGATCGGATCGGCCCGCTGGCTGCCACGGAATGCACCGGTGCGCCGATCGAGCAGCGTGCCGAGCATCCACTCCAGCACGCCTTCCGCCGTCGCACGGAGGCTCGCATCGCCGAGAGCCTGATGCGCTTCCAGGTAGATCCTCAGGCGCTCCGCGTTGCCGTCGAGCAGCTTCTCGTGGTGCGGTCCGCTCCAGTCGGGCGCGGTCGCGTAGCGGTAGAAGCCGCCGTCGACGCGGTCGTGGATCTCGCCGGACTGCATGTTCTGCAGCGTGCGCAGGACCAGCTTGCGCATCGTCTCGTCACCGCTCCTCGACCAGCGCAGGAGCGCGAAGTCGAGCGACTCGGGGTGAGCGAACTTGTGCTGCGCGCCCCAGCCGCCGTGGATCGGGTCCGCGCTCGCGGACAGCTCGCGCGCATGGTTCGCGAGCAGCTCGGGGGCAAGCTGCGCTCGCGCGACGGCTCCGCTCTCGCCGAGTCCGGACTGCGACTCGAGACGGGCCAGCAGCGCCTCGCGCTGGGACTTCCAGTAGCTCGCGACGAGCGCGAGTCTCGCCAGCAGCTCGTCCGGCTCGAGGAACCCGTCGGCGGCGAACAGCTCACCACTCTCGTCGAGGAAGGCGAGCGTGGGCCAGCCGCCCCGCGCGTAGCGCACGGAGAGTTCGGGCCGGCGATCCCGCTCGACGGCGATG
>CAITGX010000336.1 GCA_903892045.1 uncultured Planctomycetota bacterium | reverse complement strand
GGCCCGATGGCGGGCGCGCAGCTGCAGCTCGGCGAACTGCCCGGCGGCCTGCTCACCAAGCCGACGCTGGGGTGGAAGCTCGCCAGCGAGTCGGGCGGCGAGCACCTCGTGCGCACCACCTACCAGACCGCGGGCATGACCTGGCGCTCGGACTACAACATCGTGATCAACGGCAGCGACACCCGCGGCGACATCACCGCGTGGGTCACGCTGATGAACCTCTCGGGCGCGTCGTTCGACGACGCCGAGCTCAAGCTGGTCGCGGGCGACGTGCACAAGATCCAGCCGCAGCCCATGATCGCCGGGAGGGGCGGCGGCATGCGCATGGAGGCGATGGCGATGGCCGACGCGGCCGGCTTCTCCGAGAAGGAGTTCGCCGACTTCCACCTCTACACGCTGCCGCGCCGCACCGATGTGCTGCAGAACTCGACGCAGCAGATCGCGCTGTTCCCGCCGGTGAGCGGGTTCAAGGTCAAGCGCGAGCTCGTGTTCGACTTCACCGGCGGCATGGGTGCGCCCGGGCAGCCGATCCTCGACCGCGACTTCGTGATCGCGTCGAAGGCGAAGCCGTCCATCCTCGTGAGCTTCGAGAACAAGAAGGAGAACTCGCTCGGCATGCCGCTGCCCAAGGGCAAGATCCGCGTCTACAAGGAGGATCCGTCCGACGGCACGCTCGAGTTCATCGGCGAGGACCTCATCGACCACACGCCGCGCAACGAGACGGTCAAGATCCGCCTCGGCGAGGCGTTCGATGTGGTCGGCGAGCGGATCCGCAGCGACTTCACCATCGACAACGCGGCCAAGCGGATGACCGAGACCTTCCGGATCGAGCTGCGCAACCAGAAGTCGGCGGCGCAGAAGGTGCGTGTGATCGAGCGCCCGTACCGCTGGACCAACTGGCAGATCACCAGGAAGAACACCGAGTTCGAGAAGCTCGACTCGGGCACGATGGCGTTCGACGTCGAGTTGCCGAGCGAGGGCAGCCGGACGATCGAGTACACGGTGCTGTACACCTGGTGAGCCTCCGGCGCGCGCGCACGCGCACGCCGCGGTGCGATTCGCGCGCGCTTCTCCTCGGTGGCAAACGACTTGCGGCCGCTCGAGGACTGCTCGAGGACCGCTCGAGCACCGAGCGAGGACGGAGCGAGCCTCGGATCAGGGCGTCGGCCGACGCCTCCGACGCACGGAACGCGGTGATCGCCCGCTCGCGCGCTCTTGACCCCGCCAACACCGAACGCACACACGGCCACACGAACCTCCTGCCTTCCAACAGGAGGTTTTTCATGCGCACATTCCATCGCTCGACCCGTCGGTCGATCCTTCGCACGGGCACCACGGCCCTCGCCGCCGCGGTGTTCGCCGCATCCGGCGCCCTTGCGGGCGACCCGTACATCTCGATCACGCACCTCGCCAGCACGCCGCGCGCGGGCTACGACGTCGCCGGTGCGGAGATCGTGGCCTTCGACGCCGCCACCAAGCGCGCGTTCGTGGTGAACGGCTTCACCAATTCGATCGACATCTTCGACCTCGGGACGCCCGCCGTGCCGGTCGCGGCAGGCAGCATCTCGCTGCTGCCCTACGGCGGCGGCGTGCAGAGCGTGGCGGTCAAGAACGGCCTCGTGGCCTGCGCCGTGCAGGGCGCGCTCAAGACCGATCCCGGCCTGGTCGTGTTCTTCGACACCGCCGGCGCGTTCCTCGCGTCGGTGACCGTCGGAGCGCTGCCCGACATGCTCACCTTCACGCCCGACGGCACCAAGGTCATCGTCGCCAACGAGGGCGAGCCGAGCGCCGACTACCTGGTCGACCCCGAGGGTTCGATCAGCATCATCGACGTGACCGGCAAGGCGATCACCCAGGCCGACGTGACCACGCTCGGCTTCAACGGCCTCGCGGCGGGCGTGATCGACGCGTCGATCCGCGCGTTCGGCCCCGGTTCGCCGACCATCGGCCAGGACCTCGAGCCCGAGTATGTCGCGGTCGCGCCGGACTCGGCCACCGCGTGGGTCTCGCTGCAGGAGCACAGCGCGGTCGCCGTCGTCGACCTCGCCACCAAGGCGATCACCTCGGTGCGCGCGCTCGGCACCAAGAAGCACGGACAGGGCACGCCCAGCCTCACCACGGCGACCTTCGCGGCCCCGCCGGTGCTCGGCACCACCGCGGCCGGACAGGACATCCTGCTCGGCGGCTTCAGCGGACTCTGGCTCGACTCGATCGACGCGGCCACCGGCGTGGTCACGCTGTGGGCCAACACCGACCGCGGCCCGAACCTCGAGCCGGTGAATGTCGACGGCGACGCCGCCCTCGAGCGTCCCTTCGCGCTGCCGGGATTCCAGCCGCGCATCTGCACCTTCACCTACAACCCGGCGACCAACGCCTTCGCGCTGACCGGGCAGATCCTGCTCCGCAAGCCCGACGGCACGGCGCTCACCGGCCTGCCCAACATCCAGGGCGCCGCGGCCGGCCTCGCCTACACCGACGAGCAGCCGTGCGACCTCTTCGGCAATCCGATCGCGAACGATCCGATCGGCGGCGACCTCGAGGGTCTCGTGCGCACCGCCGACGGCAGAATCTGGATGTGCGACGAGTACCGCCCCGCGCTCTACAAGTTCGACGCGACCGGCCTCATGCTTGACCGCTTCGTGCCGGCGGGCTCGAACGCCTTCGGCGTGACCGTGGGCACCGAGGCGTTCCCCGCGGTGTACGCGCAGCGCCGCGACAACCGCGGCTTCGAGGCGATCGCGGTGTGGAACCAGTTCGTCTACTGCTTCGTGCAGAGCCCGCTCGACAACCCCGATGTGGCGAACGACGCGAACTCGAAGGCGTCGCGCAACATCCGCATCGCCAAGTTCGACACGACCACCGGCAGCGTCGTGGCGGAGTACGTCTACGTGCTCGAGGGCGGCGCGAGCGACAAGCTCGGCGACGCCTGCGCCTTCGCGCCCGGCAAGTTCCTCGTGGTCGAGCGCGACAGCTCGCTCGGCACCACCTCGAAGAAGAAGGTGTTCGAGATCGACCTCGCGGGCGCGACCGACATCTCGACGCTCGCCCCCGCCATCTCGGGCGTGGGCGGCACGCTCGACCGCATGACGCCGGCCCAGCTCGCGGCCGCCGGCATCGCGCCGGTCTCGAAGTCGGTGTTCATCGACCTCGCGGCCGTCGGCTACGCGGACTTCGGCGACAAGGTCGAGGGCCTCGCGATGCGCGACCCGTCGACGATCTTCGTGATCAACGACAACGACTTCCGCATGCCGCTCACCTTCGACCCCACGACCGGCACCTTCCCGGTCAACCCGGCGGCGGTCCCGACCACGCTCGGCATGGTCACCTTCTCGGGCAACGGCCTCGATCCGAGCGACCAGGACACGGTCAACGCCATCGCCGGCTGGCCGGTCGAGGGCGCGTACCAGCCCGACGCGATCGCGTCGTTCAGCGCGGGCGGACAGACCTACTTCGCGGCCGCCAACGAGGGCGACTCGCGCGAGTGGGGAACCTTCGTGGACATCGCGGCGGTGTCGACCTTCACGCTCGACCCGCAGGTGTTCCGCGGCGGCGCGTGGCTCAGGGGCAACGCGCGCCTCGGCCGCCTGCAGGTGCGCAAGGACCTCGGCGACCTCGACGGTGACGGCGACTTCGACCGCATCGTGGCGCTCGGCGCGCGCAGCTACACCATCTGGAACGCCGCGGGCCAGCGCGTCTGGGACTCGGGCGACCAGCTCGAGCAGACCGTCAAGGCGGCGAACCCGACCTACTTCAACGCCAGC